>CANGKD010000001.1 GCA_947454495.1 Actinomycetota bacterium
CGAACCCGCTGGGCAAGATTACGGCGTCACAGCGTCTCCGTGTATCAATGTCACGGTTCTTCTTTGAGGACCGCATTGCCCCCGTCACGCCGACGGAATACCAAGCGGCCTTGGAACACTCGAGCCACTAGGTTCATCTTCACGAGTGCCCCGACACGTCTCGTGTCGGGGCACTCCCTTTTGTGTTCATCCCCGAGGTGTAGGTGTCGCGATGCTTCTGCGCCATAGGCCTATGCACCAACGAATCGTGACTTCGAATCCGTAAGAATTCCCCGATTGCGATATCTGGCGGTTGATGGCCACGGCGACCCTGACGCCCCTCGTTTTAGGAGCGCGGTGACTCGTCTTTTCACGTCGGCATTCATGACTGGTCAACGGGATCGATGGTCATGGACTCTCTTGAGTGTGATACCCGATTGGGTAGACATCGACGCGATCGTGGCCGCACGAGACTCTTCACTCGTCAAAGACCCGAGCGTACCAATTGTTTCGATTCGAGAAATCGAGGAGGGCCTGTGCCTTCAGATGCTGCACATTGGCACTTGTGCGTCTGAAACAAGACACCTCGCGCGCCTACACAATGAGCTCATGCCTTACCAAGGCTTGACATTTGCGGGACCCCACCACGAGATATGCCTCAGCGACATGCGCCGAACGCAGCCGGATCGGCTTCGTACGATACTGCGTCAACCCGTCAAACCGACGTGAGTCATTGTCGCACATGCTAAACACACATCGGGCGCCTCGTCTTGTAACAGGCGCCCGTGCATGGCCAGATGAGTGACCGAGGTTGTTCGACCTCGTTTAGTGGCCGAAGTTTCCGCGGTAGTACTCGTACGTCCAGCCGACGAGTGCGATGATCACCAGTGGAATGCCGATCAGAGCGATCCACACGCCCACGGCAAGGCCAAGGAACGCCAAGCCAATGGCAAAGCCAAGAACCAGGGGCCACCAGCTCCAGGGGCTGAAGTGACCCAGCTCCGGATCGGCGTCGTCAATGTCTGCTTCGGGACGGTCTTCGGGGAGAAGAATCCCACCCTGTGAGCGATTCACGGCGTTCAAGAAGAACGCGATAAAGCCCGCGAGAATGGCCGACAGAAGAATTCCGACGGTACCGACGACTTCCCACGTACCCGTTGCCAAAACGTTCCACACGGTATACACGGCCGATGCAACGAGAAAGAAAGCACCGAGAACCGTCAATAGGACGATGTTGCCCTTCATTTGAGCTAGCCCTTCTTCACTGAGGTAATTGCTGCGTTCGAGGTTCCGCCGCTGAGTGCATAGCCTGCCGGAGCAAGTTCGGGGTGGTTCAGGTCAAATGCCGGCGACTCACTACGAATACGAGGGATGCTCGTGAAGTTGTGGCGAGGTGGCGGACAGCTGGTTGCCCACTCGAGCGAGCGCGACGTTCCCCACGGGTCGTCCACCGTAACCTTGGGCGCGTAGCGCGCGGTCAGGTAGATGTTGAGGAGCCACGGCAACAGAGAGATCGCCATGATGAGTGATCCGATGGACGAAAGCTGGTTCATCCACGTAAAGCCATCGTCAGGAAGATAGGTCGCATAACGACGTGGCATTCCGATAACGCCGAGCCAGTGCTGAATCAAGAACGTTGCGTGGAATCCAATAAACATCAGCCAGAAATGAATCATGCCCAGTCGCTCGTTGAGCATCTTGCCGGTCCACTTGGGCCACCAGAAGTAAATTCCGGCAAAGAGCCCAAAGACAATCGCGCCCACGACGACATAGTGGAAGTGCGCCACGATGAAGTAGGAGTCCGAAACGTGGAAGTCGAGCGGGGGCGACGCAAGGATGATTCCGGTCAGTCCGCCGAAAACAAAGTTGAAGACGAATCCCAATGACCAGACCATGGGTGTTTCGAAGGTGACCGACCCCCGCCACATTGTGCCAATCCAGTTGAATATCTTGACGCCCGTCGGCACCGCGATAAGCATCGTCAGCAGCGCGAAGAAGGGCAAAAGTACGGAACCCGTCACATACATGTGGTGAGCCCACACGGTCATGGAGAGAGCGCCGATTGCAATCGTTGCGTAGACGAGTGTCTTGTAACCAAAAATCGGCTTCCTGCTGAACACCGGGAAGATTTCAGACACGATTCCAAAGAAGGGCAAAACGAGAATGTAGACCTCTGGATGCCCGAAGAACCAGAACAAGTGTTGCCACAGGATGGCGCCACCCGTCTCGACGTCGTAGACGTGAGAGTGGAAGATTCGATCGGATGCCAACGCGAGAAGCGCGGCGGCCAAGATCGGAAAGACGAGAATAACGAGGATCGACGTAACGAGAATATTCCACGTGAAGATGGACATGCGGAACATCGTCATACCGGGCGCACGCATCGTGATGATGGTTGTGATGAAGTTCACGGCGCCCAGAATGGTTCCAAAACCACCCATGGCCAGACCCATGACCCACATATTGGATCCGATGCCCGGAGAGAACGTCTGAGAACTCAACGGTGTGTAGGCGAACCAACCGAAGCTGGCGGATCCCGCAGGAGTGAAGAAGCCACCCACCACAATCAGCGCACCGAAAAAGTAGAGCCAGAACGAGAGCATATTCAGACGGGGGAAAGCGACGTCTGGTGCACCAATCTGAAGGGGCACCAACTCGTTGGCCAATCCCGCAAATAGCGGGGTTGCCACGAGGAGCAGCATGATCGTTCCGTGCATCGTGAACATCTGGTTGTACTGCTCTTTGGTCGCCAGCACGTTCAGTCCGGGTGCAAAGAGCTGCGCACGGATGAGAAGCGCCATGACGCCACCAATGAGGAAGTACACCATCGAGGTAATGATGTACATGTGACCAATAATTTTGTGGTCTGTCGACGTGAGCCAACGGACTACAACGTTGCCCTTCGAGACGGCCCGCGTAACTCCCACCGTTTGGGGACCGGACGCGGCGTTGTCGACCGGAGTCGGAACAAGAGTTGTGCTCATGATTTCAGCTCCTACTTCTTAGCTGACTCGGCCACGATGTTGGCCTGCCCAAGGTTGCGGTTGTATTCGGTTCCTAGCTGTCCTTCAAATCCTTTGTCACGCAGTGACTGGATGTAGGCGTCGTACTCGGCCTGAGAGACAACCTTCACCTCGAAAAGCATCTGCGAGTGGAACTCTCCACAGAGTTCAGCGCATTTGCCCTTGTACGTGCCCTCACGCTCCGGCACGAACGACATGTAATTCGTCTTACCCGGGATCATGTCTTTCTTGTACAAGAAATCGATGACCCAGAAGGAGTGAATGACGTCGCGTGCCTGAAGCTGAATCTCGACGGTCTTTCCGACCGGAAGATACAGAGTCGGAATCGACGCGGGGTCGATTGAGCCCTGCGGGGCATCCGGAGACAAATCTGGCTGCACCTGGATGCCGGAGTAATAGACATCTTCATTGGTGTAGTTGAAGTCCCACGCCCACTGCTTGCCGAACGCTTGAATCGTCACATCCGGGTTCTCGTAGCGCTGCTCGATGATCGCCTCGTCACGTGCGGTGAACGCGAAGAACCCAAGGATGAGAATGAGCGGAACGGCCGTGAAGAAAACCTCGATGGGGAGGTTGTAACGAAGTTGAACTGGCATGCCGGTCTGTCCCTGGCGACGACGGTAAATCACCATTGCCCAAATCATCAGTCCCCACGTGATGGCGCCGACTCCGAGCAGAATGATCCAACTGGTAACCCACAGTCCCGTTACCCGGTCGGTGTGGTTCGTCACGCCTGGTTCACCGGGGAGGTAGCCACGAAGTTCTTGCTGAGTACATCCTGCAAGCAACAGTGCGAGGCTGCTCGCAACGGGAATCGCAAGCCACTTCAGGCGATGATTCTTGACCACCGGATACCTTTCCCAAGACGGACAAATGACTGCCGCCAATGCAGTTCTGACTCGCTTAGCCTATCGCGCGTGCGAGTCGGACACGCGCCGTTACGCGGGTCAAAATTTCCGCTGAGTGAAGAAGTGCAGCCCCTCTCCTGGCGAAGTGACCGCAGGAAAGGGGCTGACGTTGTCGGCACTCTGCGTGCCGTTGAAGTACTTAGTGGAACGAATCTCCACAGGCGCAGCTACCCTGCGCGTTCGGGTTGTCAATCGTGAAGCCTTGCTTCTCAATCGTGTCCTGAAAATCAATGGTGGAGCCGTCCAAGTAGGGGCCACTTTTGCGATCGACGATGACACCTACCCCATCAAATTCAACGATGGCGTCGCCTTCTTCCACTCTCTCGTCAAAAAACAGTTGATAGATGAGACCGGAACATCCGCCCGATTCGACGGCAAGTCGCAAGCGGTAATCCTGATTGTCTTCTTGGGCGAGAAGGTTCTTGACCTTGGTCGCGGCAGCGGGAGTGAGTGTCACTCCGTGGGCAACCTGTGACGTAGTTTCCATGCTCATGACATCGATTCTAGGCGCGGGTTTATTCCCGGCGCATCGTTGAGTCCCCACAGGAGCAACGTCTGAGCGCACACCGCCTTGCGCAGAACATCGAGATCGAGAGATTCGTTTGTGCCGTGCGCGCGAGAATCAGGGTCTTCGACTCCCGTTACGAGAACTTCGGCTTCGGGAAAAAGTTGTTTGAAGGTTGCAATGAACGGAATCGATC
This sequence comes from Actinomycetota bacterium, assembly GCA_947454495.1. Taxonomy (GTDB): domain Bacteria; phylum Actinomycetota; class Actinomycetes; order Actinomycetales; family Microbacteriaceae; genus RFQD01. Next base: position 4,612 of record CANGKD010000001.1, read on the forward strand.
CGCCGACGCCCATGTCTATCGGATCGGCTCCCCACGCCTCGGCCATAGTTTCGCGAGCAGTGCGCGCGGCGGAACCCTCGCCGGCGTCGAGAAACGCCTCACCAAGACTGATGTCGTCGAGTGCCACAGAAGCACCGAACGGCGTGTTTGCCTCGATGTGTTGACGTACGGCCTCCAGCGCATCCGCGGCGGTTTGTCCCGGAGCAACCCGAACGCTCACGCGCATCCGCACGCTGGGTAGCAGAGTATTGGAGGCACTCTCTACTGGCGGAGCATCAATGCCGGTAACAGTCACGGCAGGTTGCGACCACAGTCGGTGCAAGACATCCCCCGTGCCGATGAGGTGGGCCGACGGAACGAGCGACGCTTCTTCGCGAAGTGTCTCTTCGACATACTCCGGCACTGCCCGAGGTTGGCTGTGCAGGCCCTCAATGGCCACCGAACCCTCACGTGTATAGAACGAGCTAACAAGGCGCGCTGCGGCCATCATCGCGTCGGGAACGGCGCCGCCGAACATCCCGGAATGCACACCGTGTTCGAGGGTGCGCACGGTCAACGCGAACGTCACGTTGCCTCGCAAACTGATGGTCAGTGCGGGAACTGTCGTGCTCCAGTTACCCGAATCGGCAACGATGATGACGTCGGACTCCAGACGATCTCGGTAAGTGGCGAGAAAGTTGTCGAACGATGGTGAACCGAATTCTTCTTCGCCCTCGATGAATACGACTAGCCCCAGCTCCAACTCCTGAGCGAGTTCGTCCATCAACGCAAGCGACGTAAGGTGCGTGACAATTCCGGCTTTGTCATCTGCCGTGCCCCGTCCGTAAAGTCGACCATGGCGACGCGTAGGTTCGAACGCTGGGCTTTCCCAGTCCCCCTCGTTACCCGGTGGCTGAACATCGTGATGCGCGTAGAGCAGGACGGTGGGTCGACCACTGCGAGCGGCCCGTCGGGCGACAACCGCGGGTTGGCCCCACGTCGGTGACTCCCCCGGTCGGACTTCTTCACCGGACGGTGTCGTGGTGGCACGGAGAATCTCGACCGACTCAAAAATGGCAAGTTTTTCCAGTAGGGCAGCGACCGCTTTCGCACTGCGCTCTACGTTTGCGGAGTCGAATGCCGGCCACGATACCGACGGGATTCTCACGAGTGAACTCAGCGTCTCGACAATGTCGTTCCACTTGATATCGATCAGGGCATGCACGGACTGCGCGCGAGTCAGGTCAGACATGCGGGTAATCTTATGGGCGAAAGCGTGCTCGTTCGCAGTCGAACGAGAGAGACATGTCCGTCGCATCAAAAGGAAACCACGTGGCTAAGAACGAAAACGTTGAAGTTACCTCTCCCACGGCCGCCGAAACCGCGTCGGGGAAAGGCCACGCCACCCCGTCGCGCAAAGAACGAGAAGCCGCAAACAAGCGGCCACTCGTTCCGAACGACCGTCGCGCGGCAGCGAAAGCCGATCGTGAGGCGGTTGCAAAACAGCGCGAGCGGGCACGAATCGGCATGGCAACCGGCGACGAACGATACTTGCCGCGCCGTGACCGCGGACCTCAACGGCGTTTCGTCCGAGATTATGTGGATGCACGATACAACGTCGGCGAATTGATGGTTCCGCTGATGCTCCTGGTTATCGTTGCCACCTTCGCCGACACGCTACAAATTGGCTCACTCACGCTTGCCGAGGCGGGCATTCTCGCCATGTGGGGATTCCTCGTGGTGGTCATCCTCGATGCCCTCATCTTGGGAGCGACCATCCGCCGTCGCGTGCGGGCGAAGTTTGGCGCCGAAAACGCCGAGCGGGGCCTGAGTTGGTATGCCGCGATGCGGTCCATTCAAATGCGACCCATGCGCATGCCGAAGCCCCAGGTGAAAAGGCGCAATTTCCCCGAATAAGGCCTGCCTAACCCTGTCTTATCGCGTCAACGCGTTGACGGGGTCACTAGTTACGCGACAGACAGCCCTCGGTTAATTCGTCGGGCCCACCACGGTCCCTGGTAGATATACCCGGTATATCCCTGGACGAGCGTCGCACCATCTGCCAATCTTTGCGTGACGTCAGCGGGCGTCTCCACACCACCGACGGAAATCACACAGAAGTCTGCTGGAACGATTCTCTTGATGCGCCGAAGTATCTCAGAACTCCGGTGGGCCACAGGAGGGCCGGACAGTCCACCCGCGCCAATCTTTTCGACGACGCTTGCCGGTGTGCGAAGTGCATCCCGCGAAATGGTCGTATTGGTCGCGATGATGCCGTCGAGTGAAAGTCGAACGCAGAGCTGGGCAATCTCATCCACTTGATCGTCGCTCAAATCGGGCGCAATCTTGACAAGAAGAGGAACCGAACCGGCCGCGTCTTTCACCGCGGTGAGAAGAGGCTCTAACGTCGAAAGTTCTTGGAGTCCACGAAGTCCTGGCGTATTCGGTGAGCTCACGTTGACGACAAGGTAATCCGCGAGCGGGGCAAGAATCTTGGTGCTCGTGAGGTAGTCGGCCTGTGCATCATCGACGTCGACAACACGACTCTTGCCAATGTTGACGCCAATAATGGGGCGATTCCTGATTCGACGAAGTTTCATCAGGCGTCGAGCGACGACTCCTGCGCCGTCATTGTTGAACCCCATCCGATTGATCAGTGCTCGATCGGGGATGAGCCGGAACAAACGCGGACGCGGGTTTCCCGGCTGCGCAATCGCCGTCACCGTGCCCACTTCGACATGACCGAAGCCAAACGCGCCCAACCCAATTGCCATTTCTGCGTTCTTATCAAAACCCGCGGCCACGCCAAACGGGGTGGCAAAAGACATACCCAGTGTCTCGACGTGCACATCTCGCGGCGGTCGGCAAATTCCACGAATAACTGACCTCACGCCCGGCAAACCGGCAAACCGAATGACCAGTGCTGCAACGCCGTGAGCGCGTTCGGGTGACATTCGTGAGAAGACCGACCAGAACAAAAACCGATAGGCGAGATTTCCGGTAGCCGACTCAACCCCTGCGCCTGCGCTGGTAGTCACGATGTTGCCTCAGGCCCCGGGGCGGCAGTTGGCGACGAGGTCGCCACACGTTCACGGCGAAGATCCGTGACCGCACGCTCGAAATCGTCGAGTGATTCAAACGCCTGATAGACGCTGGCAAATCGCAGGTAGGCGACTTCGTCAAGTGTTTTCAGCGGTGGCAGAATTGACAGTCCAATCTCATTAGCGTCAATCTGGCTCACACCAGTTGCCCGAATGGACTCCTCCACTTGCGCCGCAAGTCCGGCGAGATCAGCGTCGGTTACGGGCCGGCCCTGACATGCCTTTCGAACACCCGACACGATTTTTTCCCGGCTAAACGGTTCGACAACGCCCGAGCGCTTGATGACAGACAGACTGGCCGTCTCGGTGGTGCTGAACCGCCCACCACACTCCGGGCATTGACGTCGACGGCGAATCGAGAGCCCATCGTCAGAGGTGCGGGAATCAATGACCCGTGAGTCTGGGTGTCGGCAGAATGGACAAAACATCTCTCAGTCCTCGTTCTCACTGTCGGTCGAATTCGGCCGAGAAGCCGACTCAAAGCGTGCGTCAACGGCATCGGCATGCGCGGGCAAGTTTTCGTCGTCGGCGAAAACACGGATGTGCGCCCGGACCTCTCGAAGTGCATCCTCGTCATACTCGACGACTTGCTGTGCGCGCAAAAACGTATAGGCTCCGAGGCCGGACGAGAACGCTGCCTGCCCCGCCGTGGGCAACACGTGGTTCGAGCCAGCCAGATAATCGCCCAGGCTGACGGGAGTTGTCTGGCCCAAGAAGATGGCGCCCGCGTTCACCAATCGCGGCACGAGTTCGTGAGGGTGTTGCGTGTGCACCTCGAGGTGTTCGGGCGCGTAGAGGTTAGACACCATGATCGCAACATCGAGGGTAGGAACCACAACAAATGCGGATTGGTCACCCGAAAGGGCAACCTCGACTCGGTGGCGGTGAGTCGTTCGGGAAGAGTAATTCAGAAGTTCACGCTCGACGGCTTCAACAAGCGCAGGCGACGTCGTCACGAGAACTGCTGACGCCAGTTCGTCGTGTTCCGCTTGAGAAACGAGGTCTGCCGCGATGAGCGACGGGTTCGCCGTCTCGTCCGCAATGATCAGAATTTCGGTCGGACCTGCTTCGGAATCAATACCCACGACCCCACGAACGAGCCGCTTGGCAGCTGCCACGAAAACGTTTCCAGGTCCTGTGATAACTCGCACCGGCTCGAGCTCAAGTTGAGGAATTCCGTAAGCGAATGCCCCTATCGCTCCAGCTCCTCCCATCGCGTAGACCTCGGTGATTCCCAAGAGCGCCGCCGTGGCCAGGATGGTTGGGTGAACACGACCACCGTGATTGCGTTGAGGCGGCGACGCAATAGCGATGGACGAAACACCGGCCACCTGTGCCGCGACGACATTCATCACCACGCTGGAGGGGTAGACAGCCTTTCCTCCCGGAACATAAAGGCCGACACGTTCGACGGGAAGCCATCGCTGGGTAATCGATGCACCCGGCGCGACGGTAACCTTTCGCTCCGGTGGCACGCCGGCAGTCGACGCTTCACGTACGCGACGAATGGACTCAAGGATTGCCGAACGCAAGTCGTTGTCGAGTGACGCGAGAGCATCGTCAAAGTGAGATGCCGGCACGACGATGGAGTGGTTCGAGACTCCATCGAATGCGAGGGTCTGTTCGCGAATCGCATCCTCGCCTGAGTCGATGACGTTATCGATGAGCTGACGCGCCGTGATGAGTGCATCGTCAATGTCGGATGTGATGCGGGGCAATTTCGCGGTGATGTCCGACCTGGAGAGGTGCGCATCCCGAAGGTCGACTGTTCGCATCATGATGCTTCTAGCCTAAGACGCGATGCAAGACGGCCCGAGCAGTGTCTTGACCTCGCCATAGAAATCCGGCGTCACGCGAATACGAGAGGGTAGCTCAAAGATTCGAGCGGCACCGTCACGCACGAGGCGAAGACGCACCTCCGTGTCGCCGGGATGGCGACCTAGAACGTCTTTCAGCGCCTGGAGAGTGTCGGTCGTTGCGCGCGTTTCGGACAAGACGAGGGTGAGGGCACGACCCGGTTCTGTGGACGTAATCTGTGGAATAGCCAGCGAATGAGCATGGAGGGCGACGCCGTCATCCCGCTTGTTGACTCTGCCTTTGATTGCAACGACCGTGTCTGTCACGAGCAACTCGCCGAACTCGAGATACGTGCGGCCCATAAACATAATCGTCACTTCACCCGAGAAATCTTCAAGGGTCACCCGGGCGTACATGCTTCCCGCCTTTGAGGTACGTCTCTCCACTTCGGTGAGGAGACCGGCCACGGTCACCTGTTCCCCGTCGGTGACATTTTCTTCGTCGAGGACGTCGATGATGGACATACTGGCGTGTTTGGCCAACTCGAGTTCGAGGCCGGCGAGTGGGTGGTCCGAAACATAGAGCCCAAGCATTTCTCGCTCGAAAGCCAGCTTCTCGCGTTTCGACCATTCCGGACGCTCGGGAACCACGTGGGTCGCTTCCTCAAATTCGAACATGTCACCAAAGAGATCAACCATGCCGTGAGCCTCGTTCTTCTTGAGACTCACCGCCGAATCGATTGCTTCTTCATGGATTTCCAAGACTGCGCGTCGAGTCGAACCCATGGAATCAAACGCGCCCGCCTTGATGAGTGACTCAACCGCTTTGCGGCTGGCCGCCGCAGCGGGAACCTTTTTGAGGTAATCGTGGAAAGACGTAAAGCGGCCTTTTTCACTCCGCGCGGACTTAATGAGCTCGACAACGTTGGCACCCACGTTGCGGATTGCACCGAGCCCAAATCGAATGTCGTTGCCAACAGCCGAAAACGCACCGTCTGACTCGTTGACGTCCGGAGCGAGGACCTTGATTCCCATGCGTCGACACTCGGAAAGGTATAGCGCCAACTTGTCTTTGCTATCCCCAACACTCGTGAGGAGCGCAGCCATGAACTCGGCTGGGTAATTCGCCTTCAGGTAGGCCGTCCAATAGCTCAACACCCCATATCCAGCAGAGTGCGCCTTGTTGAAGGCGTAGTCGGCAAAGGGGACGAGGACTTCCCACAGGGTCGTGATGGCGGCTTCGCTATATCCGTTCGCGAGCATTCCGGCGCGGAATCCCTCGAACTGTTTTTCGAGTTCTTCTTTCTTCTTCTTTCCCATGACGCGCCGCAACACGTCAGCCTGCCCCAAGGTGTAGTTCGCGACCTTTTGCGCGGCCGCCATAACCTGTTCTTGGTAGACGATGAGACCGTATGTTCCGCCCAAAACCTCGCTCAGAGGTTCCTCAAGTTCGGGGTGAATCGGTTCGATCTTTTGCAACCCGTTCTTGCGCAGGGCGTAGTTTGTGTGTGAATTCACACCCATCGGACCGGGACGATAGAGAGCAATCACGGCCGAGATGTCTTCGAAGTTTGTGGGGCGAAGCTGTCGGAGCAGGGCACGCATTGGCCCACCGTCGAGTTGGAATACGCCGAGTGTGTCGCCCCTGCTCAACAGTTCGTAGGTTTTGGGGTCGGCGTCGAGGTCCAATGATTCCGGTTCGACAACCTCGTTTCGATTCGTGCGGATGTTCGCCAGAGCATCCTCGACCACCGTTAAGTTTCGAAGGCCCAGGAAGTCCATTTTGAGAAGGCCCAGCGCCTCACACGGTGGTTGATCAAATTGGGTAATCACTGCACCGTCGTCTTCACGGGCCATAATCGGAAGCACATCAATGAGTGGTTCCGCAGACATGATCACGCCGGCCGCGTGCACGCCCCACTGCCGTTTGAGGTTTTCAATACCGAGAGCCGTTTCAAAGGCCGTCTTGCACTCACCATCGGTCTCGATGAGTGCCCGGAGCTCGTTGGCCTCCTTGTAGCGGTCCGCCTCTTTGTTATAGACATCACCGAGCGAGATGTCTTTTCCCATGACGGCAGGAGGCATCGCCTTCGTCAGCCGCTCACCAACCGAATAGGGCATCCCCAGAACGCGAGAGGCATCTTTGAGGGCCTGCTTCGCCTTGATGGTGCCAAAGGTCACAATCTGCGCGACACGATCATCGCCATATTTTTCTGTGACATACCGAATGACTTCGCCGCGACGCCGGTCGTCGAAGTCGACATCGACATCAGGCATCGAGACGCGATCCGGGTTGAGAAATCGTTCGAAAATAAGGCCATGCGCAAGCGGGTCGAGTTCAGTGATGCCCATCGCATACGACGCCAATGATCCGGCCGCGGACCCTCGACCGGGTCCAACTCGAATCCCTTGCTCACGTGCCCACTGGATGAAGTCGGCCACGACGAGAAAGTAGCCAGGAAAACCCATTTTGATGATGACGTCGATCTCGTATTTTGCCTGTGCCACGTGGGCCTCCGAGACACCGTGTGGGAAACGCCGCTCGAGCCCACGCTCGACCTCTTTGGTAAACCACGAGGCTTCGGTTTCACCTTCGGGAACCGGGAACCGCGGCATGAGGTCGCGCTTTTCAAAGCTGCTCTCACAGCGCTCCGCAATGACCAGAGTGTTGTCACATGCCTCGGGAAAATCTCGGAATACGTGCCGCATCTCGGCGGCGGACTTGAGGTAATACTCCTGCGAGTCAAATGCGAAACGATTGGGATCGTTCATCGTTGAACCGGATTGGACACACAGCAACACATCATGCGCAGCCGCGTCGGCCGCGTGCGTGTAGTGCAGGTCATTCGTCGCTACGAGGGGCAAATTCAGGTCTTTCGCTAACCGCAAAAGATCAGCCTTCACACGGCGCTCAATATCTAAACCGTGGTCCATGAGCTCAACGAAGAAATTGCCCTCGCCAAAAACATCGCGCAATTCGCCGGCCGCTTCCCGCGCCAGGTCGTATTGGTCAAGCTTCAGCCGTGTCTGTATCTCACCACTTGGGCAGCCCGTGGTGCCGATCAGCCCCGAAGAGAATCTCGACAGCAACTCACGGTCCATGCGTGGCTTGTAGTAGTAGCCCTCAAGCGAGGCGAGTGAGGACATGCGGAAGAGGTTGTGCATGCCTTCGGTGGATGACGCAAGAAGGGTCATGTGCGTGTAGGCACCGCCACCCGCAACGTCATCCTCGCCTCCGTTGCCCCAGCGAACTCGGGTCTTATCGGAACGGTGCGTACCCGCCGTGAAATAGGCCTCCGTTCCAATAATGGGACGGAGGCCCTTGCTCGTCGCTGCCGACCAGAAATCGTAGGCCCCAAACATATTGCCGTGATCGGTGATCGCAATTGCCGGCATGCCCTGTGCGACGGCGGCATCGAGCAGGGGTGAGACTCGTGCGGCCCCATCGAGCATGGAGTACTCGGTATGAACGTGAAGGTGAACGAATGATTCGCCGCGAGTCGACACGTGTGAGCTCCGAATAAGTCTGATGTGGAGTGCCTAGTCTACGTGCGCCTCAGGTTTCCCTCGCAGAACGGCCAACGCGTGTTTGAGGTCATCCGGATAATCGGACACAAACTCGACGTGCTCGCCCGACGTTGGATGAATGAACCCGAGGCGATGCGCGTGCAACCACTGTCGGGCGAGTCCCAATCTCCTCGACAATGTGGGGTCTGCGCCATAAAGGCTATCCCCAACGCACGGATGCCGTTGCGCCGCCATATGCACGCGAATTTGATGAGTTCGCCCCGTTTCCAGTCGAATCTCAACGAGGGAGGCACCCGGAAACGCCTCGAGAGTGTCGTAGTGCGTCACAGCATGCTTTCCGGCGCTCGTGACCGCAAATTTCCAATCCGACGAAGGATGCCGCCCGACCGGGGCGTCAATCGTCCCGGAAAGCGGATCCAATTGCCCCTGAACCACGGCGTGATAGACCTTCTCAACCGTGCGGTCATGAAATGCTCGCTTGAGTCGCTCGTACGCGATTTCCGACTTCGCCACCACCATCGCACCACTCGTGCCGACGTCGAGTCGATGCACGATTCCCGCGCGCTCAGGAGCACCCGACGTCGAAATGCGGTAACCGGCGGCCGCGAGACCACCTAACACGGTTGGACCGTCCCAGCTCACGGCCGGATGCGCGGCAACTCCCACCGGCTTATCGACGACGACAATGTCTTCGTCATCGAAAAGAATCTTCATGCCTTCGACGATCATCGGCGTGATGAGAGCGACGCGCGGGGATTCCCACTCGATATCCAGCCAGGCGCCAGCCCTCAATTTGTCAGATTTTTTGACGATTTTGCCGTCGAGAAATACGTTTCCTGCGTCACACGCGTCAGCCACGAGACCGCGTGAAATACCCAACATGCGCGCTACGCCAGCGTCAATTCGTTCGCTATCAAGTCCGTCAGGGACTGGAAGAGATCGCGACTCCGACGTCATGGTGCGGACGGCGATTTGCGCGACGATACCTCGCGCGTTCCATCGAGTTTGAGACCCAACAAGCTAAACCACGCGAAGAGAATCATGGCGGCAACGATGCACATGTCAGCAACGTTGTAAATGGCGGGCATCATCCAGGGCGTTGAAATGAAATCGATGACGTGCCCGTTGCCGAGGCCCGGTTCGCGAAAAAGTCGGTCGGTCAAATTGCCCATCGTGCCGCCGAGCAGCAGACCCAGCATGACCGCCCACCGAACAGAATGGATGCGCCTCGCAAGCACCGCGATGGTGACAACCACGGCAAACGCGAGAATGGAGAAGATCCAGGTCATTCCCCCGGCGATGGAAAACGCTGCACCGGGATTACGCACAAACACGAGATTGAGCACACCGGGGATGACCGTCACGGTGTTACCTTCAACAAGATTGGCCACGACCGCAGCCTTGGCTATTTGATCAACTGCCAGAACGATGACTGCCAAGCCAACAATGAGCGCGATCATCCACAAGGATGCGCGCCGCGCCGCGCCGCTCACCGACTCGAGGCCGCCTCGGCTGTCATGCCGTCCAAATCTTTAAGTTGACCTTCGATATAGCCGCGCAGCTTCGAGCGATACTCACGTTCGAAGGTACGAAGCTCGTTGATGCTGTTTTCCAGCATCGCGCGCTCCTGATCGAACTTGTTGACCTTCGCTCGGGCCGACGTCTCCGCCTCAGCAATAATTCTGGCCGCAGTGGCTTGACCTTCGGCGACAAGGGCGTCGCGTTTCTCGATTCCTTCGCGCACGTGCTCTTCGTGCAGACGCCGAGCGAGTTGCAACAGATTGTTCGAACTCGTCGAATCAACACCCGCGAGTTCTGGAAAGTCCGCCGTGGGGAACGATGCGGATGGCGCCGCCACGGGGATTCCGCCCGCCCGCGCCTCCGCTGCAACTGCACGCTGGCGCAACTCGTCGTTTTCCTGGTTCAGACGGCGAAGCTCGACAACAATTTCATCGAGAAAGTCATCGACCTCGTCTTGGTCGTATCCCTCGCGAAATTTCGTTTGCTGAAATCGCTTGTTGACGACATCTTCCGGTGTCAACGCCATGTTCACTACGTCCTTTTCTTGCCTGTTCAGGTTCGCCGAGACTCACTCAACAAACAAAATCCATCCCAAGGCTAGCAAACGTTAGGCGAAAGCGAGGGCGACGTACATTGCAATGATGGCGGCAAGCAGAACCACGGTCCACGCGAAGTCAAGTGCGACGCCCCCGAAGCGCACCGGTTTTACGATGCGGCGCACAAACTTAAGTGGCGGATCGGTCACGCTGAAAACGATGTTGAGGAGCACGAGAAGAAACCCACGCGGCCTCCAGTCGCGACGAAGGACGAGAGCGAAGTCGGCAATGAGGCGACCCCACATGAAAAACGTGAAGACGAGCAACACATAATAAACAACCGTGGCGAGCCACGACACGATAGTCACGATGACGAGAGGATTCGTCGAGAACGACTAGTTGAAAAAGGTGTTGTCAACTTCACCCGTGTTTGCGGGGTCGTCTCCCGACACGGTCACGCTCTCTGGCGACAACAAGAAGACTTTGCTCGTGACTCGTTCAATAGATCCGCGCAGACCCTGGCTGAGTCCGCTGGCAAAATCGATGAGTCGCTTGGCATCGTGCTCGTTCATCTGGGTGAGGTTCATGATGACGGGGATGCCCTCGCGGAAGTTTTCCGCAATGATGCGCGCATCCGCGTAAACCTTGGGCTGAACCGTGACGATTTCGTTCAACTCGTTCACCACATGGGCTCCCTTCGGTGCGCGCGTGGGCCGCATCGGCGTCACCTGTGCTCCACGTGGCGCCACACCGGTTGCCTGACGCTCCACGGGGGCCGAGGGATAGTCTTCGTAGCCCTCTTCGTCTGCGAGTCCGAGAAAGACCATCGTCTTTTTGATCGGGTTAGCCATGGGAATCCTCCAGTGAGTCAAACTCTTCTGATGTCAGGCTAACCCGGTAACGGTCGAGAACCCGTGATTGCCGTTCCGATACGAAGGTGTGTCGCGCCGTGCCTAATTGCTTCACGAAAATCGTGCGACATCCCCATGGAAATGAACGCAGCTTCCGGATGTGATTGTCGAAGACGGACGCTCGCCTGGTGCACGCGGGCGAAAGCAACGTCGGGTGCTTCCTCGAGGGGTGCAACGGCCATGATGCCCATCAAATTGAGCGACGGTTCGCCGGCGATACGGTCGGCAAGATCGAGCACGTCGGACTCGTCCGTCGCTCCGCCCCGCCCGCCATCGGTAGTGAGGTTCATCTGCACGAAGCAGTCGAGGCGCACGTGCTTACGTGTGCTGGGGTCACCCCCGGCCAACGCATCCACGAGGGACGCGCGGTCCACCGAATGCAACACGTCGGCGTAGGTGCGAACTGCCCGCGCCTTGTTCGATTGAAGCTGTCCAATGAAATGCCACCTCAAGTCAGGGAGTTCGGCACATTCCCGGGCCTTGGTTTCGGCCTCCTGATGGCGGTTCTCCCCCACGTTTCGCACGCCCAGGTCGTACAGGCTTGTCACGAGGGCAGCAGGATGGAACTTCGTGACGACGATTAAGGTCAAGTCTGAAGCGTCTCTCCCCACCGCGTCAGCGGCGAGAGCGATTTCATCTCGAACGCGGTTGAGACGATCCGCCAGGGATGCCGGCAGGGTCATTACCGGCGCATGAAGTCGGGTACATCAAGGTCGCCCTCATCTGCGGGCAATCCAAGAGAGTACGCAACCGTGCTCGTTCGGGCCGGCTCCGTCAGCGCCGTTGCGAAATCCGGTTCGCTGTAACGATTGTGTGATCCCGTATTTACGAACGGATCGTCGTCTTCGACGAGCTCGTGGGACTGCGCGAAGGTCGGCGGAACAACGGCGACAATTCCCGTTTCGAGATCGGTTGACGGGACGAAGCGCGTCGAATCTGCCAATTTCTTTGGCTCTCCCCCATCGAATCCGGCAGCGATGACGGTGATGCGGATCTCGTCACCCAGCGTGTCGTCGATGACCGTTCCGAAGATGATGTTGGCCTCGGGATGCACGGCCTCCTGCACGAGCTTGACGGCCTCGTCCGTTTCGAACAGTCCGAGGTTAGAACCACCCTGAACTGACACGAGAACGCCACGAGCGCCCTCAATGCTGGCCTCAAGAAGCGGAGACGCGACAGCCAGTTCAGCCGCCTTGATTGCTCGATCGGCTCCGCGCGCGGACCCAATTCCCATGAGCGCTGCGCCAGCGCCCTGCATGACGGATTTCACATCCGCGAAGTCGAGGTTGATCAGCCCCGGAGTCGTAATCAGGTCAGTGATGCCCTGTACGCCGGCGACGAGAACCTGGTCGGCCGTCGCGAAGGCGTCCTTCATCGTAATGTTGCGGTCGCTGATCTCGAGTAGTCGCTCGTTTGGAACAACGATGAGTGTGTCGACCTCGGCCCGAAGAGCGGCAATGCCCGTGTCGGCCTGAAGTGCGCGACGCTTGCCCTCGAAACCGAACGGTTTTGTCACGACACCAATTGTCAGGGCACCAATTGACTTAGCAATCTTTGCCACGACGGGAGCCCCGCCGGTACCCGTTCCGCCACCTTCACCCGCGGTGACGAAAACCATGTCTGCACCAGCGAGTGCTTCTTCAATTTCTTCCGCGTGGTCTTCGGCTGCCTTGCGACCGACTTCGGGATCGGCGCCGGCGCCAAGACCACGAGTCAGCTGGCGACCCACATCAAGTTTGACGTCGGCCTCACTCATGAGAAGCGCCTGCGCATCAGTATTGATTGCGATGAATTCCACGCCCTTGAGGCCACGGTCGATCATGCGGTTGACGGCATTGACACCACCGCCACCTACGCCGACAACCTTGATGACGGCGAGGTAGTTCTGACTACTGTTCACGTTCGGCCTCCGCTGAAACCCTAACCTTCAACTCGAAGTCTAAAGTTATACTGGGTATGCAATTTATAAGTTGAGAGTACGTGTGTGTGTCTCACCCGTGACGGAGCGACACGCCGTTGAGGCGTCGTCAGCGGACAACCACGTTGTCCTTGGAAGACACGTCGTACTCATTTGCGGTTCCCGGAGGCCAGTTGGCTAAGAGTCCGAGCAGTGCCCGGATCTTGGTCGCGGCGTCATCGGGACTCCCCCAAAAGACGCGTTGACCTGTGTCACCCAGAATGAAGGACACATCATCCGCGGTCGACGCGCTGACCTCGGAAATACGGTCACGCAGGGTGCCCGGCAATGACCGCAAAACGCCAACCGCGGATTCGAATGCCGGGCCAGATGGCTGATCGGATGGCACGTGAAGAAGAGGAAAACCCCCCGGATACGACGATGCTGTCTCGATGGTCACGCCGGCGGCATCCGCCAGCATGAATGCTGTTCCCGCCGGCATATAGGCAACGGGTTGCCGCTCAACTAAGTGAATGATGAGATCATGCGGGGGTCGCGACTCTATCGAGTAGCTCTCGACGAGGTTTTGACGGCGCAGCACTTCTTCGATCCTCGAGACATCAACAAGGGGAAGCGGTGTACCTATTTGGTCAGAAAGTTGACTCGAAATTGACGCTGGATCGACGCGCGTGGCACCGGTAATGGTGATCTCTTCGACGCGCATCACCGGTGAAAAAACGCCCACGGTGACAAAGACTCCGAGCGCAATGACCGCAACGATGCCCACAATCCACGCTTGGCGGCGTCGTCGCACGCGCGCCGTGAATCGGCGAACTTCATTCTTTTCGAACTCTTTGCGTGCCTTGCGGGCATCCCGGACCGCCTGACGGGCGAGAGCTGCTTCTTCACGATGCAGACGCGCAGTCGTACCGCGCGCAGTTGTGGACGAAACGCGGGTGGCGCGACGAACTCGAGTTGAACCCTCGGAGCTTCGAGCGCGTCTGCGGGTCTCGACGGAGGTCACGCGCGCATTATTGGCCGGAGACGGAGCTGGTGATTCCGTCCGCGGAGGTCGTGGAACATCCGGTCGCTTCATTGTCGTAGTGCACGGCTCGAAAGTGCGTCCACCACCTGGGGGATGATTCGGTAAACGTCGCCACAGCCGAGCGTGATAACGAAGTCACCCGGTTGCGCAATCTGAGCAATCCGCTCAGCTGCATCGCCCCAGTCTGGCTCGTAAAAAACGTTGGCGGGGTTTTCAAACTTATCCGTGACGAGTCGCCCGGTCACACCCGGTACGGGATCTTCCCGTGCACCGTAAACGTCAAGACACACAGTGAGGTCTGCTCGGGTCTCCAGTATCTGAGCGAATTCTCCGCACATCAGTTGAGTTCGGCTATAGAGGTGAGGTTGCTGAACGGCGATGATGCGGCCGGCACCGACAACGGTGCGCGCCGCTGAGAGTACGGCATCCACCTCGGTGGGGTGATGAGCGTAATCGTCATAAACGCTGACCCCGTCGACGACCGCATGCAATTCGAATCTGCGTTCGGTTCCGGCAAACTTTTCCAACCCTCGAAGCACGACGTCTGGTTCACACCCCATGCTTGCGAGCACAGCGAAGACACCGGCTGCGTTGATTGCATTGTGGTGACCGGGAACAGACAGTCGTGCGTCGTACGTCACGCCGCGCCACGTCACACAGAATCGAACGAAACCGCCCTGAGATTCGATGGACGAAACACGAACATCCGCGTCGGCAACTTCGCCAAACGTGAGGACGTGTGAATGCGAAAGCCTGTCTCGGACCGACCGTGCTCCCGGATCATCCGCCGAGATGACAACGGTTTCTTTTGCGGCTGTCGCAAATTGAACGAAGGCGTCAATGAATTTGCCGTGAGAGCCGTAGTGGTCGAGATGGTCGGGATCAACGTTGGTAATCAGCGCAACGGAGGTGTCATAAATCAAGAACGAACCATCGGATTCATCGGCTTCAATGACAAACTCAGGCGACGTCCCTGACTCTGCACTGCGCCCAAAGCCGTGCACGACTCCCCCGTTGACGAAACCAGGATCGTGTCCGACGTGACGCAATGCGGTGACAAGCATGCCGGTCGACGTCGTCTTGCCGTGCGCGCCGGCCACCGAGACAACCCGCTTGCCACGGGTCAGCCATTCGAGAGCCTGCGAACGATGGAATACCGGGATGCCCCGCCGCAACGCCTCCACATACTCGGGGTTGTCCAACCAGAGTGCACCCGTGACGACGAGCTGGTCGGCATCCGCGACGTGGTGTGCATCGTGGCCAATGTCGACCTGAACGCCAAGCTCACGAAGCGTCATGGTGGCATTCGATTCGCGCGAATCTGATCCAGAAACACGAATTCCTGCCTCAACGAACATCCGCGCAATACCGCTCATGCCCGACCCGCCGATTCCGACAAAATGGACGTGCCCCCAGTCGCGTGGAGCGGTCACACTCAGATCGGGCTTTATCACGAGGGCAAAGAACTTTCGCGTGCGGGCCGCGTGACGCGGCGGCGGGTGGTGGCGTGCGACATGACTCTAACCCAGCGTGCGCGCCGACCGGGCCTCGGCGCGCGCCTCGCCAATGAGAGCGCACATTCGTTCCGCGCCGTCACGAATTCCACACGTGCTGGACAACCGCGCCATGTTGCGCAACCGCGTCGAGTCCTGAACGAGGGAAAGCACGTTGTACCGGACCCAGTCGGGAGTGAAGTCGGCGTCCGCGACGAGAACAGCTGCTCCGGCGTTCACGAGAGGAACTGCATTGAAACGCTGTTCGCCATTACCTACGGGATACGGCACGAAGACCGCCGGAAGCCCAAGTGCGGCGATTTCGCAGACCGTGGATGCTCCCGCACGCGAGACAATCAGGTCAGCGCTTGCGAGAGCGTCCCGCATCCGATCACAGTATTCGAGAGCGACATAACTCGTATTTTTGAGCACGTCGTCAGGCGATTGACGTACAACAGAATCCATCATCGACTTCTGCCGACCAGTCAGGTGAAGAATCTGAACGCCCGCGCGCTCGAAATCGGGCGCGATGGCGGCAATCGTCTCGTTGATTCGACGAGCACCCAAGGAACCGCCAGTCACGACGACCACGGGCTTCGTGGGATCAAAGCCGAACGATTTCTTGGCGGCCTGTCGTTGTGAGTCGGTAACCGATTTTTCGAATTCGGCTCGCAGTGGCATGCCTACGAGTCGAGCATGGCGGAGAGGTGTGCCCTCGATGGCGACACCGACGAAACGAGTCCAGCGCGCACCCAGCCGGTTGGCGAGCCCCGGGCGCGCATTCGCCTCGTGAATCACAAGAGGGACTTTGGCCGACCGCGCGGCCGAATACGCCGGAGCGGCCGCGTAGCCACCGACACCAATGACAACGTCAACTTTGCGTTCTCGAATGAGTGCGACAACGTCGCGAACGGCGCGATACCACCGTGGAACAAAGTTGACGGCGGCCCAGTTGGGTCGACGCGGAAATGGCACCTTGGCAATGGTGAGCAACTCAAACCCGGCCTCCGGGACGAGGCGTGCCTCCAATCCTTCTGCTGTTCCCAGCATGAGAATCTCGCAACTCGAATCATGCAGACGAAGCCGACGCGCGATCGCTAGCATCGGATTGACGTGGCCCGCCGTGCCACCACCCGCGAGGAGATAGACGGTCACGAGCGTGAGCCCCGCGCTGCAGATCGCGCAGGGGTGCGTGATTGCGTTCGAGAGGGTTGGCGCATCACCGCAGTGCGGGCCGGGACACGATTCATGGCCCGACGCGCGTCGCGCTCAGCGCGCGCAAATGACAAGACGACTCCCACGGCCACAAGATTGGAAAGCAGCGCCGTTCCTCCGGAAGAAAGGAACGGCAACGGAACACCGAGAACCGGGAGGATTCCGACAACAACTCCGATATTGATGGCAGCTTGGCCGATGATCCAAAACATGATTCCGCCCGTAATGATGCGAATCATGCGGTTGTCGGTATCACGAATAATTCGAAGGAAGAGAACGGTCAAGAAAATGAACAGCGCGATGACGACAATGCAACCAATGAGTCCCAACTCTTCACCGATGATGGCAAATATGTAGTCGTTGTCGGCGGCAGGTAACCATGACCACTTTGACTTTGAGTTGCCCAACCCAACACCGAAGATGCCCCCGTTTGCCATGGCCCACAAGCCGTGAAGCGGTTGCCAACATGTGTTGGAGTAGTCCGTGCATCCGTCGACCGACAGAAACGACATGATTCGATTCATCCGGTTCGGACTCGTCCATGCCATGAACACGACGCCACTGACGCCGATGATGGCGGGTATTGCGAGGATGCGCCACGGAAGGCCGGCAAACATGAGACAACCCATCACGATAATGGCCATGATGATGACGGTTCCCAGGTCGGACCCCAACAACACGAGTCCCATCAGTCCCGCCGCGGGCAATGCGGGAAGCAGCACCTGCCACGTTCGCGAGCCCACTCGATCAATCGCAATCGGGATAGCGACACCAAGCCATACCGCGATAACGAGCTTGATGGCCTCCGACGGTTGAGCCGTAAACGAACCGATTGCAATCCAGTTTCGGTTTCCACCGGTTTCGATACCAATGGGGCTAAACACGAGAAGCTGAAGAGCAACACCAATACCGAGAAGTCGCTTTGCCCACGTCGGCCAGAAAACGAGTGGGAGCTTCGCGATGATGAGCATGAGCGGAATGCCTACGACGGCGAATCCAGCCTGCCGAAGAAACCCGCCGAAGAATCCTTGATCCGAAAGGAACGAATCGATGGAGGACGCGGAGAAGACAACTATGAGCCCAATGATGACAAGGAAAACGACCGTGCCCAGCAGCAAGTAGAAGTTCGAATTCTCCGATTGCAGCACGTTGCTCAGAACGATTCGTGCCGATGAGCCGCGTTCTGTCTGCGGTACGGGTCGAAGAGGTGGAGTCGGTGCCGACCGAGGATTTCTGCGCGGGAGCTGAGGAGCCGTCGTCATGTTCCGGACTCCTCTCTCACCTAGTGGCCGACGTGGGCGCGAACCGCTTCGGCAAACAGACGCCCCCGTTGGGCGTAATCGGTGAACTGGTCCATCGACGCCGCCGCTGGGGCGAGCAACACCACGTCTCCGTGGGCCACGAATGAGGACGACGCACGCACCGCCTCAAACATGACCTGTTCAGTTTCGCTGGTGAGCACCTCCACGACGGGGAGGTGTGGCGCGTGTTGCGCGAAAGCTCTCAGCACCTCTGAACGCTCGACACCGATTACCACTGCCGCTTTAATTCGCTTCGCATGACGTTGGACAAGTTCGTCGATTGCAACGCCTTTGAGTAAACCGCCGACAATCCACACAATGGAGTCATTCGCAGAGAGTGACGCATTTGCCGCATGGGGATTTGTGGCTTTCGAGTCATCTATCCATGTCACCCCATCGACCATGGCAACGGTCTCGTATCGATGTGCATCCACACGAAACGTAGTCAACGCCTCAGAAATGGCATCGATGGATGCTCCTGCGCTTCGAGCAACGGCCGCGGCTGCGAGTACGTTCGCGACCATATGAGGAGCGTGAAGCCCATTTTGACGAAGTTCAGTCACGGTCGAGATTTCGAGCGCCTCGGCGTGACGATTGTCCAGGAATGCCCGATCCAACAGAATCCCGTCGACGACGCCGAAGTCTGACGGACCTGGTGAATCTAAACCAAAACTAATCGCCCGTGCCCCCTGCGTCACCTCGGCGTCCTCGACCATTTTCAGCGTGCGCTCGTCGGCTCGGTTGTATACACAGGCGACTTTCGTGCGCTCATAAACCTTGGCCTTGGCCGCGACGTACGCGTCGAATCCGCCGTGCCAATCCAAGTGGTCCGGCGACACGTTCAGACAGACACTCGTCAGGGGAACGACGTGGCGGAGCCAGTGGAGTTGATAGCTCGAAATCTCAACCACAAAAAAATCAAATCCGCGCGGATCTCGTACTGCGTCAAGGACGGGAATCCCAATGTTTCCGCACGGGGCGACGCGTGCCCCACTGTGCAGGAGCATGTGCGACGCGAGCTGCGTTGTCGTTGTCTTGCCGTTCGTGCCCGTGACGAGAATCCATTCCGCCGGAGTTCCCACCTTGTCTCGAACTCGCCATGCCAATTCGACATCTCCCCAGATGGAGATGTCTCGGTCAGCGGCCCATCGAACAAGTGGGTGGTTCGGGTGGTACCCCGGTGACACAACGACGAGCTCCGGATTGAAAGTCACAAGTTCCGGCGGTACGTCGTCCGTATTTTGACTCAGAACCACCGTGATCCCGAGCACCCCGCACATGTCACGCCGAGTCTGATCGGCGGTCGCCGCAATCACCATGACTACGGCACCCAATTCTGCGAGCGTGTCGGCGACGGAAAACCCGGTAACTCCGAGTCCGAGAACAGCGACACGCAAGCCTGACCAGTCCGCATGCCAGCTGTGAAGTGATTCACATCGTGGTGTCGTCATGCTGACTTACCGCGAGAGCCACTCGAGGTAGAACGTTCCGACACCGGCCGCAACGCACAGGCCGGCAATAATCCAGAACCGAACGACCACCGTGACCTCCGCCCATCCTTTGACTTCAAAGTGATGGTGGATGGGGCTCATGAGAAAAACGCGCTTGCCACCGGACAGCTTGAAGTAGCCACGTTGAATCAAGACTGAGGCGGTGTCAAAAACGAATAGTCCGCCAATGAGCAGCAGAAGCAATTCGGTCTGACTCAATATGGCCAGAGCTGCTAATGCTCCACCCAGCGCCATCGAACCCGTGTCACCCATGAAGATTTGGGCCGGAGACGTATTCCACCAAAGGAACCCGATGAGTGCGCCAACGATGGTGGCCGAAATGATGGCTAAGTCAATAGGGTCCCGCACCTCGTAGCACTTGTAGAGGACATCCGTGTCAATCGTCTTGCTGAAGCACGACTGGTTGAACTGCCAGAAGTTAATGATGACGAATGCGCCGATGGCGAAGATTGATGAGCCCGACGCCAGACCATCGAGTCCGTCGGCCAAGTTCACGGCATTGGTCGTCGCGGTCACGATGAGGATGATCCACACGCAGAAAAGAACAATTCCGAGGACTTTTCCGAGTGCCATGAAGTCGAGTCCGGTGTCCCGAACAATCGAAACGTGCGTGGACGCAGGCGTCAGACCGTTATTGTCCGGGAAGTTAATGGACAAAATGGCGAACGCTGTCGCAATAACTACCTGGCCGACGATTTTCCACCAACCATTGAGGCCGAGACTGCGCTGCTTGTGGGTCTTGATGAAGTCATCGATGAATCCAACGGTTCCGAGACCGACCATAAGGAAGAGCACCAGGAGGGGGGACAAGGCGATCGAAGAATCTGTGATCCAGCTGGCCAGAAAGAACCCGACGACGACGGCGAGGACGATGACGATGCCGCCCATCGTGGGGGTGCCCTTTTTCCAGTGGTGGTCGTTCGCCTCGTCATCGCGAATGAACTGACCCCACCCGATTTTGCGAAAAAGTCGCACAAAGACGGGCGTAAAGAAGAGGCTGAACACGAGGGATATACCTCCGGCAAGAAGCAGCGTGCTCACGCGTAGGTCTCTCCCAATCGATCGCCAAGTAACCGCAGATTTGCCGAGTTCGAGGACTTCACAAGAATCACGTCGTTGGAGCGGACGTGGTCGACGAGATAATCGTATGCCTCATCGGAGGTCGAGAAGAACACAGATTCACCATCCCACGAACCCTCGTTGATTGAGGAGATGTGGAGCCGTCGCGCCTCGTCACCGACGACGACCAAAAGATCGATGTTGAGCCGAACGATGAGCAAGGCGATTCGATCATGCTCCTCACCGGATTGATCGCCTAGCTCTGCCATGGCGCCGAGCACGGCGATACGACGCGCACCCGCAGGGGTGACATGAACGAGCGTTTTGAGCGCCGCAGCCATCGAGTCCGGACTTGCGTTGTACGCGTCGTTAATGACAGTGACCTGGGGGCCGGCAAAGACTTGCATGCGCCATCGTTCCGCCAACGTGATTTTTTCTAGGGAATCGACCATGTCAGAAAGCGCAAAACCGAGTTCCTGGCCGACCGCCACGGCCGCAAGCGCGTTCATCACGTGGTGCTCACCGAGCACTCGGAACCGAACTGAGGCGTTCTCACCGGATGCCACAATCTCAAAAGACGTGCCCGAAAGGTCCGATTCGACGTTGTGCGCGTATACATCCGAACCGTGCGTGCGACCGAACCACACGATTCTTCCTGGAGCGAGACTGGCCATGGATACAACGCGCGGGTCATCATGATTCAAAACGGCGACACCATTCGGGAGCAGCCCTCGGACAATCTCGGATTTGGCGATGACGGTGTTTTCGATTCCGCCAAACTCACCCGCATGGGCCAAACCAATCATGAGAACGACCGCGATATCGAGCGGCGCTAAGCGCGTCAGGCGCTCGATGTGACCAATGCCACTTGCGCCGAGTTCGAGGACGAGAAATTTCGTGTCATGCGTCAACTTGAGCATCGTCAGCGGTGCACCGACTTCGTTGTTGAACGACGCCTTCGGCCAGACGGTGTTTCCGTGCTCGGCACACATGGCAGCGACGAGATTCTTTGTCGTTGTCTTTCCGTTCGACCCCGTGATGCCCACAATCTTCAGCCGACCATGTGCGCGTACCCGCGAAACCACCTCACGCGCGAGGTCGGCAAGGGCATCCACCGTGTCCGGCACGACAAGTTGCGGAACAGGTGCATCCACAGGGTGATTCACGACAACCAAAGCGGCACCATTCTCGACCGCGTCGGCGACAAAGTTGTGACCGTCCGTGAACTCTCCCGGCTTCGCAAAAAAGACGTCACCAGGTGAAATCAATCGCGAGTCCGTATCAGAGTTGCCCGCAATGACAAGATCATCGGTCACCGACGTGGGCAAGACGAGTTCACCAGAGACGGCCGACGCAATCTCCCGCAGGGTCATAGGAATCATTCAACTTCTCCCGTCGGGTAACCGGCCTCGCTCAGGGCCGCACGAACTTCTTCACGTGCATTGAAGGAAACTTTCCGTCCCGCAATTTCGCGATAGTTCTCGTGTCCCGGACCTGCGTAGAAAACCACGTCGCCGGTTTTTGCCAGCGCGACGGCAGCCCGCACGGCCCTCGCCGGATCCGAAACTTCACGAATGTCGCCCTCCGGACGTGCGCTTCGAGCGCCCGCGAGAAGCGCGGCTCTGATGAGTGCCGGATCCTCGGAACGCGGGTGGTAGTCCGTGACGATGACCGTGTCCGCCAGACGAGCCGCGATTGCACCAAGTTCCGGACGCTTGAGCGTGTCTCGGTCACCGTCTGCACCAAACACCATAATGATCCGACCAGGAGTGACTCGCCGCAGGGCCTCAAGACAGAGCCGAAATGCCTCGGGAGTGTGCCCGTAGTCAACGACGGCAACTGGGCCGACGGGCCCCGAGACGACTTCGAGTCGTCCGGGGACGAATACGGGAATGCCGTCGTCGCCCCCAACAACACGTGTGACCTCGTCCACGTCGAGGCCGGCAGAAATTGCCATAACAATGGCAAGTGCCGCGTTGACGGCCATGAAACTGCCTAAAAGCGGGATGTGACTATGGATTTCTACACCGTTACCCCGCACCACAAAGCTAGTTCGCTCGATGGATTCGGACGTGATCGTGACATGCCAATCTGCCTCACGCTCCGAGTGCGAAGTCAGAGTGACAAATGGGATCTGGGCGCTTGCGACAAGCCGTTGACCCCACTCGTCATCGACACAGATAACTCCCCTGGTTGCGATGTCGGGTGAAAAGAGGGAAGCCTTAGCAGCAAAATACTCTTCGAGTGACTCATAGTCATCGAGGTGGTCGTGGCTCAGGTTTGCAAAACACACCACATCAAAGTGAATGCCCGCGACCCGATGACGACTGAGTGCCTGCGCCGATACCTCGAGGGCGAGCGCACCCACGCCGAGTTCTTTCGCAACGCCGAGAAAGGCGTGCAATTCCGGAGCTTCAGGAGTCGTCAGCGAGCTGGTGATCTCACGCGAACCGATTCGTCGCGCGGCGGTCGTGCTCAGGGCGGTCGTAATGCCTGCTCGCTCAAGAAGAGTCGCCAACGCATACGTGATGCTGGTTTTCCCGTTCGTTCCCGTTATGCCAAACGTCAGGCGTGATGAGTCTGATGAAGCGAAGACCAGAGCCGATATGGCGCCAAGGATTTCGCGCGGATGCTCAGTCACGATGAGGGGAATTGACGAATCCGCAATCATGCCGGCACCCGTCTCATCCGTCAGCACGGCGACGGCACCGCACGCAATCGCCTCGGGAGCAAACAGAGCGCCGTGTTGTTTGGCGCCGGGCAATGCCACGAAGAGGTCACCCGGCACGACGCGCGAGCTTGCCAGTTCGACACCGGTTAAGCGAGTGTCTGCATTGCCGCGAACGAGATGGAGGTCATCGTGCGTCGCGAGCTCGCGAATCGTGATTCCGGGCGGATGCAAAGGCCGAAGCGAGGTCATAGTCCCGCAGCGCTCCTTTTCCACCGAGTGAACAACCCCACCAGACTACCGCGGAGGCAATCGCGAGATGCGCCTCCGGATCGCATTTCGTGAACGACCCGACCTGACGGAACTAGTAGGTCACCGGCCAGTAGGGAGAACCGGAGTTTGACGGCTCAATTCGGTATTGCTTGACAACTTGCTCCATGAGGTCATGAATCACGGGCGCGACGGCAGAGGTGGAGTTCGCTGCCGGATTTGCAAGCGTGACGAGCACCACGTACTGAGGATCCTCAGCGGGTATGAGACCTGCAATCGACACAATAAAGCTCGACGAGTATGTTCCGTCTCCCGCGGACATCTCCGCAGTTCCCGTTTTTGCGGCAACTCGGTATCCGGGAATCGTCAGTTTTGGTCCGAGCCAACCATCGGTGACAACACCTTCGAGCATGCCGACAACTTCTTGCGCCGCGTTGGGCGAAACGACACGAACGGGTCCGGGCCTCTCAGGAGTCGAGACCGCCCCATCCTTCGATGTGCAATCTTCAACCAACTGAACGGGTAGTCGGACTCCCCCATTACCTATCGCTTGGTATGCCCCGGCCATTTGAACCGCCGTCGCGGCAAGTCCCTGGCCAAAGAACATGTTGTAGTACGTCTGGTTGTCCCATTGCTCGGGGTCGTACAAAATACCCGACGATTCGCCGAGGAACCCTACCGCGGTCGGTTGACCGAGTCCGAAATTGGTCATGTACGAATAGCGCTGGTCCGGCGAGAGCCCTTCACCGAAAAGACTCATTCCCACGTTGCTCGATTCAACGAGCACTCCTTGGAGAGTCAAATTTGCGGCGTGACCCGAGCTGTCTTTCACCCTCGCTCCGTTGGCAAATTCCATGAGGCTCGGAGCTTGGACTGGAGAAGAATGATCGGCGAGACCCGCGTCGACAACCATAGCCGCGGTCAACGACTTCATCGTGGAGCCAGGTTCGTACGGCGCAGCAAATGCGTAGGAACCACGAAATTGCTCGGGCGTCGCATCGACATTGTTTGGATCAACCGACGGGTAGTCGGCTACTGCTCGAAGCTTGCCCGTTTTGACTTCGAGCACGACGGCGATTCCGAAGGTCGCGCCTTGAGCCTGCGCTTGGGTCGCCAGTGTTTGCTGGGCGTACCACTGAAGATCTGAATCGATCGTAAGACGAAGGTTTGAACCCTGCTTGGACTGAACCGACGTCACCGTACTTCCCGGGATTCGCACACCGTCGGCACCGCGTTCATACGTTTCTTCACCGTTCGTGCCAGCCAGACATTCATCCTCGGTGAGCTCCAGCCCACCAAGAGCCGTTCCATCTGAGCCCACGTATCCAATCAGATTGCCGGCAACGGAACCGTTGGGATACGTACGACTGGGGGCTTGCTCAAAGTAGAGCCACGGGATGTCGAGTTCGTTGAGCGCGCGAAACGCCTCGACATCGACACTCTTGGCAACGTAGGCAAAATCAGCTTCAGGGTCCTCCGCGAGTGCGCTGGAAATGATGGAGAGAATGTCCTCTGACTTCTGCTTGGTGATGGCCGCGATTTCTGCCGCGGCCTGTGCCGTCGACACCTTGACGAGCGACGATCCCGAACCACGTTCAAAGTCCCGCGCATTACGGGGCGACATCGTTACGTCGTAACGCATCACGGCGTCGGCAAGCACGACCCCGTTGACATCGGTGATGTCTCCACGGGGCGCGTAGACCGTGGCGGGAAGCGACATCTTTCCTGCGGACGCTTCGTTGTACTCCGCCGCGCGAACAATTTGAATGTCGATGAGACGGATGACAACAATCGCGAAAAACGCCACCACGATAAGCATCGTGAGACTGACACGCAGTTTCGTTGTTCGTCGCATGCTCACGGTCGTCGGGTCGTCTCCTAGCGCGTCGCCAAACCGGGTAATCCGTTAGACAACGGTACGGGTCCCACCGGAACGGCTTGGGTCGGCGCGCCGATGCCGACAACGGACTCTGTTGCCGCGGGCGAGGTGGCGGGCGTCGCCCCCGCGGTGGTTTGGGCCGGTGCGCTCGTCACGAGCGGGACATCCGCCAGCAGAGAATTGGGAACGAGAGAGCCACCGTCGGGAGCAACGAGGTTCACGAATCCGTCCCCAGACGTCGGAGCACCGAGAACGGCACCGTCGGAAAGCCGAAGATAGGCCGGGGTGTTGTTGGAAAGCATTCCTAACGCCTCTGCATTCAGTGCGAGGTGTTGCGGCGACGCCAGGCGATCAATATCTTGAGACATTTGTTGGTAAGAGCGATTGGCTTCTTTGTTCGCCGACTGCAAATGAGCAATTTCATATGCGCCACTTTCGAGAGCAACGCTCAGCAACATCTGTGCGACCATCACACCGAACATCACGGCAGCCGTCACGATCGCGAAAAACGCGCGCGGTCTGCGACGATTTCGAGACGACGTGGCAACGGATGGGGTCACGGAACTTGACAGCCGCGACGTCAATGACGATCGTGATTGCGGAGGCAAAACAGGTGTCAAGTGCCTCGATGACAAGGACGCCGGGCGTCGAATCGGCGCGTTCATGCTCATGCGGCAGCCCTCACACGTTCCACGGCACGAATGCGCACGGGCGTGGCGCGGGGATTTCGCTCTTTTTCCTCGTCGGTCGCCAATTCGGCTCCACGAGTTAAGAGCCGAAACGTGGGCGCGCTCGAAGCGAGCGAAACCGGCATTCCGACGGGCGTGGTGTCTGTCGTCACCGCGGCGAACTCAGCCTTGACAATGCGGTCTTCAAGCGACTGATACGACATGACAACCATGCGCCCGCCCACGGCGGTCAATTCCAAGGCATCAGGAATCGCGCGATGCAAGACACTCAGTTCTTCGTTCACCTCGACACGAAGGGCCTGAAAAACCCGCTTTGCGGGGTGCCCCGCGTTCATCAATGCCGCCGGTGTCGCTTCTTGAAGAATGGCCACCAGTTGACCGCTTGAACTGATGGGAGCAATCTCACGGGCTGCAACGATGGCGCGTGCGTAACGAGGGGCGAGTTTCTCATCGCCGTATCGACGAAATATTGAGATGAGTGAATCGACATCGTACGTCGCCACAACATCTGCGGCCGTCATGCCGGCGCTCTGGTCCATGCGCATGTCGAGCGGGGCATCCTGTGCGTAGGCAAAACCACGGTCCGACCGATCCAATTGCATAGATGACACTCCCAGGTCAAACAGGAAGCCGTTCACCGCGGAAAGGTTGAGGCTGGTCAATACCTCAGCAAGGTCATCGAAGACCGCGTGCACGAGGGCGCATCGCGCGTTAAACGGAGCAAGGCGTTCTCGCGCAATGTCGAGAGCCTGAGCGTCACGGTCAATGCCAACCAATCTCAGTTCATCGAACGTGGAGAGAAAGGCTTCCGCGTGACCGCCGAGCCCCAGTGTCGCGTCGACGAGTACAGCACCAGGCGCGCTGACCGCCGGCGCAAGCAATTCCATGCAGCGTTCGAGCGAAACCGGAGTGTGGATTTTACGAATGTCCATGTGAGGTCTGGCAGTAGCCGATGAGTTTCGATTCCCCTCCACCTCAGCCAGAGACCGGGGAAGGAGCTTCCGGATGGGGCTGGCGGGGAGTCGAAACCAAACGACTAGAAGAGGCCAGGAATCACCTCCTCGTCGGTATCCGAGAAGGCACTTTCGTGCGCGGACAAATAGTCGTCCCACGTTTTTGCGTCCCAAATTTCGACACGATTCCCCGCACCAATCACGGCAAGATCGTGGGTCAAACCGGCGTAGTGCCGAAGATTCGCGGGAAGTGTGATTCGGTTCTGTTTGTCGGGGGTTTCGGCGCTGGCGCCCGAGAGGAATACGCGCAGAAAGTCACGAGCCACTTTGCTCGTCACTGGAGCCTGGCGAATCTTGTCGTGAAGCGCCTCAAACTCTCGAGCCGTAAAGACATAGAGACAGTTCTCTTGGCCGCGGGTCACGACGATGCCGGACGCGAGTTCGTCGCGGAATTTCGCCGGCAATATGACGCGTCCCTTGTCATCGAGTTTGGGTGCGTGAGCTCCAAGAAACATGGGCGCACCTCCCCTCTTACCGGCCAGTTCGTGGTGTTACTCCACTTTACTCCACTTTGCACCACAAAACTCGTAATTGCGTATTTTTTTTCGCAAATAGGTGCAAAAACCGCCTTAAATACGGGATTTTCAATGGTGGAGGAAAGTGGAGCAATCATCTGCCATACGGGCCAAATTTGGACCGACAAGGGAGCGCGCACCTCAACAAGTCAAAAAAAAGACCGCCCCGAAGGGCGGCCGTGGTATGGGACCGCTGACTAGCTAGCGGTCAAGGCGACTGGTTAGGAAGATTGACCTTCTTGGCGCTCATCCCACTTTTGCTGCATCCGATCCATGAACGTCGAACGCGCAGTTGACGCGGTCCGGGGCGACGATGGGGAGGACTCAGACTGACGTGCGGGTCGGCTCGCAATGAGGGCGCCCGCGAACGTGATGATGAAACCACCGACACCAATGATGATCACTTGCGACATGACTGCGCCGACCATGACTCCTACACCAACAACCGCGAGAACGATGCCCAGAGTGAGCGCACGGTAATTGGGTCGCAGTCCACCGGTACCCGTCGAAACAACGTCGGCCTCGCGTCCGTAAAGGTTGCGTTCCATTTCATCGAGCAGTCGCTGCTCGTGTTCGGAAAGTGGCATGGTGTCCCCTCGTTCCCTGTTGATG
Organism: Actinomycetota bacterium; assembly: GCA_947454495.1. Lineage (GTDB taxonomy): Bacteria > Actinomycetota > Actinomycetes > Actinomycetales > Microbacteriaceae > RFQD01. Next base: position 33,151 of record CANGKD010000001.1, read on the forward strand.
AAATTTGACGTCCTAGAAAGAGTGTAACCCCGGCCGTCGCGGATAGGCTAGGCGAGTGCCAGAACGTGAGCAGTGGGTGTCCCATGTCAACACGCGACTTCAAGAATTTCTCGAAGCGCGCGCTCAAGACATGTTCGCACTCGGTCACGATGTCACGAGTTTTGACACCTTCGCGCGTAAGTTTCTGACGGGTGGTAAGCGGTTCCGTGCACTGTGCGCGCTCCATGGGTTCAAGATTCGCGGTGCCGACCTCTCCAAAAACGCGATTGATATTGCGGCCGCCCTCGAGGTGTTTCACGCCGCAGCCCTCGTGCACGACGACATCATGGACAGCTCGGATACGCGTCGCGGAAACCCCTCTGCGCATCGAGCATTCGAACGACTTCACGCAGACTCTGGATGGGCGGGTGACGGCGCATCCTTTGGCGTCAATTCTGCTCTGCTGTTCGGTGACCTGCTCCTTGCCTACTGTGACGAGTTGATCGCGCACGCGTTGACCGATGTGGACCGCACCACGCGGGAACGGACTCGTGCCGAGTTTGATCGCATGCGTCGCGAGGTGACGCTTGGTCAATACCTCGATGTTGTAGAAGAACGCGCCTGGCCAATCGTTTCCGTCGACGAGGCGCTTGACCGGGCTGGGCGCGTCGTTGTCTACAAGTCGGCAAAATATTCCATCGAAGCTCCTCTCGTCATTGGTGCCGCTCTCGCGGGCGCCAGCGATGACGAACTAGATGCACTTCGATCTTTTGGGCTTCCACTCGGATTCGCCTTCCAACTGCGTGACGACATGCTCGGTGTTTTTGGCGACCCCGACGTGACGGGTAAACCGGCCGGTGATGACATCCGTGAAGGAAAGCGAACCGTGCTCATCGCTCTGGCGATGGAACGCTTGGGTCCGTCCGAAGTGACCGAGTTGAATCACTTGTTGGGCGACCGGTCATTGTCGCAAGAACAGATTTCCTCGGTGCGTTCAACGCTCGTCGAATGCGGCGCCCACGACGAGGTGGAACTCCTTATATCGAACTATGTGACCCAGGCGCTCCACGCCCTAGATGAGTCAGCTTTTGAACAGCAGACATCCGATGCCCTTCGCGAATTGGCTTTGGGAGTCACCAATCGCGTTTCTTAGCTGTCTCAGTCGCGACTGTGTTGGCGACGCAAGACGTTAGGCAAGCGTCATGGCCACGCGACGAACTTCGGCCTTTCGACCTGCCCGCAACGCCTCAATCGGAGCCACGCCAAGAGTGTCGTCGTTTTCGAGAAGCCACGAAACGATCTCCTCGTCGGTGAAGTGGAGGTCGCTCAAAACAATCACAGTGCCGTGTAACTCAGTAAGGGGGTGACCATCCCGAATGAAAATCGCCGGGACGCACAACGGGCCACCGTCGCGACGAATTCCGACGAGGTGTCGCTCTTCCAACAAACGGCGAACTTTGCTTTGAGAAACGCCGAGCGCGTCAACAAGGTCAGGCACGGTCAGCCACTCGACACCGGCAGAGGGAACACTTGTCACAGGCACGAGTTTGCCACGACAACGCCGTCCTGCAAAACGCCGAGCATAATGACGGACTCACACCGATTCACTGGGGATACTCAACACAGGCGATTCGTATCTACCTGAGACACTGCAGTCCGGTCGTGAAAATACAAGGGAGGTGACACATGGTCGAACAACACTTTCGATCAACCCACAGTGCCGCTACTCCCATTGTTCGGGACTCGGTGCGTGCGCCTCGAGGCGTCTCGTCGCTTTTTCGAAAGGCACGAACACGTACGTCGCTTGCCGTTGCTGCGACGTTTGCTTTGGTATTCGGAAGTAGCGCTCTCCCCAACTCCCCCGCGCACGCATCCGACGATCCTCGCGAGACACCCCAGCCCGGGTTCGGCGGTTCGCGCCCAGTTGCCACTCCAAATCCGGCAAAGCCGGGCGAGGTACGCCCGCGCACGCACACCGTAGTCGCCGGCGACACGCTCTCGGCGATTGCGGGGCGCTATGGGGTTTCCACCGCCGGGCTCTTGACCGCCAACGGGTTGAGCTGGAAAACCATGATCTTTGCCGGCCAGGTGTTGCACATCCCTCAATTTTCTTCGGACCCATACGACCGGAGCGAACCTGAGGTAATCGCGCGATACCGTGTCGCAGCCGGTGATTCTCTGGCCAGCATTGCAAGTCTTTATGGCGTGCAGCCGGTTGCCCTCATGACCGCAAACGGACTCGGCCCACAAAGCCGGCTCGTCGTGGGACAACGGCTCGTGATTCCCAACGCCGAGGTCATGGGCGATCTTCCCGCGCCGGGTATTTAGTCCCCTCGTTGGCCGCCGTGTACGTGTTTCGTTGACCTGACGCGGGGCCTGCTTTGCCTAGACTTCTTGGCATGAGTGCTGCGCCCGGAGATGTCATCATTGGGCGCCTCATCGACGGCCGATATCAGGTCACACAGCGCATCGCCCGCGGAGGCATGGCAACCGTCTATCTGGCGACCGACCTTCGACTGGAGCGTCGCGTGGCGGTCAAGGTGATGCACAGTCACCTCGCCGATGACTCGGCATTCAGTGCGCGCTTCATTCAGGAGGCACGGTCGGCGGCTCGCCTCGCTCATCCCAATGTGGTGAGTGTTTTTGATCAGGGTCAAGACAGCGACATGGCGTATTTGATCATGGAGTATCTGCCAGGCATCACGCTGCGAGACTTGCTGAAGGACTACGGCAAACTCACGGCCGAACAAACCGTCGATATCATGGATGCGGTACTTCGCGGCCTCACTGCGGCGCACGAGTCTGGCATCATCCACCGCGATCTCAAGCCTGAAAATGTACTACTCGCCGACGACGGACGAATCAAAATCGGCGACTTCGGTCTCGCCCGAGCGACGAGCGCAAACACGGCATCGGGACAAGCTCTGCTCGGCACGATTGCGTACCTGAGCCCTGAGCTCTTGACCCGAGGAACGGCTGATTCTCGAAGCGACATCTACGCCCTCGGGATCATGATGTACGAGATGTTGACGGGCGAGCAACCATTCACTGGTGACCAGCCGATGCAGGTTGCGTATCAGCACGCACACAATGACGTGCCGAAACCCTCACTCATCAATCCAAACGTTCCTCCTCAACTCGATGAAATTGTCTTGTGGGCCACGGCACGCTCTCCGCAGAAGCGTCCGGCAAGTGCATCCATTTTGCTGAACGCTTTGATTGAGGCCGAACAAACGCTCAAGAGACCGACAACCACCACGGGCATGACAACGCAACAGACCGTCGTGATGCCGGCGGGAGAGGCACCAAGCACGGACTCAACGCGCATTCTGACGGGTTCAGTGCGGCAGATGAACGCCGAGACAGATATCGTTGCGCGGTTGCACACCTCGACAGAGTCACGCAAGCGACGAACGCTCTGGCTCGTCATTGCGACGGTGGCGCTGGCTCTGTTCGGTGGAGGTTCGGCGTGGTACTTCACTTCCGGGCCGGGTGCACTGGAGACCGTCCCCGCGGTGGCCGGCATGAATCCCGACGAGGCTCGGTCGACAATCGAGGCGGCTGGCTTCACGGCCGTCAACGGTGAAATCAACTCATCCACCGTGCCAAAAGGACTTGTTGCCGCGACGGATCCGAAAGAGGGTGGTCTCGCGCAACGCGGATCGAAAATCACCGTGCTTGTTTCCATCGGTCCGAAGATGCTTTCTGTGCCGACCTTTGCCGGTATGACCGAGGCCCAAGCCAGTACCGCGGCGACCGACGCGGGTTTCACGGTGGCCACCTCGTCGTCGCTTTTTTCGTCTGATGTGGCGAAGGGACTCATCATTCGTGCAGTGGATGCGCAGGGCGCACCCCTGCCGGCTACCTACGCCGAGGGTGCCGCGATTACGTTCATCGTCTCGGAAGGTCCCGTTCCCGATGTGGTGGGAAAAACGGTGGATGAGGCGACGGCAGCCCTGCGCGCCGTCGATCTGACGGTCGGGGCACGAAACGAAGAGTTCAGCGACACCGTCGAGGCCGGCAAGATTATTTCGGTGTCGATTCCCGATACTGGGGTCAAACCGGGTGACGTCATCGATGTTGTCGTGTCGAAAGGACCAGACCTCGTCGACGTTCCCAACCTGGTGGGATTGACCGTGGCGGACGCCCTCGCCAAGCTCACTGACTTGGGGTTTAGCGCCTCGACCAACACGCCCGAAGAGTACCGCGACCAATTGTTGGTCAGATCACAGTCCGTCGTCGGTCCGCAGAAACGCGGCACTGCGGTCGTTGTCTACAACCCGGCACCGTAACGCACGGTCGACAGGCGCGCGTCGCTACCGCCGTTTGAGCTCTTCTGCGACCAGAAACGCGAGCTCGAGGGACTGACTGTGGTTGAGGCGAGGGTCACAGAGTGACTCGTAGCGAGTTGCCAGCGATTCTTCGTCAATCATCTCGGAACCGCCGAGGCACTCAGTGACATCGTCACCGGTGAGCTCAACATGCATCCCGCCGGGATACGTGCCCACCGATCGATGCGCTTCAAAGAAGCCTTGCACTTCATCCAGCACGTCATCGAAACGACGAGTCTTGTAACCGGTCGGCGTTGTCATGCCGTTGCCGTGCATGGGGTCGGTGATCCAAAGAGGATTCGCGTCGCTCGCCTTGACCGCTTCAAGCAGGGGTGGCAGCGCATCCCGAATTTTGCCCGCACCCATTCGCGTGATCAGAGTCAAACGACCCGGTTCGCGGTGGGGGTCGAGCTTGTCGATGAGCGCGAGTACGTCGGCGGGCGACGTCGTAGGCCCCAACTTGACGCCAATCGGATTCCGAACGCGAGACAGGAAGTCGACATGCGCACCGTCAAGCTCACGCGTGCGCTCTCCGATCCACACGAAGTGGGCGGAGGTGTTGTAGGGGGTGCCCGTGCGCGAGTCGATGCGCGTCATTGGGCGCTCGTAGTCCATGAGCAAAGCTTCGTGACTCACGAAGAATTCGGTGCGCTTGAGCGCCTCGAAATCGGCACCGCAGGCGGTCATAAAGTTGATGGCCCGGTCAATCTCACGGGCGAGCTGATCGTAACGCGCGTTCGCCGGGTTCGAGGTAAACCCCTTGTTCCAGTTGTGAACCTCACGCAAATCAGCGAAGCCGCCCTGCGTGAAAGCGCGAATGAGATTCAAGGTCGAGGCCGACGTGTGGTACCCCTGCACCATGCGAGCGGGATCAGCTAGTCGTGATTCAGGGGTGAAGTCATATCCGTTGACAATGTCGCCGCGGTAGGCGGGCAACGTGATATCTCCGCGTGTCTCGGTGTCACTTGACCGAGGCTTCGCAAATTGCCCAGCCATTCGGCCCATCTTGATTACCGGTAACTCGGCCGCATACGTCAGCACCACGGCCATTTGAAGCAAGGTCTTGACTCGATTGCGAATCTGGTCGGCCGTTGCACCCGCAAAAGTTTCTGCGCAGTCTCCGCCCTGCAGCAGGAATGCTTGACCGCTGGCAGCGACCGCCAGTCGATCACGGAGGGTATCAACCTCACCCGCGAAAACGAGCGGAGGGAAAGACGCAAGTTTGGTCGAGGCTTCGATCACGGCGCCTGCGTCGAGCCACGGCGGCTGTTGCTTGATCGGCAGCGCGCGCCAGGCATCCAGTCCGTCAATCACACTCTGCGACGCAGCAACTACAGCTTCATTTGTCAATGACACAGACGTCACTGCTCCTCAACTCAAGGCGAACACGGCAAAAATAAACCGGCCGAAAGACGTGCGACGATCCGGGCGATTAAAGCCTACCGAGAAACGAGGGCGCGCTTTTCCTTGACGCTACTCGCGTACACGTCGACGTAGTTCTGCCCGCTGAGGCCGAGTAATTCGTACATGATCTCATCAGTCACAGCGCGAAGGATGAACCGATCTCCTTCGAGTCCGTAAAAACGGCTGAAGTCGAGTGGTTCTCCGAAAACCACGCCAATGCGTCGAATCTTTGGCAGCTTGCTGCCGATCGGCATCACTTTTTCGGTGTCAATCATGGCCACGGGGATGACCGGCACTCGGGCTTCGAGAATCATCCGCGCCACACCTGTGCGACCGCGGTACATCTGTCCGTCTGGGCTTCGCGTCCCCTCGGGATAGATTCCGAGCACCTTCCCGTCAGCAAGAACCTGCAGACCCGTGTTTAGCGACGCCTCGGATGCCTTACCGCCAGAGCGATCAATTGGAAGTTGTCCCGTTCCCAGAAAGAACATCTTGGTGAGCCAACCCTTGATGCCCTTGCCAGTGAAATAGTCACTTTTCGCAAGAAACACCATCGGCCGTTCGATGACGAGCGGGAGGAATATCGAATCGACAAAGGAAAGATGGTTCGATGCCAAAATCACAGCACCTTCGGCGGGGACGTTGCCCGCACCCGTCACCCAAGGCCGAAAGATTCCCTTGACGAGAGGCCCGATGATGATGTTCTTCATCACCCAATAAAACATTCCGACCTCCTGCGTTCGAGGTTTTTTAGTCTATCCAGAACGTCTTCAGTTCGAGTGAGTGGCACAACGCTGACAAACCGGCGGGTAATGGTCCGGTCCGCTATCCCCAACCAGTTTGACTAACTAGAGTGGAGAAGCCATCGAATAAAGGAGTCCGACGTGCAGCAAATGGATATGCCCGCGCTTGTTCCGAGCGACAAGAATGCGAATACGACAGAAATCTTGCTGGAGCGTCTTGCTAAAACTCCGGACCACGCCATCTTTTCGCTTCCTGATGGCAACGGCGGCTGGAATCCACTGACTGTCGCACAATTCCACGAGCGCGTTGTCGCCGTCGCCAAGGGTTTGATCGCCGCGGGAATATCGCCCGGCGACAAAATCGGACTCATGTGCAAGACACGATTCGAGTGGACTCTGCTTGACTTTGCCGCGTGGTTTGCCGGCGCAATTCTCGTTCCCATCTACGAGACCAGTTCTGCAAGCCAAATCGAATGGATTCTCGATGACTCCGAGGCCGTTGCTCTCTTTGTCGAGTCAGCGTCGCATCGTGAACGATATGAAAGTGTGAGCGGCGCGCTGCCCAAGGTTCACACGGTCTGGACCATCGACGACGGCGCAATTGACGACTTGATTTCTCACGGTTCCAACGTTGACGACGCACAGGTCGACAAGCGTCGCGTCAAGGCCAAGGGTAAAGACATGGCGACCTTGATCTACACGTCCGGATCAACGGGGCGCCCGAAAGGATGCGTTCTTACGCACGCCAATTTCGTTGATTTGTGCCGTAACGCGCGTGCTGCGATTCCCGAAGTGGTCAACGAATCGGGTTCGACGCTGCTCTTCATCCCGTTGGCTCACATCTTTGCGCGTTACATCTCTGTTTTAAGCGTCGATGGTGGTGTGCGTGTGGGACATCAGCCCGACACGACATTGCTATTGCCGTCATTGCAATCGTTCAAGCCCTCCTTCCTGCTGGCCGTGCCTCGAGTGTTTGAAAAGGTCTACAACTCGGCCGAACAAAAGGCCGAGGCGGGTGGCAAGGGAAATATTTTCCGCGCAGCTGCCAAGACGGCCGTCGAATACTCCCTCGCTCGTGAAAGCGGTCATGTCGGGCTCGCACTCAACTTGAAATTCAAGCTGTTTGACCGACTTGTTTTCGGAAAACTTCGCGAAGCGATGGGTGGCAACGTCCGATGGGCGGTGTCGGGCTCGGCTCCGCTGGGCAAGCGCCTCGGTCACTTCTTCAATGCACTCGGCATCACTGTGCTCGAAGGCTATGGACTCACCGAGACAACGGCACCAGCCACAATCAACCGCCCCTCAAAAGTGAAAATCGGAACCGTGGGTCCAGCCCTTCCCGGTGTCTCAATTCGCATTGCCGCAGATGGTGAGATTGAAGTCCAGGGCATCGATGTATTCAAGGAGTACTGGAAGAATCCTCAGGCAACGAAAGACACATTCCACGATGGCTGGTTCAAGACCGGCGACATTGGATCACTCGACGAAGACGGCTACCTGAGTATCACCGGTCGTAAGAAAGAGATCATCGTCACCTCAGGTGGTAAAAACGTGTCACCCGCGTACCTCGAAGATCCGATTCGCGCCGATCCGGTCGTTGGTCAAGTCGTCGTGGTCGGAGACCGTCAACCCTTCATCTCAGCGCTGGTCACCCTGGACTCGGAGATGCTTCCAATGTGGCTGACGAACAACAAGCTCGATCCGAAAATGTCGCTTTCGGAGGCCAGCCAACATCCCGCCATCCGTGCGCACGTTCAAAAGGCAATTGACCGCGCCAACGCACGCGTGTCTCAAGCCGAGTCAATCCGTAAGTTCGTGATTCTGCCCATTGAATTCACTGAGGCGAGCGGGCATCTCACACCCAAGCTGAGCATTAAGCGGCACGTTATTGAAAAGGATTTCGAGGCAGAGATTGCGGAAATCTACGCCTCGAAGAACCCGACCGAGCCCATCGAAACGCGCTAGAGATTTAGAACCAGTCGGACTCGCGGACTTGCTTCATTGCGAGCTTGCGAGTTTCGGGTTCCAATCGATCGAGATACAGAAGTCCGTCAAGATGGTCCGTTTCATGTTGCAGGGCCTGAGCCAATAGGCCCGTGCCTTCGACGACGACCGGATTACCGTCGAGATCCGTTCCTCGAACTCGTGCGTAAGAATATCGCGGAGTTGGAAACCACAGTCCCGGGACCGAGAGGCATCCCTCCTCGCGCAACGTGAGTTCCCCGCTCATCTCCTCAATCGTGGGGTTAATCACATAACCGACTTGCCCATCCACGTTGAAGCTGAAGACACGCAGACCCACACCGATTTGGGTTGCTGCGACTCCCGCGCGGCCGGGAATCGCTACGGAATCAAGCAAATCTGCAACCAGACCGCGAACAGTGTCGTCGATCTGCGCGACGCGTTCGGTGGGGGTCTTGAGTACAGGGTCGCCAAAGACACGAATGGGGCGCTCGGCCACGACGACGCGACTTATTTTTCGCGAAGACCGTCGACAACCAGCGCTGCAAGAATGCGAGCCGCCTCTTGCGTAACGGGCTTGAGTCGATCGAAGTCCACGATGGAACCGGCAGCGAGAAGCGGGTCATACGGAATGCGCACCACGTCGCGAACTCGAGACTTGAAGTGTGATTCGATTTCGTCAAGCTTGACCATGTTGGTGCCTTGCGTGGCCGTGTTGATTGTCACAATCGCGTTGCGCACCAAATCTCCGTAGCCATTTGCATCAAGCCACGTCAAAGTTTCGGCAGCCAAACGGGACTCGTCGAAACTACCGCCGGAAACGATAACAACGGCGTCGGCACGCTGAAGGGTTGCACGCATGACCGAATGAACGATGCCGGTACCACAGTCGACCAGCGCGATCGAGTAGTAGCGAGACACCATGTCTGCAACGACGTTGAAGTCGTTCTCATCAAACGCCTCTGACAACAGAGGGTCAGTGTCCGAGGCCAAAACATCGAGCCGGGACTTGTCCCGCGTGACGAAATTGGAAAAATCGGTGAAGGTACCAATCGTGGCTGCCTTGTTAACCACATCGCGAACCGTGAACTGACTTCCGCGAATGAAACGCTCTGCGAGGGTGCCACGGTCAGGGTTCGCGTCAATCGCGATAACACGGTCATCTCGCGTACGGGCAAGCGCCATTCCGAGGAGGGTCGACACCGTTGTCTTTCCAACTCCACCCTTGCGAGTAAGGATGGCCACGAATCGAGGGCCTCCACCCAGGCGGCGACCGATGCTCATGTCGATTGCCTTGCGGTGTCGAACGGACGCAGAGTCACCTCGGTTTACGAGTCCAAACGTTGCCTTATACAGAGCGCGGTTGAGTCCCTCAGACGGGGCATCTTTGCGTGGGTCAATGTCAAGAACTCGGTCCGGGGTCAAGAGAGTTACCGGTTCAGGGTGAGACAGTGTTTCGCCCGACTTTCGTTCGCGACGGGTCGGCATCGCCTGCGAGTCAACGGAAACCTGAATGGGAGTTTCGCTCGTCGTCACTGGAATAACGATTTCAGTCGTGGAAACAGAGACCGCTACCTGAGGATCGATGGTGATCTTTTCTTTGGCCGGAGCGGCACGGCGCCCGGTACGTCCAGCAGGCTGCACGTCGTCAGTCGGTTTCTTCTTAATGATCGTGATCCGTTTCCGTAAGAGTTACTCGTCTAGCTTAAGCGTTGGGGCGAATGACCACCAAAAGGTCACCGGATTCAACCTGGGCCGTTCCTCGAACAGCCACCCGTTCCACAGTACCCGCTATGGCTGACGTGATGGCCGCTTCCATCTTCATTGCCTCGATGGTTGCGACGGCATCCCCCGCATTTACTGTCATTCCCTCCGTCACTTTCGTGGTGACGGCGCCCGAGAACGGGGCGGGGATGTGACCCGCATTGTGCGGATCGGCTTTTTCGGTCGTCCGTGCGTCAACGGACACCGATCGATCTCGCACGAAGACCGGACGAAGCTGACCGTTGAGCGTTGCCATCACGGTTCGCATGCCCTTGTCATCCGGTGCGCCAATTGCTTCCAAGCCCACGAAAAGCCGAACTCCAGGCGCCATTTCAATGACATGTTCAACGCCCGGCTCGAGACCGTAAAGGTAATCAACGGTGTCGAGCACGGAAAGGTCTCCGTACGTCTCCCGCGTTGCCTCGAAGTGCGCAGTCGGGGCTTCAAACAACAAACGGTTGAGTGTGTTGCGTCGGGCAGATCCAGGATTTTCTAGAAGTGTGCTGTCCTCGCGAGAAAGCGGAACCGTGACGACCGCGCGCGATCGACCCGCGAGGACCTTCGACCGAAACGGTTCGGGCCACCCGCCGGGAATGTCACCCAATTCGCCCGCCATGAAGCCGACGACCGAGTCCGGAATGTCGTAGTTCTGGGGATTTGCTTCGAAGTCTTCCGGGTCGGCGTTAACTGCGGCGAGATGAAGTGCGAGGTCACCGACGACCTTCGAAGATGGCGTGACCTTAGGGATTCGACCCAGAATTCGATCGGCCGCCGCGTACATATCTTCGATGAGCTCGAATCGCTCCGAGAGTCCGAGCGCGATGGCTTGTTGTCGCAGATTCGAGAGTTGACCGCCGGGAATCTCATGGTGATAGACACGTCCGGTTGGCGAGGGAAGCCCCGACTCGAACGGGCGATAGACCTGTCGCACAGCCTCCCAATAGGGTTCAAGCGCGCAGACCGCGCCAAGGTCGAGTTCGGTCGCCCGCTCGGTGTTGTCAAGTGCTGCAACAAGCGCCGACATCGACGGCTGGCTGGTTGTTCCCGACATCGGTGCACTTGCCACATCGACGGCGTCGGCGCCTGCTTGTACCGCGGCGAGCAACGTCGCAAGTTGCCCGCCGGCCGTGTCATGCGTGTGCACATGAACGGGGACGTCAAAACGACTTCGAAGTGCCGAAACAAGTCGAGCTGCCGCGGCCGGACGAAGGAGCCCGGCCATGTCCTTAATTGCCACGATGTGTGCGCCCGAAGCGACGATTTTCTCTGCGAGGGTGAGGTAGTAGTCGAGCGTGAATTTTGTCTCGGCGGGGTCGAGCAGGTTGCCCGTGTAGCACAGTGCCACCTCGGCTACCGAACGATTCGTGGCCAACACGGCATCGATTGCGGGGCGCATCTGCGCCACGTCGTTGAGTGCATCGAAAATACGGAAGATGTCGATGCCAGACCGGCTGGCCTCATCCACGAATGCGTCGGTGACTTCGGAGGGGTACGGCGTGTAGCCGACGGTGTTACGGCCGCGAAGCAGCATTTGAATTGCCACGTTCGGCAGGCTGGCGCGGAGCTTGTCGAGACGCTCCCACGGGTCTTCTGCCAAAAATCTCAGTGCGACGTCATAGGTCGCACCACCCCACGCTTCGACGGAGAAGAGTTGCGGGAGCGTGCGCGCAACGTAGGGCGCAACGTCAATCAGATCTCGTGTGCGCACGCGTGTCGCGAGCAATGACTGATGCGCGTCTCGGAAGGTCGTGTCCGTGACCGCGACGGACGTCTGCGCGCGTAGCGCTTGGGCGAACTCGTAGGGGCCGAGAATATCGAGAACTTGACGAGAACCACTCGGCGCGGGTTGCAGGAGATCAACCGCGGGGAGCTTGTCGAGCGGAGTGCCGTGAATCGGCCGTGGACCATTCGGGTGGTTGACCGTCACGTCAGTCAACCAGTTCAGCAATCGCGTTCCGCGGTCTTTCGACTCCCGTCCCGAAACGAGTCCCGGTCGTTCATCGATAAATGACGTACTGACGTCTCCCGCCCGAAAATCTTTGTCATCAAGGACTGCCTGCAAAAACGGGATGTTTGTGCTGACGCCGCGAATGCGAAATTCCGCTAGCGCACGACGTGCACGGGAGACAGCCGACTCGAAGTCACGCGCACGGCACGTGAGTTTTGCCAGCATGCTGTCAAAGTGCGGACTGATTTGCGCACCGGGGTTGATTGTGCCGCCATCGAGTCGGATGCCCGCGCCACCAGGAGATCGATAGGTGGTGATTTTGCCCATGTCAGGACGAAAACCCGCGGCGGGGTCTTCCGTGGTGATTCGACACTGCAGCGCCGCACCGCGCAAATGAATCTGGTCCTGGTGGAGACCGAGTTGTCCCAGCGTTTCTCCAGCCGCGATGCGCATCTGCGATTGAACCAGATCGACGTCGGTGACTTCTTCGGTGACCGTGTGTTCAACTTGGATGCGCGGATTCATCTCGATGAAAACATGCTCACCGGCACGTTCGCCTGCGGTATCGACGAGAAACTCAACCGTGCCCGCATTCTGGTAGCCGATTGATTTCGCAAATGCGACAGCGTCTCTATACAGCGCGTCACGAAGTTCTTGCGTGATGTTTGGGGCCGGGGCGATTTCGATAACTTTCTGATGCCGACGTTGCACCGAACAGTCGCGTTCGAAGAGATGCACCGTTTCGCCCTGCATATCGGCCAGAATCTGCACTTCGATGTGTCGAGGACGAAGAACCGCCTGCTCGAGAAACATCCGCGAGTCTCCGAACGCACTGCCCGCCTCTCGCATCGCCGCTTCGAGGGCGGGGCGAAGCTCCTCTTTTGTCTCAACTCGACGCATTCCACGGCCGCCACCGCCGGCGACCGCCTTGGCAAAAATCGGGAAGCCGATTTTGTCGGAGGCTGCAATGAGGGAATTGATGTCGTCAGTGGCTTCGGTCGACTTCAGTACGGGAACACCGGCGGCTATCGCGTGTTCTTTGGCCGTGACCTTGTTTCCGGCCATTTCCAACACCGTGGCCGACGGTCCGATGAAGGTGATTCCCGCGGCAGCGGCGGCTTCCGCGAGGTGCGGATTCTCGGAGAGAAAACCATAACCGGGGTAAATCGCATCGGCGCCGGATTCTTTGGCGACGCGAATAATCTCATCTACGTCGAGGTAGGCGCGCACGGGGTGACCCGGTTCACCAATTTGGTACGCCTCGTCGGCCTTCTGTCGGTGTAGCGAATTCCGGTCCTCGTAGGGGTACACGGCAACGGTCTTCGCACCCAACTCGAACGCGGCGCGAAACGCTCGAATGGCAATTTCTCCGCGATTTGCAACGAGGATTTTGTTGAACATCCCGTGGGCCCCTCCAAGGCAGACGTGCACAACTGACGCACGCAGTTAGGTTCTCTAAGACTAGCCGGGGTAACCTTTTGCTCGTGCACGTGCTGAGTGTGAGCTCCCTCAAGGGTGGCGTGGGAAAGACCACGGTCACCCTGGGCTTGGCATCCGCCGCTTTTGCCAAGGGAATTCGCACTCTCGTCGTTGACTTTGACCCGCAAGCGGACGTTTCGACCGGCATGGGCGTCAACGCGCGAGGCCGGCTAAATGTCTCCGATGTGTTGACGAACCCCAAACTAAAGACCGTTCGTGAGGCGATCGCGCCGAGCGGATGGACAGTGCCCAATCACTCCGCGATCGACGTCATGATTGGCAACCCCTCTGCAATCAACTTCGACACTCCTCATCCGACAGCCCGCGAAATCTGGCGACTCGAGGAGGCACTCGCGAGCATCGAGGACAGTTACGATCTCGTTCTCATTGATACGTCTCCGACCTTGAATGCGCTCACCCGCACCGCGTGGGCGGCGAGCGACCGGGTCGCAATCGTGACCGAGCCCGGTTTGTTTTCAGTGGCTGCCGCCGACCGCGGTTTGCGTGCCATCGAAGAGATCCGCCGCGGGTTGAGCCCGCGTCTTCAACCGTTGGGTGTCATTGTCAACCGCGTTCGATCGCAATCGGTGGAGCATCAGTTCCGGGTAAATGAGCTTCGCGCCATGTTTGGACCGCTGGTGATGTCGCCCTTGCTGCCCGAGCGAACGTCATTGCAACAGGCGCAGGGTGCCGCACGTCCCGTGCACGCCTGGCCCGGCGAGGCCTCTGCCGAGATGGCCAGCTACTTTGAACAGCTTTTGGAGCGTGTACTGCGAATCGCCCGGATAGGCGACGCTCGCGCGCCGCTCACCACGACGAACTCGGGTGCCACGATTCTGGGCGCAACTCCGAACGCTTCCGCTACTCCCCCAGCCGGCCTCGCACCCGGCCTAACGGGGCAGACCTTCGACGGGATTTTTGCCGCGAACTAAGCGGATGCGCGACGCGCGCGACGCAGCGAGAGCTCGTCGGTTTCAGGCGATTCGGTCTGCAGCTCGACCAGGCTCGACTCGACTTCGCGCAGGACTTTGCCGACGGCAATGCCAAACACCCCCTGGCCACGACCCATGAGATCGATGACCTCGTGATCGGAAGTGCACATGTAGACGCTGACACCGTCGCTCATGAGCGTTGTTTGGGCGAGGTCGTAGAAACCGGCAGCCCGGAGTTCTTCGATTGCGGTGCGAATTTGTTGAAGTGAGATACCGGTGTCGAGCAGGCGCTTGACCAGTTTGAGAACGAGTATGTCGCGGAAACCATACAGTCGCTGCGACCCCGAGCCTGCGGCTCCACGAACGGTCGGAACGACGAGCTCTGTGCGTGCCCAGTAGTCAAGCTGGCGGTAGGAAATACCGGCAGCGCGAGCGGCCACCGTGCCGCGGTATCCGACGGAGTCGTCGTGTTCCGGAAGTCCATCAGTAAACAACGGGTTGAGCTCGTATCGCTCTGGCTGTTCTACCGTTGCGTCACTCATGGAGGACACCTTCCTGAAATCTAACCCTCAACTTTGCGTTGAGACTTTTACAATCGTGGCACTGATGAATCCGAACTGACGGATTTCACACGAATCATTTTGGCGTGTCGCGCAACACGCCATCTCAGATTACGCCTGTCCCGCGTTGCGCGAAATGACGTGGCGAAGAATTTGACCACGAACAACGTCGAGGTGCACTGAAATTTCATTTGCTCGCTCGACGGATTTTGCGCGACTGGCCGGCCCTTGTCGTTTCGCGATGGGAGCCAGTGCACGTTCGATGAGAGCAAATTCTTTCTCCGCCGTCGCCTTGAGTACCGAGAGATGCCGAGGCTCAATGCCCGACCGCTGAAGCTGAGCCAGCGCGGTGAGCGTCGACAACTCCTCTTCCCCGTACGACTCGGCTGCGACGATGAGACCTGCCGAGACCGCATCCTGCAACAAATTGGCCGACGCCCCGGCAGCTCGAAGCATCTCGTCTTTTGTATATCGGGATCTCGTTGACAGAACGGAGGTGGCCGAGAGTCCGACGGCCGTGGGAAGCGGAGAGGCCTGTCCCGATTCCATCGCATCGAGGTGTTCGCGAATCACCTTGAGCGGCAAATACTGGTCGCGCTGAAGCGTGAGAATCAGGCGTAGTCGCGCGACGTCGTCGGCGGAGAATTTACGATAGCTCGACGGCGTGCGGAACGGTGTGACGAGATCCTGAAGCTCGAGGAAGCGGAGCTTCGACGGAGACAGCTCCGGAAATTCGGGCTGCAACTTTGCGAGAACTTGTCCGATGCTGAAAACCGGGCGTGCGGATGCGCTGACCGGTGCCGAGGCAGGCGCCGACGATTTAGCTGCGCGGGCACCCTCACTCTGTGCCACCACTACGCAGCCCCGTTCGCCATCGCCGCAGCCTTGTCAACGCGAGAAGCAAAAAACGTGAGGCGGTATTTGCCGACCTGAACTTCGTCACCGTCAACCAATGCGTGCTTCTCAACGATGTCGCCATTGACGTACGTTCCGTTCAATGAGCCCATGTCCACAACCGTGAAAAGTGAGCCCGAA
This sequence comes from Actinomycetota bacterium, assembly GCA_947454495.1. GTDB lineage: Bacteria > Actinomycetota > Actinomycetes > Actinomycetales > Microbacteriaceae > RFQD01. The sequence continues at coordinate 49,288 of CANGKD010000001.1, forward strand.
CGGGAAAAGCTGGCGTGCTTTCGAGACACGGTGACGTCGTCGAGAAAGATGTCCGCGTCGGTGTTTCGTCCGGCGACTGATACGTCTTGATCGAGCAGGAACCGAGATCCCGCACTGGGGCCACGACGCACAATCAACAGAGCCGAGCCAGACGGCAATGCGGCAATCGAATCAACCTCTTCTGCAGTAAGGTCTCCAGAGTCGACAGAGTGGAGTTGATTGAGAAATGCCGCACCGAAATTGGCAGTCGTCGATGACGAACCCGATTCGGCAGCGGTGCGATTCTCAGTCTCTTCCGAGTGCGACTCACTCAAGATTTCCCCTCCCCAACTGCTCTCAATCACACTAGCTCAACTGTGAACGACCTAAAATACTTGCACGTCTTAAAGGAGAATGATGAACCCCTTTGTTGTGTCCCTGTGGGTACTTGCCGCCATCTGTGCGGGCACCTGGATCATGTCTGTCATCACGCGCGAATACTCGTGGGTTGACCGAATCTGGTCGATTTTCCCCTTTGTCTACGTATGGATTTTTGCGGGAGCCGGGGGCTTGTCCGACCCACGACTCAACCTCATGGCAATCTTGGCGACGGTCTGGGGCGCTCGGCTGACGTTCAACTTCACGCGCAAGGGCGGCTATGCGCCGGGCGGAGAGGACTATCGCTGGCCGATTCTGCGCGAACGCATGTCCCCCGTGCAATTCCAGTTGTTCAACATCTTCTTCATCGTCATCGTTCAAAATGTCATCTTGTGGCTCATCGCCATGCCTGCTTACACGGCATGGCTGAACCCATCGCCACTCGGGGTCGGTGACGTGATTGTTGCACTCGCGTTCTTGTTCTTCCTGACTCTTGAGACCGTTGCTGACCAGCAGCAGTGGAACTTCCACAAGTGGAAGTCCGCCGAGCGCGCTGCGGGACGCGAACCCCGTCCCGGCTTCCTCACCACGGGACTGTTCAAGTACTCGCGCCACCCCAATTTCTTCAGCGAGCAGTCGCAGTGGTGGGTCTTCTTCCTCTTCGGCGCCGTCGCCGCGGGTTCACTTCTGCAGTGGACCGTCGTGGGCGCCTTCCTGCTGACCGCGCTCTTCATCGGATCAACGCGATTCACCGAAGAGATTTCCGCAGCGAAGTACCCCGACTATGCCGAGTACCAGCACACGACGAGTGCGCTCATCCCGTGGGTCCCTCGTCGTTCGGCCGAAGCTTCAGCCAAGGCCTAATACTCGAGCCGGGTGCCGACAGATAGGCAATTCCGCAGAGCACCATCGCGAAGCCAACCCACCCCGTGGGAGCGATGACCTCGCCAATAAAAACGACCGCGAGGATGACGGCGACAACTGGCTCCATGAGGGAGTAGACGCCGGCAACTGACGCTCGCAAACGGCCCAGGGAGAAGGCCAACAGCGAGTGCCCAACTGCGGTCGGAAACACGGCGAGGTAGAGCAACACGGGTACGACAAATGCGTGGGATGTGATGGTGGGAGCCATGACGATGAGCACGCCAAGCAATGGCACTGCCGAGACCAACTGCATGGCAGAGATCGTGCCGCGAAAGTTGAGCGCCTCGATACCCTCTCGCCGAGTCATGAGTCGGTTAGCCATAAATGTGTAGAGCGCGTAGGCGAACCCTGCGACGAGTGCCATGAGGATTCCGAGTGGCACGAGTTGCGCGTCGTGCGCGAGCGACTCCGTTCCAAGGTCACGACCGGTCGCGAGCATCCACCCGCCCACAATCACGATGCCGGTCGCTACTAGCCAGCGCGGTGAAACGGGTCGACGGTCGACGATCCATTCGATGATTCCGGCGAACACGGGCGCCGAACCCAAGGCCAAGACATTGCCGAGTGCCACGCCCGCCCACGACATCCCCGCGTAAAACACGAGCGTGTAGGTCATGATCGACAGTCCACCGACGATGACGGCCGGCCACGCCCGACGAGTGGCGACGACACTCCACGTTTTTTTCGGGGCGGTCAGCGCCATGAGGAGACCGCCGAGACCCATCGTCGAGGCGCCAATCACAAAGGCGGGAACGACACTAATTGTTGAGGCGGCGAGTCCTGTGGTGCCCCAGAAAATGCTGGCGAAGAGGATGGCCGCGATTGCCGGACCGCGTCGAGGTTCGACGCCCGGGTCTGCGGTGGTGCCGGGTTTAGTCATCGGCAGCCGCCAGTTGGCCGCACGCCCCATCAATGTCTTTGCCCCGCGTATCGCGCAAGGTTGTCGGAATGCCGGCAGCTTCGAGTCGAGCAATGAACTCGAGCGTCACATCGCGTTCCGACGCGGTCCAGACCGATCCGGGCGTGGGGTTCAACGGGATGGGGTTCACGTGTACCCACCCACGCCCGCGGTCATTGAGCTTCTTGCCCAACAACTCGGCCCGCCACGCATGGTCGTTCATGTTCTTGATGAGCGCGTATTCGATGGAGACGCGACGGCCGGTCTTTTCGAAATAGGCGCGTGCCGCATCCAGCACCTCGTCGACTTTCCACCGCGAGTTCACGGGAATGAGCTCGTCACGAAGTTCATCGTCGGGAGCGTGGAGCGAGAGGGCAAACGTGAGCGGCAGACCCTCGTCGGCAAGCTTGTGGATGCTGGGCGCGAGACCGACGGACGACACCGTGATGTTGCGGGCCGACATGCCGAGACCATTCGGCTGCGGTTCAACAAGCACACGAATGGCGTGCATCATGCGGGCGTAGTTGGCCAGTGGCTCCCCCATGCCCATGAACACGATGTTGCTCACACGTTCCAGAGAG
>CANGKD010000002.1 GCA_947454495.1 Actinomycetota bacterium
GCCATCGACGGCCAGTCTTGTTTGAGCGACGTGGAGTCGTGCGGGTCGTGGCCTGCGATCACATCATGCAGCAGTGCCGTATCGAGCACGTTTCGAGCGACCGGGCCGATTTGATCCAAGCTGGATGCGAGAGCGATGGCGCCGTAACGGCTGACTCCCCCGTAGGTTGGCTTGACGCCGACGGTGCCGGTGATGTGCGCGGGCTGACGAATCGAGCCACCCGTGTCGGAACCCAGCGCAAGCGGAGCTTCGAAGGCAGCCACGGCCGCGGCCGAGCCTCCGCCGGAGCCGCCGGGGATGCGGTCGAGATCCCACGGGTTGCGGGTCGGACCGTAGGCCGAGTGCTCGGTCGACGAGCCCATGGCGAACTCGTCCATGTTGGTCTTGCCGAGCGGAATAAGTCCGGCGGCGCGAATCTTGATGACCGGAGTCGCGTCGTAGGGGCTCATCCAGCCCTCAAGAATCTTGGATCCACTCGTCGACGGCATATCGGTGGTGACGAGCACATCTTTAATCGCGATGGGCACACCGTCGAGGGCGTGGAGGGGTGCACCGGCCTGGCGTCGGGCATCCGACGCGGCGGCGGCGTCGAGGGAAACCTGAGGGTTCACGTGGAGGAACGCGTGGACATCACCGTCGACGGCGGCAATGCGGTCGAGGTGGGCCTGCGTGACTTCGACCGACGTTGTCTCACCTGATGCGAGCGCGGTGGCGAGGTCGGCGGCGGAGAGGCGAGTGAGGTCGGACATTACTGCTCCTCCCCCAAAATCGCGGAGACCTTGAAGCGGCTGCCATCGTGCTCGGGTGCACCGGCGAGGGCCTGCTCGGTGGTGAGCACATCGCCGACGATGTCGGGTCGCAAAACGTTTTCGAGCGGAATCGGGTGACTCGTCGCGGGAACATCCGGGGTGGCAACCTCGCTCACCGACGCGACGACGTCAACAATTTGACGAAGCTCACCCGCCAGGTGATCAATCTCGCTGTCGGTCAGGTCGATGCGGGCGAGCCCGGCGAGATGGCGCACGGTTTCAGCAGAAATGTCAGACACGACCCCAAGTTTACGTGCCAGCTAAAGCGCGCTCGGCCCACCCTGGAGTAGTCGCGTGAATCCGGCGGCATCGAGCACGGGAATTCCGAGTTCCTCGGCTTTTTGAAGTTTGCTTCCCGCTCCGGGTCCGGCCGCGACGAAGTCAGTCTTCTTCGAAACGCTCGAGGAAGGCTTGCCGCCCGCGGCAAGAATCGCTTCCTCAGCGCCTTCGCGCGTGTAGCCCTCGAGCGAGCCCGTGGCAACGATGGTTAGTCCGGCACACGGACCGGTAGCCTCGCCCGGAGCCCCGGGACCGGAATGACCCGGCGTTGACCACTGCACGCCCGACTTTGACCACTGCTCAACGATGTCGCGATGCCAGTCGATGTCGAACCAGCCCAGAATCGACTCGGCAATCACCGCTCCGACGCCATCAACCGCAGCGAGTTCGTCAACGGTCGCACCTCGAATTGCCTCGAGCGAACCGAAGTGACTTGCGAGCGCGCGAGCGGCGACCGGACCGACATGCCGAATGTTGAGCGACACGAGAAGGCGCGCGAGAGGCTTGGTCTTAGCTGCGTCCAGGTTGGCGATGAGCTCCGTGGCATTCTTCGATGCACCGCCGTCGGCGTTGCGGAAGTAGTCGACAGCGAGAAGATCATCGAGCGTCAGAGCGAAGAGGCGCGCCTCGGTTTCAAGCGGTGGCGGCGACCCATCGGCCGCCTTGTTCGTGAGTGCGGCCGCGGCAACTTCTCCGAGCTTCTCGATGTCCAGCCCCCCGCGACTACCGATGTGCTCGACGCGCCCACGCACCTGCGCGGGGCAACTTCGTGCGTTGGGGCAGCGCAGGTCGATGTCGTCGGCGGATGCGGGCGCCAACGTCGCGCCGCACTCCGGGCACGCGGTGGGCATGACAAACGGGCGTTCGGCACCGGTGCGCAATTCGAGTACGGGCCCGAGTACCTCGGGGATGACGTCACCCGCTTTGCGCAAGACGATGGTGTCTCCGATGAGCACACCCTTGGCCTTGACCACATCTTGGTTGTGCAGGGTCGCGAACTCGACCGTCGAACCGGCAACGCGAACGGGTTCCACAACGGCGTACGGGGTTGCCCGGCCGGTGCGACCAACGGAGACTCGCACATCCAGCAGCTTGGTGGTGACCTGCTCGGGTGGGTACTTATAGGCGATCGCCCAGCGCGGTGCACGGCTCGTGCTCCCGAGTTCATCGTGCAGGGCAAGCTCATCGACCTTGACGACGATGCCGTCGATCTCGTGTTCCACCGAGTGCCGATCGCGACCCATCTTTTCGATGAACGCCCATGCCTTGTCTGTCGAGTCGACCACCGTGAAGTGCGATGAAATGGGCAGTCCCCAGGTGCGCAGCAGTTCGTAGGTGGCCGATTGGGACGGCACAGGAGCATCCGCCCACGCACCGATGCCGTGAACGAGCATGCGCAGGGGGCGCGCGGCCGTCTTGGTCGCGTCTTTCTGCCGAAGTGACCCGCTGGCCGCATTGCGCGGGTTGGAGAAAACCTTCTCGTCGTTCTCTTCGAGAGTTTCATTGAGCTCGTGAAAAAGCGCGGTGGGAATGAAAATCTCGCCACGAATCTCGACCAGTGCAGGGTGGTTTTCACCAACCAAAACGCGCGGGATGCCCGCAATCGTCAGCACGTTGGCGGTGACATCTTCGCCCACAACGCCGTCGCCCCGCGTGGCGGCCGAGACGAGCTGCCCGTTCTCGTAGCGGAGGTTGATCGCAAGCCCGTCAATCTTGAGCTCGCACAGCCAGTGCACCGGGCGACCGGAGTCGCGCACGACCTTCTCGGCCCACGCGCGAAATTGTTCTTCACTGAATACGTTGTCGAGGCTCATCATGCGCTCGGCGTGTGTGACGGGCGCAAACGTGGAGTTCGTCTGGCCCCGCCCAACGATGAGTGTCGGACTGTCTTGCCCCTGTAACACCGGGTACTTCGTTTCGATGTCGCGCAGGCGCTCGAGAAGAGCGTCATACTCCGCGTCACTGATGAGGATTTCATCTCGCGCGTAATAGGCGTCCGCCGCCTGAAGAATTTGCTCGGTCAGCTCGGCCGCCTGCCGCGCCGCCTCTTCGAAGTCGGGACCCGAGGTGATGCCACTCATGCCGTGACGGCCTGCACCGCACTCACCGTGCGATCGATGGTGAATTGCCCGAGCACGCGCGTGCCCACGTAGATAACGGCGGTCTGACCGGGTGAGACAGAGTTGAGCGGTTCACTTGGCGTGACGACCATGACTGCGTCAATCATCTGAGCGGTTGCCGCAACGGGGTCGGCGTGCGCACGAATTTGCACCTCACACGCGAACGACGCACCAGGGTCAGCGGGTGGGAGCCCGCACCAGCTGATGCTCGATCCCGAAATTTGCGCGATGTCGAGTGCTTCCTTCGGGCCGACGATGACCTGATTTGTGGATGGTCGCACCTCGAGCACGAATCGAGGTCGACCATCGGGTGCCGGGCGCCCGATGTTTAAGCCCTTGCGTTGACCGACCGTGAATCCGGGTGCACCCTCGTGCGTGCCCAAAACCTCGCCATCGAGGGACAGAATCTCGCCCTTCTCTAAGCCGACCCGCTCGCCCAGCCACCCGCGCGTGTCGCCATCCGGAATGAAGCAGATGTCGTGACTGTCGGGCTTTTGTGCCACCGAGAGTCCGCGGCGCTCGGCTTCCGCACGCACCTCGGCCTTCGTCGGCGTGAGACCGAGGGGGAACATGGCGTGTGCGAGCTGATCGGCGGTGAGCACACCGAGCACGTAGGACTGATCCTTCGCCCAGGCATTGGCACGATGTAGCTCGCGGTTGCCCTCGGCGTCGGTCTCGATGATCGCGTAGTGACCGGTGCACACCGCATCGAAGCCCAGTGCAAGGGCCTTGTCCATGAGCGCCGCGAATTTGATGCGCTCGTTGCATCGCATGCACGGATTCGGCGTGCGACCCGCCTCGTACTCGGCGACAAAGTCGTCGACCACGTCGGCCTTGAATCGTTCGCTGAAGTCCCACACATAAAAGGGAATGCCGAGAAGTGACGCCGCGCGCTGGGCATCCATGGAATCTTCGATTGTGCAGCAACCACGTGAACCGGTGCGCAGCGTGCCCGGCATGCGGCTGAGAGCGAGGTGCACGCCGACCACGTCATGACCGGCCTCGACCGCCCGCGCAGCGGCAACGGCGGAATCGACCCCGCCACTCATCGCTGCCAAAACACGCATGACTCCAGCTTAAGCGGTCGTACGGACGCGCAGTGGGAGTAGCGTCAGGAGTCAAGCCAAAGGGATCTCATGAACATCACCGTTTTACGTCGCAGTGCGCTCGTTGTTATTTTTTCCGTCACCACGTTGATTGCGAGCGTCTCCCCCGCCACGGCGAGCGGCGGAGCTGGCATGCATATTTTCGTGACCATGAGCCAGTACTCCCCTGCACCGAGGACGCTCACCCTCGACGTCGAGGGCTCTGACAGCATCGAAAACGTCAAGCAGAAAGTTGAAGACGTCACGTATCTGCATCCGCCCCAGATGTGCCTCGTCTATGACGGAACTTTTCTTGAAGAAGGCTTTGGGTATGTGCTTGACCAATACGGAATCGAACAGGATGCCGTCGTGGATTTGTACACTCTGCCGATCAGCGCTGCGTGGTCCATTACCCCCGATGCGCCCTTTCTCGGCGGCACCGTGAGCAACGCGGTGATTACGCACCCGGGCGTGACGCACGCCGAGGTTGTCAACGGAGCGTTGCCTCGTGGCGTCACACTCAACGAGAACACAGGACAGGTCGACGGGACTTTTACGGAGCCGGGCGCGTTTGACGTCACGATCGCCGTTGACACGCTGTGTGGAAATGCCGACATCGCCTGGAGTGGAGAAGTTCCGGGCACATTGGCCAACACCGGTCAAAATGACTCGGCGAGCGTTGCGGTGGCAGCGTTCGGCTCGCTCGTGCTTGCCGGCGGAATCACGCTCCTCGTGGCGCGCCGGCGCGTAACTCGCGCCGACTAGATTCGCGTGCCGACTAGTTTCGCGTGCCCGCGTGCGCGGCGCGAAAGCCTGCCGTGGGCAACGTGGCGGCAAGCATGTCGACACAGGGATTCCGTGCGGTCAAAGATTCGTCCAAAAGTTGTCCTTCATGTGGGTCATCGCGTCGCGAGGTCATTAGCGTGATGTGTGAAAAGAGGTTCATGATGAACACACAACGTGCCTTTCGAATTCTCGCCGGCGTCGCTCTCGCGATTGTTCCCGCCATCGCACTCGGAACCCCGGCCAGCGCGGCTCAGATTTCAGTGACCGTCGACCATGACTACTTCTTCGATCCCTACCCGCTGACCGTCAACGACACTGACACCGTCGACCAAGTCAAGACGGCCATCTCAACCCAATCGCCGAATGACTTCTTCACCGATATCTGCCTCGTGCACAACAACGTCGCCATGCAGACGGGTCACCCCATCAGCGAATACGGCGTGCAGTCCGGTGACACCATCAATGTGTATGGATTGCCGATGAGCAAACTGGGGCATTGGAACATCACGCCCGATGAACCGTTCCTGGGCAACATGGTCGCAATGGCGCCGGTCAGCCACCCGGATCCGACGCACGTCGAGCTCATCGCCGGAGCGTTGCCCGCGGGTGTGACAATCAACACTGACAACGGGCACCTCGACGGGCACTTCGAACAACTCGGGCCATTCTCGGCAACGTTTCGAGCAACAACAATTTGCGGCGACTGGGACATTGACTGGAGTGGCACGGTCTACAGTCGCCTGCCGAACACCGGTGTCGACGCCGTCGCCATGGCGAGCGCCGCGGGAGCGGTCGCACTGGCCGTGACCGCCGGAGTGATGCTGGTTTCGGTGCGTCGCCGCCGGGCAACGCGCGCCGACTAGTTGCGCGTGAGGCCCGCGCGTGCGGCGCGATCGTACGCCTCGGGCAGCGCGGCGACGAGCAGGTCGAGGTCGGCCGCAGTGGTGGTGTACCCGAGGGTGATGCGCAGGGCGCTCTGCGCATCCACATCGCCCAGCCCCATTGCCAGCAGCACGTGTGACGGTTGGGCGACGCCGGCCTGACACGCGGAACCTGTGGAAACCGAGATGCCTCGCTCGTCAAGCAAGAACAGCAGGCTGTCGCTCTGGCAGCCCGGGAACGTGAAGTTGATGTTGTTGTCGAGGCGGTTTTTGCGAGACCCCCGAAGCACGGCCGATGGAATGGCGAGCTGGATGCGCCCGATTGTCTCGTCGCGCAACCGCTCGAGTCGCGCCGTCTCCGCCACGCGCCCGCGCTCAACGTCTTCGAGTGCGGCCGCGAAGCTCGCTGCGGCCGGGGCGTCGAGGGTGCCGGAGCGCAACCCGCGCTGCTGTCCTCCGCCGTGCACAATGGCCTGCGGTGCCGCGGCGCGGTCCACGAGCAGCACTCCTACACCGGGTACCGCGCCGATCTTGTGACCCGTGACGCTCACGGCGGTGGCGGGACGCAGCGCAATCTCGAGGTGCCCGAGGGCCGCTGACGCGTCGAGGTGAAACGGCACACCGGCGGCGCGAGCCACCTCGGCCAGCTCACGCCAGGGCTGAATCGTGCCCACCTCATTATTGGCCGCAAGTGCGCTCGCCACGGCAATTGTTTCGGGCGATCGGTCAATGGCGAACGCCCACGCGTCGGCGTCGATGAGCCCGTCGCCGTCGACGGGAATCCACTCGAGCACGGCTCCCTCGCGTTCGAGTGCGAGCACGGTGTCAAGCGTGGCGTGATGCTCGGCCTCGGGAACGACAATGCGATCGCGCCGGGGATCAGAAGAGCGTCGCGCGCGAAAAAACCCGGTCACCCCCAGGTTGACCGATTCGGTGCCGCCCGAGGTGAAGACCACCTCGATGGGGTCACACGAGAAAACCGCCGCCACGCGCTCACGCGCATCCTCGACAATCGCCCTGGCGGCCTGTCCGTCGCGGTGCACTGACGACGGGTTACCGGTGACGGCGAGCGCGGCAACAAAGGCGTCACGTGCGCTGTCGCGCACGGGCGTCGACGCCGCGTGGTCGAGGTAGGTGCGCATGATGTCACTAGTGTAGGCAGGGTGTCTACGCCCCCCGGCCATAGTTCCGTTGAATTCGATCGGCTCGGCGTCACTCTCGCCGAGCAGGGTGGAACGCTTCGGGTGTACTCAGCGTCGGCCGAAGGCATGGACCTCGTCGTGTTTGACGCTGAGAACCCAGACCATGTAGCCGATCGTGTGCGTATGCATCGAACCGGAGACGTGTGGGAAGCCACATCGTCTCATCTGGTTGTCGGAGCTCACTACGCAATTCAGGCGTGGGGTGGCACGGGGGTGCGCGACGCGTTTAGCCCCGAGTCGCTTCTGCTCGATCCGTACGCGCGCGGAATCGTGCGCACGGGCGCAAGCCAGTGGCGCGCGGAGGTCATCGACACCACGTTCAATTGGCAGGACGTGCCGCGTCCACGTGTGCCTCTCGATCGCACGGTCATTTACGAGGCTCACGTGCGCGGCCTGACCATGCAGCATCCCGAGATTCCCCTCGAGCTTCGCGGAACCTACGCGGGCCTCGCACACGAGGTCATGACGTCGTACCTCACCGACCTCGGCGTCACCGCGGTGGAGCTGTTGCCGATTCACGTCTTCAATACCGAAGAACGCCTGGCGTCGATGGGTCTCGCCAATTACTGGGGCTACAACACGCTCAACTTCTTTTCTCCGCACGCCGCGTACGCCACCGCGAGCGCTCGGGCCGCGGGAGCCACCGCCGTGGCGGCCGAATTCAAAGAGATGGTGGCACGCCTGCACCGCGCCGGGATTGAAGTCATCCTCGACGTCGTCTACAACCACACCGCCGAAGAGGGTCGACACGGTCCCACGACGAGTTTTCGCGGACTCGACAACTCCACCTACTACCGTCAAACCGACGATGGCTCCTACATTGACATCACCGGATGCGGTAACTCGATTGACACGTCACGGCCGGTCGTTCAGCGTCTGATCCTTGACTCCCTTCGTTACTGGGTGAATGAGATGGGCGTCGACGGGTTTCGGTTCGACCTCGCGGTGACGCTGGGGCGTGACGCGAATCACGAATACACGCCCGAACATCCACTGCTCCGGGCAATCGTGACCGACCCCGGTCTTGCCGGCATCAAAATGATTGCCGAACCGTGGGATACCGGCATGGGCGGCTGGCAGACGGGCAACTTTCCGAACGGCTGGTCGGAATGGAACGACCGATACCGCGACCGCATGCGTGCCTTCTGGCTTCCCGACATTGCCGAAGCTCGCGCAAACGGTGTCGCACCGACCGGCGTGGGTGGGCTTGCGACCCGGCTCGCCGGCTCGAGTAACACCTTCTCGCCTGAGCGCGGGCCGCTCGCGAGCATTAACTTCATCACGGCACACGACGGCTTCACCCTGGCCGACCTCACGAGCTACAACGTCAAGCACAACATCGGTAACGGTGAAGACAATCGCGACGGTGCCCAAGAAAACCGGTCGTGGAACCACGGGTTCGAGGGACCGACCGACGATCCGGCGATCGCGCAGGCGCGACGCAAGACGATGCGCGACCTGATGGGAACCCTCTTGCTCAGTGCGGGCATCCCGATGATTACCGCCGGTGACGAATCGGGTCGCACCCAGCACGGAAACAACAACGCGTATTGCCACGACTCTCCGCTCAACTGGGTCAATTGGGAGTGGCAAGACTGGCAGCGCGACTTGTTTGCAACGACCCGGTACCTGCTCCAACTGCGTCGCGAGCTGTCGGCCCTGCGCCCGATGGAGTTCGGTCGGTTCGGCGAAACGGTGCCGAACGCCAACCACATGGAGTGGTTCAACGCGGCCGGCGAGACGATGAACCATGACGAGTGGGGCGACCCGGGGAATCGAACGCTGCAGTACCTCGCATCGACGACACCCGTCGACGAACCCTTCTGTCGCATCCTCACCGTCATTCACGGCGTGGAGCGACCGATTGACGTCGTCATGCCGAGCGACCCCGAGGTGCAGTTTTACGAACCGCTCTGGTTTTCGACCCACTCCGCGCCACACGAGGTACCCGGCGTGCTTCGCCCCGGTGAGACGATTCGCGTCGCCGGCACGAGCATTCTCGTATTTCGAGCAAATCCGGCCGGATAACACACTCCCCCGGCGACACCGGTTTGGCACTAGTTTTTGTGCATGGAAACAACCCGCGTTGGTCGCATCCCGATTATTGACGTGTCGCCCTGGCTTGCGGGAACTAATTGGGTACCCAAGGCGTTTGTCGGCGAGGTTGTTCCATTCGAAGCGACCGTGTTTCGCGAGGGCCACGATGTGATCGGCGTGGCGTTGCTTCTAACGTCGCCATCGGGTGCCATTACCCGCGTTCCCATGGGCCTGCGTGCACCCGGCACCGACCGCTGGTGGGCGGATGCGCAACTCACCGAAACCGGAACGCACTCGTTTGTGATCGAGGCGTTTGGCGACGACGTGGCGACGTGGCTACACGCGGCCGACATCAAGATTGCGGCCGGCATCGACGTCGACCTCATGTTACTCATGGGTTGCCAGCTCTTCGAGCGAGGAGCACACGACATCGTGCGCTCGGCCGCCGACCGCGCGCTGTTTGCGTCGGTCGCGGCAGCTCTGGCTGACGAATCGAAGAGTGCCCCAGAGCGATTGGCGGCCGCGCACGACCCGGCCGTGGCAGCAATGCTCACCGATCACCCCCTCATGAGCGTGGTGACTCGGTCGAGTGAGTTCGCCGTGCGCGTTGAACCTCGCCATGCGGGCGTCGGCAGTTGGTACGAATTCTTTCCCCGTTCCGAGGGCGCCACGCGCAAGAAGGATGGCACCGTCAAGTCGGGCACGTTCGCCACGGCCACGAAACGGCTCGCGGGCGTTGCGGCGATGGGGTTCGACGTGCTGTACCTGCCCCCGATTCATCCCATCGGCCGAGTGGGACGCAAAGGCCCGAACAACACGCTCACGACGTCGCCGGGTGATCCGGGGTCGCCGTGGGCGATTGGGTCGAGTGAGGGTGGACACGACACGGTGCATCCCGATTTGGGAACGATGGAGGACTTCGAAAAATTCGTGACGGCGGCAAACAAAGTGGGTTTGGAGATTGCGCTCGATCTGGCCCTCCAGGCGGCGCCCGACCACCCGTGGGTGACCATACACCCGGAATGGTTCACCACACTTCCCGACGGCACGATTGCCTTTGCCGAAAATCCGCCCAAGAAGTACCAGGACATTTACCCCCTGAACTTCGACAACGACCCCGAAGGGATTCGCGACGAGGTGCTGCGAATTGTGCGCCTGTGGATTTCGAAGGGCGTGCGGATTTTCCGCGTCGACAACCCGCACACCAAACCCGTCAATTTTTGGGAATGGTTAATTCGCAAGGTGAATGCGGAACGGCCCGACGTGGTCTTTCTCGCCGAGGCCTTCACTCGCCCGGCGATGATGCACACACTGGCCAAGATCGGGTTCCAACAGTCGTATTCCTACTTCACGTGGCGCAACACCAAGCCCGAACTGGAGGAATTCTTCCGGTCGATTTCACACGAAACCGCCGCGTGGTACCGACCCAACCTCTTTGTGAACACGCCCGACATTCTCACCGAGTACCTGCAGTTTGGCGGGCCGGCAGCGTTCTCGATTCGCGCGACCCTCGCCGCAACGGCCGCGCCACTGTGGGGCGTCTATGCGGGCTTTGAACTCTTCGAATCGGTCGCTCGACCCGGTTCCGAGGAAAACATCGACAACGAAAAGTACGAGTACAAAATTCGAAATTGGGATGCACACGCGGCGGCCGGCACCACCCTCGCGCCGTATCTGACCCAACTGAACGCGGTGCGGGCCGCGCATCCCGCCCTGCACCAGCTGCGCAACCTCGAGGTGCATTGGTCGGATGACGACCACGTGCTCGCGTACACGAAGCACCTCGATGCGGCGTTCACCGAAAGCGGTAAAGCCGACTCGCTCATCATTGTCGTCAACACCGACCCGCACGCCGTGCGCGAGACGACAGTGCACCTCGACCTCACGCGACTTGGACTCGATGCCGACGCACGCATCAGCGTGACCGACACCATTACGGGCAACACATTTGAGTGGGGTCGCGACAACTTCGTGCGACTCGACCCGTTCACGCAGCCCGCGCACATTCTTCATGTCACGAGCGTGCTCTCATGACCGCGACCGAGTGGGAACTACCGCAGATTGACGAACAGACCCTGTGGGCGGTCGCCGAGGGTCGTTACTTCAACCCGCACGGCGTGCTCGGGCAACATCCGGTTGAGGTGGGGACACCCGGCGGCACGCCACGCGCGGAGGTCGTCATCATTCGCGCGCGCCGACCGCTCGCCCGCGAAGTGGTGGCGGTGCTGTCATCCGGCGCTCGAATCGAACTCGCGCACGTACTCGGTGGCATTTGGGAGGGCGCGCACACGCTCGGACTGCACGACTATCAAATCGAGACCACGTATGACGATGGGGCCGTGTGGCTCGCCGACGACCCGTATCGCTTTGCTCCCACTCTCGGTGAACTTGACCTGCACCTGATTCGCGAGGGACGCCATGAACGACTGTGGGAAGCGCTCGGTGCACGTCACCGCGACCACGCCGGTGTCACAGGCACAACCCGCGGTGTGGCGTTTGCTGTGTGGGCTCCGAACGCGCGCAACGTGCGCGTCATCGGCAATTTCAACTCATGGAATGGCGAGTCACACGCGATGCGGTCGCTCGGCTCCTCGGGCATCTGGGAGCTCTTCGTACCGGAGCTACCGACGGGCGAGCTCTACAAGTTCGCGATTCAAACTCAGCATGGCGATTGGGTGGAACACGCCGACCCGATGGCACGACAAACCGAATGCCCGCCGCTCACGGGCTCAATCGTCGCTCATTCGTCGTTCGAATGGACCGACACGGCGTGGCTGCACGCCAGGGCGGCCAGCCAGCCGCATGCCGCACCCATGTCGATCTACGAACTGCACGTGGGTTCGTGGCGTCCGGGGCTGTCGTACCGTCAACTCGCAGACGACTTGATTGGACACGTGCAGTACCTCGGGTTCACGCATGTGGAGTTCATGCCGTTGGCAGAGCATCCCTACGGGCCGTCGTGGGGATATCAGGTAACCGGGTATTACGCGCCCACCGCGCGCTTTGGCTCACCCGACGATCTCAAATACCTGATTAATCGATTGCACGAGGCTGGCATCGGCGTGCTCGTCGATTGGGTTCCGGGACACTTTCCCAAGGACGAATGGGCGCTGGCTCGCTTCGATGGGCAGCCGCTATATGAGCATCCCGACCCGCGGCGCGGTGAACACCCCGACTGGGGAACGCTCATCTTCGACTTCGGGCGCACGGAGGTAAAGAACTTTCTCGTTGCCAACGCGCTCTATTGGATCGACGAATTCCACATCGACGGGCTCCGAGTCGATGCGGTCGCGAGCATGCTCTACCTCGACTACAGCCGAAACGATGGCGAGTGGGAACCCAATCAATTCGGTGGCCGAGAAAACCTCGAGGCCATCTCGTTCATGCAAGAGGTCAACGCCACCGTCTACAAGACGCATCCCGGCGTCATCATGGCGGCTGAGGAATCGACAAGCTGGGGTGGCGTCACCGCGCCCACCGAGGTTGGCGGGCTCGGCTTTGGCTTCAAATGGAACATGGGGTGGATGCACGACTCGCTCGAGTACATGCAAACCGACCCGATGTACCGTGCGTATCACCACCGCGACATCACGTTCTCGTTCGATTATCAATTCAGCGAAAACTTCATCCTGCCCATCAGCCACGACGAGGTTGTGCATGGCAAGGGGTCGCTCGCCGCCAAGATGCCCGGCGACCACTGGCAAAAGATCGCAAATCTACGTGCCTACCTCGCCTTTATGTGGGCGCATCCCGGAAAGCAGCTGCTGTTCATGGGGCAAGAATTTGGTCAGCTGTCGGAGTGGTCCAGCGAACGTGGCCTTGATTGGTGGATGGGCGACCAACCCTTGCACGCCGGCGTCGGCCTGCTCGTGCGCGACCTCAACCGGCTCTACACCGACCTCAGCGTGTTCTTCGAGCTCGACACCGATCCAAGCGGGTTCGCCTGGATCGACGGATCCGATAATGCCCGCAACGTCGTGTCCTTTTTGCGCTACGACAGCGCGGGCAACGCCCTCGCGGCGCTGGCAAACTTCTCCGGAAGCGCCCATCACGATTTTGTCGTGGGCCTGCCGAGTACGGGCGAATGGTCAGAAATTTTCAATTCCGACGCAACCGAATACGGCGGGTCGGGCGTCGGAAATGGCGGAACCGTCGCGGCCGTCGGCGACGCGTGGAGTCATCTCCCTGCCTCGGCACGCGTCACGCTGGCACCACTCGCTGTGACGTTCCTCTACAAGCCCGTCTAGTAGAGGAGTGCCGACAGGCGGCCGCGAGCAACGATCACACGGGGGTCACTGGCACCCACAACCTCGAAGAGCTGGAGCAACCGTGTTCGGATGAGATCGCGATGTTCCTTGTCGCACTCGGCAAACAATGCCAACAACCGTTCGAACGCGTCGTCGATGTGCCCACCCGAGATATCAAGATCGGCGACGTCGAGCGCGGCGTTCACGTCGTTCGGCTGTGCCGCCGCGGCATTACGCACGTCCGACAGCGATTTGCCCTGAAGGCGGTCAATCAACGACACCTGCGCGAGCCCGGCACGAGCCATGTCGTCGCGCGGGTTTTCGACCAGGGCACGTTCGTACGCGCGCACGGCAGCACCGTAGTCTCCCCGCTCGATCGCGTCGAACGCTTCTTGGTGGAGCGGGGTCAGGGCAACCTCGGATTCAACGTCATCCGTTGCCGGCGCCGATGATCCGTCGGACACCGGTGTGCCCGTCGCGCCAGACGAAACCATCTCGGGCGTGACAACAATTCCGTTGACACCGTTTTCGTTCCCCACGACACGCAACTGCTGCAGCATCTGCGCGATGACATCAGCCGGCTGCGCACCGGCAAAGAGCGGCACGGGGCGACCGCCGATCACAGCGGCAACTACCGGCGACTGACCGCCTTCGGCAGCCGAAAGGGCATCGACCTGGAATGTCGCCGCGAGTTGCGGATTCGCCGACGCATCGATACTCACGAGAACCACGTGCCCGGCCATCGCGGTGACGGCGTCGGTCAACGCTCGAATCATGGGTTCATCGGTTTCGAGGTCGAGCACAAAACACACCACCACGGGAACGGTGAGTGAAATGTCGATGACCGATGAAAATGTCTTTTCGTCGGCTTGAAGTGCGAGGCCCGGAAGCATCAGCTCAGATGCGGATGCGGATGCAGATGCAGATGCGTCAGGTTGCTCGGTCGAACGAGGGCCAGACACAATGGCGGACAAGTCGACGGCACGACCCGCATCAATTCCCATGGATTAACCCACCGCAGCCGACGTCAGACCCTGGGTGAATCCAAGCAGTCGAATCTTGTTGTTCGAGCCGATCGGCGGCACATAGAACACCATCTGCAGCGTGTAAACGGAGCGCACTCCCGAGGTGGCATTCGTGCCGAGTAGCGCTTTTTGCTGACCTTCGGGGATGACCGCCGCGCCCGTTTGCAACGGTGAAACCTGCTCTACCTCGTCGAGTGTCACGGCCACGACCGCACCGGAGTCGAGCGTCGCGAGTGCGACGTCTTTGCCACCACCCTTGGTTTCGGCAAACGACACGGTTGCCTTGTCGGCGATGGACGCGGCCTTGTTCGCCTTGTAATCGTGACCGACCTGCGTCACGAGCGTGTCGTTCGTCAGTTCAAAGAGGGAGTAGTACTTGCTCGCGTCGCCGTTGAGTAGGACATCACCGTAGGCAAGAGCGAGGTCTTGTGGCGCAATCGCCAGCAGCTTCGTATCGGGGGCTAGCACGGGGCTCCCAACCTCGACCGGTGCGGTCTCCGGCACGTAGGCATCGGGTTCGAGCGTGATGAGGTACTCAACCTTGTAATTCTCGCGAGCAGACTCCTGAATCAAAACCATGCCAGTCGTGGGAGCATCCGGTTGATCCGGATCTTGACTGACCACCATCACCGAACGCGGCCACGTGTCGGCCGACTGCGGCATGACGAACGTCAAGGGAAGATTGCCAATCGGGGGCAGAGCGGCGATGGACGCGTCGTTTGCGCGCATCGAATAATTCGCCATACGCGTCGCAAGCGCACCACCCGACATGCGCGTGCGAAGGAGGTCTCGGTCTGACGTCTCGTCTGCCTTCGCCACCGTCTCGGAAATGTCGGCGATGATTCGGCGCAACTGCGGCTCTGTCACGACCGGAGGAAGCTCGTTCTCGACGATTGACGACGAGGTGGGTGTGGGCGTGTCGACAACAACGCCCGTTTCGTAGGGCGACGTACAACCCGTCAGCGCAAGTGCACAGACTGTCGAGACACTCAGCGCGACAAAATCCGCCCGTCGACGAGGAGCACTTCGTCGCCCCTTGCTCGGTGCAACGATGCTGGGCGAATCTTGGGGCGAGAAACGACGTGGTCGAGGCGGCTTCGGCATACGTCCTCTCCGGCGGGGTCCTTGCTGGTTGCGCCAGTGGGACAGCGCCCACAGGTAGAGCAGCAAACCGATAACGGCCAATCCACCACCGAGAAAAATGAGGTTGTCCTCATTGAGCCACAAAAACGTCGGCTGGGGCAACGGCCACGTCACGTTGAGCGTGGGCGGAACGGGCTCCGTTCCATTTGCAGCCAGCAAGACCGACATTTCTTCGGAAACGTTGACCGACAGCGACGCCGTCGCCTTACCGGCCCGCTCGTCGAGCCACAGGTCGGATCCCGACGGGTTCGGCGCAGGCGCCGGGGTGGCCGCAGTGTCGGTCGCTGTCGTCGGCACCGGTGTCACCGTGGTGCCCACGCTCATCGTGTTGGTTTTGGCGTCGTAGTTCACAGTTGTGTATGTCGCGTCGCCCAACCAGCCGAGAACGTCAGACGTACGTCCGTAGCTGATAAACGATGAGGTGCCCCCGGCAACTTCAATCGTTTGCAGTCCTGGGTTTGATTTCAAAATCGCACCATCGACCACGAGAAACGGTGACTCAACTTTAGATAGGTCAACCGACGCTTCAAGCGCGCGCGGGCCCGAGAGAATCTTGAACGAGACACCCACCACGAGGAGCACGGCGGAAATGGCGAAGACGACGATGGCCGCGATAAATCGCATCTGTTCCTCCTCGCGTCTGTCGGTGACTGAACTCGGTCTCGTGCGCGCCGGCACAGAAATAACTCCCATAAGGATACCCGACCCGAGTCTGGGAGGATTCTTAGCCGTCCCTGGTGCGCACTTCTTCGAGCGCACAAGCATTCATTGCGCGGGTAGACTCGGTCGACGCGCATGCGCCCCTCTGCGGAGCCGCGTGCCGAAAGATTTGTTGGTCAACGTAAGTGAACGGAGCAATCGTGTCTGATTCGATTGACGATTTCCCTCGCGTACTGCGCGGGTACGACCCGAGTGAAGTCAACAAGGTCGTGAGCAAACTGCGCCGAGAGTTGCTGGTTGCAAAGACGACAACAGATGAGCAGGCAAATCGCATCGGTGAACTCACCCGCCGCGTCGCCTCCCTCGAGACCGACCTTCGCGAGGTCGGTGAGCCCACTTACGCGGGTCTCGGCGCCAAACTCGAATCGACGCTTCGCAACGCAGAAGAGCAGTCAGCTCGACTCATCTCGAAGGCCGAGGCAGAAGCGTTCAACATGCGCGCGAGCGTCGAGCGCGAAGTCGAGATCATCTTTGAAGAGGCCAACACAAGCGCTCAGCTTGCACTCGACGAAGCCCAGCGTGAAGTTGCGGGCATGCTGCTCGACGCGGAGACCAAGGCGTCGGCCATCGTGAGTCAAGCTCAGGCGACGGCCGAAGTCATGGTGAAAGAGGCCGAACACGACGCTGCAGAACTGCGCGGTGAGGTCGCTACCGAAGCCGCGAACGCGCGGGCAACAACTCGTCGCGAAATTGACGAGCAAATCGGCGAGGCACAGCGCCAAATCGCCGAGCTTCGCCTGGTTTTTATGAAAGAAACCGGCCCCGAGATGAAGGTCGCTCGAGGCGAAAAACCCGGGCTGCGCGATGTCATCAAGCTCCTCCAAATCGAGACCGAAAAATCAGTCACAACCGACAAGGTCGAGAAGGATTACTTGCGCAAGCACCAAGAGGCGGTCATGTTGACCCAGAAGTATCTTGATGCCGCCAAAGACCAACTGGCCAAGGCTCGTGCGCGCACTGCAGACAAAAAGCTCGAGGCGGATGCCATTGAGATGCTCGCGCAGAAAGAGGCCCGCGCGTTGCGCGAGCGCACTGACAAGCACGTCAAAAAGCTCCTCGACGACGCCAAGAAGACCTCCTCGGCATTGGTCGAGGCGGCCGACAAGCAGTCCCGCGAGATGATCGCTGCAGCCGAGGCTCGCGTCGCCGACCTGCGCGTGGAGCGCGAAGCCATCGGAAGCTACCTCGAAGACCTTCGCTCGCTCGTTGCACAAGCGTCAACAATTTGGGACGCGACGTCCAAGTAGCACATCCGTTGACAAAATCACGGTAAACATGACCTACGGGTAAATTCAAGGAAGAGGACCCTGATGCGCATTCAAAATGCATTCCGAGCTGGACTTTTTGGCGCGCTGGGCGTGGGAATCGCGCTACTTCTGATGTCCGCCGTGACATCGCTTGCGACCATCCTCACCTACATCGGTGCTGCGCTCTTTTTGAGTCTCGGTCTTGACCCCGCGGTCGCATGGCTCGAATCGAAGAAGTTGCCTCGGTGGGCGGCCATCCTCGTCGTGCTGGGCGTCGTTCTCGTTGCCTTCGCGGTGTTGCTCATCGCCGTCATCCCGCTCATCATTGACCAGGCGACACACTTCGTCTCGTCACTGCCGACCATCATCGAAAACTTCAAGTCAGAGGATTGGGCGAACACCCTCAATGCCCAATTCAACGGGTTCATCGACGTGAAGGCAGTTCTCGACCAGGTCGCAACCTTCTTCAAAGACCCGACGCACCTCGCGGACATCGCCGGCGGCGCCCTCGCGGTGGGCGTCTCGATTGCCAATGGGTTCTTTGGCGTATTCGTCGTTCTGATTCTGACGCTCTACTTCACGGCATCACTCAAGGTGATCAAAGAGAGCACGTACCGCCTCGTTCCCGCGTCAAACCGCGACACGTTCATTCGGTTGAGCTCGCAGATCACCGATGGCGTCGGTCGCTACGTTGTCGGACAGATTCTGCTCGGCCTCATTAACGGAATCTTGACGTTCATCCTGCTGACCGTGATCGGTGGGCGCGCTGCCGTCGTCTTCGCGTTCATCGCCTTCGTGATGTCGCTCATCCCCCTGGTGGGAACGGTCCTCGGATCGGCCATCATCGCGGTGTCTCAGCTCGTGCTTGTCTCCCCCACGACGGCTCTCATTGTCGCGATTTACTATCTGATTTACATGCAGGTCGAGGCGTACGTCTTCAGCCCCAAGATCATGAATCGTGCCGTGCAAATTCCGGGTTCCATTGTCGTCATCGCGGCACTGGCCGGTGGCTCATTGCTGGGAATTCTTGGCGCCTTGGTCGCGATCCCGATCGCAGCGTCAATCGTGCTGATTGTCAAAGAAGTCGTCATGCCCATGCAGGACAAACGCTAAGCCGATTCGGGCCACTCCTCGGGCAGCGGCAACGCGGCCGGGTTTACGCGCGCCACAATTTCGGTGAGCACACGGCTGGTTTGGTTCTCGCCGACCCACAGGTGCTTGCCGCCTTCAACCTCCACCAATTCGATGTGTCGCACGCTGGCGAATCGTTCTCGTGCCTCCGCGGGCTGTAGGTAGTCGTCGAGTTCGGGAATCAACGCGACGAGACGCTTGGATGAGGAATCCCAGGCGGCAACCTCCTCCGCCGTAGCCCGGTGGAGCGGTGGCGACAACAGAATCGCACCCACGATTCCGTGGTCACGTCCGTATTTGAGCGCGAGTTCGGTGCCAAACGACCAGCCGACGAGCCACACGTTAGGCAAACCACGTGCCTCCACGAACGCCATAGCTGCCGCGACGTCCGCGACTTCGTCTCGCCCGTGTCCGAATTCTCCGTCGCTGGTGCCACGTGCACTCTTCGTGCCTCTCGTGTTGAACCGCAACACCGCGAGGTCGGCCATTGCCGGAAGCCGATTGGCTGCCTTGCGCAGAATGTGCGAGTCCATGAACCCGCCCGCCGTCGGCAGCGGATGCAGAGTCACAAGAGTGGCGACCGGCGGTCGTCCCACGGGAAGCGCAAGTTCCCCAACCAGCGTCAATCCGTCGCTCGTGCGCAGTTCAATGTCTTCTCGGAGTGCGGGCAGCTCGACGCCACCTCGAATTTCAATCACCTAGCGTGCAACCTTCCAACAGTGTGTATGCCAATGGCGGCGGGCTGCCACATCGACGTCGGGCCCCAGAATTCCGTCCGCCCGCCACGCAACGAGGTGTGCCGTTCCCGGCGGTATCTCGCGAGAGCATCCCGGACACAGATACGTTTTCAGTGCGGACGTTTCACCTATGGGCTGTACAACCCACTCTTGCGCGCCGCGGGTCTCCGTTCGGCGAGAACCGACCATGAGTCGTTCGACGTCGAGTGGTTCGTGTTCGCCATCTCGCTTGCGGGATCGCCGGCTCTTTGCCACGGCCTAGTACCACCCGACGTCTTCGGAATGCGCCCATGCACCGCAGGGAGAACCGTAACGGCCCTCAATGTATCCAAGTCCCCACGTGATCTGTGTTGCGGGATTCGTTTGCCAATCGGCACCCGCCGACGCCATTTTGTCGCCCGGAAGCGCCTGCGGAATGCCGTACGCGCCGCTCGATGAGTTCGCCGCAAACGCGTTCCAGTGTGACTCGCGATCCCAAAGCAATTCGAGACAGTCGTATTGATCAACACCCCAACCTCGCTCGAGAACCATCTTGAGTCCGATTGCCTTTGCACTATCAGGGTCGGGCACACCCGCAGCCGGTACCGCCGACACTTTCTTCTCGATGGTGACGCGATCGCGCCCGGCGTTTTGAATGCCATCGGCACTCACGAATACTTCTTGCCCGGCAACGTCGGTCACAACGTGCGTCGCAACGCGAAAGTACGGTGACGCTGTAGCGCCCGAGTAGGGATCGACGGAGTTCACGAACATCACGGCGACGACAAAACAGAACGCGAGAAAAACAAAGGGTCGGCGCCAGGAGAAGCGAAGTTTGTACTCCTTCGCCCCAGCATCCGAAGGTAGGGTGACGCGGTGCCTCGACACCTCGCCGTGCACTCCGTTACGAATCGGTCGAGGGTATGCGTTTGAGTCGCGCCAATCACGCCGACTCATGCGCTGCCTCACCATGAGACCGATTTTACGCGGGAGAGGGCGACGAACCTGTGAGGCCAGAGGCTAACGGCGACCAGACGCCAGAATGACTTCGATGACGGCGTCAAGCACGACATCAACCTGCTGTTCGTCATAGCCGCCTCGCTGCGAAACGAAAACTGCGTTGCGCACCTGGTCAGCACTCAACGGTGCTCCCGATTCGAGATAGCTCAGGATGATGTCGCTGAGGTCATCCACGGCGGTAACGCGATAACCAGAGTTCAAAAAAAAGACCCGACGGAAGCGCTTGCGTCGCGGTCGCGAAAGACGAGCGATGATTTCGAGAGATGTTTCTCGAGTTCGCTGGGTAAAGCCCTCCCATCCTTCGCGCTCAATCGCACGTTCACGCTCGCGCTCCGCCATAGCTATTTCGAGGCGCTCGAGTGCATCGTCAACCGGCGCAACTTGATAGCCGCCCCGCTTCATCGGAAACGACACCTGACGAACCGACGCGCTGGTGAGCACCGCAGCGGGAGAATCTGCGTCGTACGCGGCTCGCGCCTGGGCAAGAAATGCGTCGACGGCGTCAACGTCATAACCATGCGACGTCTTGGATGCGAGCGGGAAAGGATTCACGGGCACCATTCTTTCAGACATTCAGGGCAGCGAGGACGACGTAGCACAGGAACACGACAACGCCCGAAGGCAGAATCGAATCGAGTCGATCGAGAAAGCCACCGTGCCCGGCAAGCCAATGGCTCATGTCCTTGATTCCGATCCAGCGCTTGAGCTGGGATTCGAATAGGTCACCCGCCGTTGCCGTCAACAAGACGAGCACACCGAGCAGGACGCCGACCCAGATTGGCTTGTGAATCGTGAACAGGGAAATCAGGATGCCCGCGATAGCGACCGCAACGACCGCACCTGCGAATCCCTCCCACGTCTTTTTGGGGCTGATACGTGGCGCCATGGGGTGCTTGCCAAAGAGCACTCCCGCGGTGAATGCTCCAATGTCTGCCGACACGGCAAGAATCAGCATTCCCAACGTCCACCATTGCCCGTCGGGAAGAGCGACGAGCGCGATGGAGAACGATCCGAGCCCCAGAACGTAGGCGAGGGTAAAGCCTCCCGCGAGAACGGATGAACCCAACGAAACATCGGCCCACGCCGGTCGCGTCGCCGCGATGACCTGCACGATCGCAGTGAGCGCAAAGCCGGCAATGATGGTGACCCAGGCCCACAACGGGCCGTAAAAGAATGCGACGGGAATCACAGCAATCGCCGTGAGCGCCACCGGAATCACGGGAACGCGAAGCGCACGATGACGAAACGCGAGGGCCAACTCAATGGCGGCCGTCCCCAACAAGAAGTACCCGCCAAAAAGCATGAACCACGCTTTGTCGACCAGACACAGCGAGATAATGACACCCGCCCCGAGGCCGAGACCGACACCAATCGCAGCCGCTAAATCGCGACCAGCACGTTTGTTGACCCGTTCATTCGCCTCTTCGAGCTGTGCGAGTGCGTGGTCAAAACCTGGATGTTTTTCGTGATTCCCCGACATCACTAGACCTCGAGAAGTTCGGCTTCTTTTCGCTTCAATGCATCGTCAATGGCGTCGACGTGAGTCTTCGTGATGGCCTCAAGTTCTTTTTCGGCACGAGCGAGGTCATCATCACCAACCTCACCCTTCAGCGCATCGAGGTCGTCTTTGGTTTTGCGACGGATGTTGCGCAACGAGACTTTCGCATCCTCGCCCTTAGCCTTGACAATCTTGACGAATTCTTTGCGGCGCTCTTCGGTGAGTTCGGGGAGGGTCACTCGAATCACGGCACCATCGTTGGTGGGATTCGCCCCAAGGTTGGGAACGTCTCGCAACGCCTGCTCGATGTCGCGCAGGGCCGTCTTGTCGAAGGGAGTGACGAGGATTGTGCGCGCTTCGGGTGAGCTGAGTGACGCGAGCTGCGCGAGTGGGGTGGGCGTTCCGTAATACGTCACCATGATCTTCTGAAACATCTGCGGGTTCGCCCGACCGGTGCGAATTGACGAAAAATCTTCTTTCGCGACCTCGATCGCCTTCGCCATGCGGTCTTTGGTGTCAGACAATACGTCAGAAATCACGAGCGGCTCCAAACTTGAGCGGGTGGGAAAAGTCTTGACGAGTCTAGTTGGAGACGAGCGTGCCGATATCGTCGCCGCGAATCGCCTTGGCGATATTGCCAACCGGTTCCATGCCGAAAACGCGCATCGGCATTCCGTTGTCCATGCACAGGCTGAAAGCCGTGGAGTCAACCACCTTGAGTCCCCGTTGGAGCGCGTCGTGGAACGTCACGGTCGACAGCTTCTTCGCGTCGACGTTCGTACGCGGGTCGGAGTCGTAGACGCCGTCGACCCCGTTCTTCGCGACGAGAACTTCGTCAGCGTGAATCTCTAGGGCACGCTGTGCCGAGACTGTGTCGGTCGAGAAGAACGGCAGTCCAGCGCCAGCACCGAAAATCACCACGCGACCCTTTTCGAGGTGACGGATTGCGCGCAAGGGCAAATAGGGCTCGGCAACCTGGGCCATCGAAATTGCAGACTGAACGCGAGGTTGGGCACCCGCTTGTTCAAGAAAATCCTGCAGCGCGAGGGCATTCATCACCGTGCCCAGCATGCCCATGTAGTCAGCTCGCGAGCGATCCATGCCGCGTTGCGAGAGCTCGGCGCCGCGAAAGAAGTTGCCACCGCCAACGACGACGGCGATTTCGGTGTCTTTGGC
Source organism: Actinomycetota bacterium (assembly GCA_947454495.1). Taxonomy (GTDB): domain Bacteria; phylum Actinomycetota; class Actinomycetes; order Actinomycetales; family Microbacteriaceae; genus RFQD01. The sequence goes on from CANGKD010000002.1 coordinate 23,123, forward strand.
GGCCTCGGCGATTTCGCGCGCAATCTGACTCACAACGTCGGGGTTGACGCCAAGCGCTCCCCCACCAAACGCTTCACCCGAGAGTTTGAGAAGAACTCGACGTCGGGTTGTGGCGGGAGTCATTGTTTTACCTCTCAAGACGTGCGTGCGGTGCAGTTACGAAACTACCCCGCCGATAGGCGATGGCGGAACACGGGCGCGCCGAATGGGCTCAAGTTTGCGTTCACAAAGATGTGGGCCCGGATGCGCAGTCGCATCCGGGCCCACAATTTCTCGACGTCATCGAGATGAATAGTGCTTAGGCGCCAACCTTGAAGCGAGCGAAGCCCACAACGGTCACGCCAGCGTCGGAGAGGACTTTCGACACCTTCTGCTTGTCGTCAGCCGCATAGTCCTGCTCGAGCAGCGAAACCTGCTTGAAGAAGGCCGACAGTCGACCTTCCACAATCTTCTCGACCTGTGCTTCCGGCTTGCCCTCTTGACGCGTGATTTCGGTCACAATCTTGCGCTCGTTCTCGACCTCACTGGCCGGAACATCGTCGCGCGTGAGGTACTGCGGGTCGGCGAACGAGATGTGCATAGCGACACCCCGAGCGACGGCGGCATCGGTACCGGAGTAGGCCACGATGACGCCAACCTGCGGGGGCAGATCTTTGCTCGTCTGGTGCATGTACACGGCGATGTTGTCGCCTTCGACGACCGCAACGCGACGCAGTTCGATCTTCTCACCGATGATGGCGGCCTCGTCGTTGATGAGGTCAGCAACGGTTTGGTCGCCCACCTTCGCAGCGAGACCGGCGTCAACCGAGTCTGCGTTGGCAGCGACAACGGCACCGAGCACCTTGTCAGCGAGGGCGACGAACTTGTCACCCTTCGCGACGAAGTCGGTCTCGCAGGCGAGTTCAATCATCGTCGCACGCGTGTCGCTTGCGTGAGTGGCAACGAGACCCTCCGCGGTCGACCGGTCGGCACGCTTGGCGTTACCCTTGGCGCCCTTGAGGCGAAGGATTTCAACGGCCTTCTCCATGTCACCACCCGCTTCAACCAGCGCGTTCTTGGTGTCGACCATGCCGGTGCCGAGGCGCTCGCGCAGGGTCTTGACGTCTTCCAGACTGAAATCAGCCATCAGTTTCGTTTCTCCTTGAAAATTCTTTGTACGAAAAGTGAGTTACTCGGCGGCCGGCTCGGCAGCTGCTTCCGCAACGACCTCGGCGACGGGCTCGGCAACGACCTCAGCCGCAGCAACCGCGACATCGGCAGCGGCGCCCTGCTCGAGCAGTTCGCGCTCCCACTCCGCCATCGGCTCGGCGTTGTCGCCCTCTTCCGGCTTCTGGTGACGAGCGATGAGACCCTCGGCCACGGCGTCCGCGATGATGCGCGTCAGAAGTCCAACTGAACGAATGGCGTCGTCATTGCCCGGAATCGGGAATGACATTTCGTCGGGGTCGCAGTTCGAGTCGAGAATTCCGATAACGGGGATGCCCAGCTTGCGCGCCTCGTCAATGGCGAGGTGCTCCTTCTTGGTGTCAACAACCCACATCGCGCTCGGCGTCTTCGTCAGGTTGCGGATACCACCGAGGCTCTTGTGCAACTTGTCGAGCTCACGCTTCTTAATGAGGAGTTCCTTCTTCGTGAAGCCGCTCTTGCTGGCGTCTTCGAAGTCAAGCTCTTCGAGTTCCTTCATACGCGCGAGACGCTTGCCCACGGTCTGGAAGTTGGTCAAGAGACCACCCAACCAGCGCTCGTTGACGAACGGCTGACCAACACGGAGGGCCTCGTTGCGGATAGCTTCTTGAGCCTGCTTCTTCGTGCCGACGAACAGGATCGTGCCCCCGTGTGCCACGGTTTCGCGCACGAATTCATATGCCTTGTCGATGAACGCGAGCGACTGCTGCAGGTCAATGATGTGAATGCCCGAGCGCTCGGCAAGAATGAAGCGCTTTACCTTCGGATTCCACCGACGAGTCTGGTGTCCAAAGTGAACGCCGCTGTCGAGCAGCTGGCGAATAGTTACAACGGCCATGGCCATATTCCTTACTCTGTGCACACGCGTTCGCAACGCACTGCGCATAATTTGCGGTTGTGTCGCCACACCCCGACGGGGTGAGGCCCTAGTACTCGCCCGTGGCCCCGCGGACTTCACGAGGGAAATCCGACCGATGGGGTGAACGCGGGAACTGATGAGCACGCGAATTCGGCGCCGTTTCCGATGCCGTGCTCAAAGTGTACCGTAGGGAGCGTTATGACTGCGAACTCGGCAAGACGCGGCACCGCCGCCGCGACTCCAGTGAAATCTGGGCGCATTCTCACCGCCCTGATTCTTGGCGCAGGAGTCGCCAACATGAATCTCGCTGTTGCGAACGTTGGGCTTCCGCAAATCGGTGAAGACCTGGGAGCAACGCAGACCGGACTCAACCTGGTTGCCATGGGATTCTCCCTCGGTCTCGCCGCGACCGTTCTCTACCTCGGCGCGATCGGCGACCGCTACGGGCGCAAGAACATGTTGCTGCTGGGTCTCATATTGGGCATCCCTGCCGCAATCATGTCGGCGCTGGCACCGAGCGTGGAGATCCTCGCAATCTCGCGCCTGTTGGGCGGTTTCGCCGCCGGCATGGCCTACCCCACGACGCTGGCACTCATTACGGCGCTGTGGTCTGGTTCGGCGCGAACGCGCGCCATTGCGTTGTGGTCCGCGCTAGGTGCCGCGATGTCGGCGATGTCCCCTCTTCTCGCCGGGGCAATCTTGATGTTTGCCCCGTGGGGCTGGGCTTTCGTGATCGCAATTCCGTTTGCGTTGCCTGCCATTTATCTGGTGTGGAAAGAGGTTCCCGCACACGTCAACGAAACGACAGAAAAAGTGGATCACGTCGGCGGGGTTCTGTCGGCCGTCTTCGTTGGGGCACTCGTGCTCGGCATTAATTTTGTCAGCTTGCCGGATGAGGCACTCACCGGTTTCGTGACGTTGGGAATCGCCGTCGTCGCGGGCGTCGGGTTCTTCTGGCGACAGGCCACGGCGGGTGAGCCGTTATTTGACCTTCGCTATGCGCGTCGGGCAACTTTCTGGGTGGCCGCGGTGTCGGGAATCATCGTTTTTGGTTCTCTGATGGGCGCGATGTTCATCGGTCAGCAGTTCTTGCAAAACGTCATGGACTACAACACCCTCGAGGCGGGCATGGCGATTTTGCCGTGCGTCATTGCCATGGTGGTCGCTGCACCGTTCTCAAGCTCCCTTATTGCGCGATTAGGTTCACGGTCGACTCTCTTGATTGGCTTCGCCCTTTGCACGGTCGGCTTCGTGTTGATGTACCTGCTCTGGACGACCGAGACTCCCCTCGCGGCCGTCATTGTGTCGTACGCCTTTATCGGCGCGGGCGTCGGAATTGCCGGCACCCCGGCGTCGCACTCCCTCACAGCATCGGTACCCGTCACGCGGGTTGGTATGGCCTCGGGAACGGGCGACCTGCAGCGAGACCTTGGTGGCGCGATTATGCAGTCGCTGCTCGGCGCGATTCTCGGGGCGTCGTACGCGGCATCGGTGGCGGCCGGCATTGCGAACGCGCCAGCCAACGTGCAGGCGCAAATCACGACCGCGATCGGCAATCAGCTCCGGGCCTCCTTCGGCAGCGCGGCCGACGTCGCCAAGGAATACCCGCAGTATCAGGACGCCATTGTGGCCGCCGCTCGCCAATCATTCTTGGATGGGTCAGATGCCGCCTACCTCGCGGGAATCATCGCCATGATTCTCGGCGCGGCCCTGACCTGGCTCTTCTATCCCCACAAACATCGCGAGGAAGAGATGTTTGCACAGTACGCCGCGGAGCACGGAAGCTAACCTTCCCGCGTCTGGCAATGTGCGCACATGCCTGTGCGGTCACGAACACGAACATCTCTGACAGTCTGTGCAATCGCTCTCGTCGGAATGGTCGTCGTGAGCGTTGGCGTCGTCAGCCTGATTCAGTCCGACGCCGCGCGCGCTGGCGTATTGAGTAATTCGTGGCGTTGGCCCGTGGATGCGCCGCATCCCGTCATTCGTGAATTCCGAGCTCCCACCAGCGAGTACGGGCGGGGCCACCGCGGAATCGATATCGCCGTGGCCGACGGCACCCCCGTGCGATCCCCCGCCGAAGGTCACGTCTTGTTTGTTGGCGAGGTTGCCGGGCGCGGGGTCATCACGATTGAACACGAGAACGACGTCGTGTCGACGCTCGAACCGGTGCGGGGCACGGTTGCACCGGGTGACCGGGTCGCAGCGGGCGACATCGTCGGAGTCGTCGTGGAGCCCGAAATTGTGTGGGATTCATCGCACGTGTGTTCGTGCGTGCACCTTGGTGCGCGCTACGCCGGCGAGTATGTGTCTCCGCGGGTACTCCTTGAGCGCATGCCGGGAGCCGTACTGAAACCGTGGGGTGACGGCCCTACGCTCGCGGGTGCGCTCGCTCATACGACTCTTTGAGTCGCTCTTTGGAGACGTGGGTGTAGACCTGTGTCGTCGCCAGACTCGAATGGCCGAGCATCTCTTGCACGATGCGCAGGTCGGCACCGCCATCGAGTACGTGAGTGGCCGCAGTGTGGCGCAACGTGTGTGGGCCGATGGGGCCGTCCCCGGGCAACTCCGCGAGCAGGGAAGCGACAAGTTGGTAGACCGTGCGCACGTTCACCCGGGCGCCCCGAGCGCCGACAAAAACGGCGGGCTCGTGGGGCGCATCCACAATCAATTTCGGGCGAGCGTCGGAGAGGTAGCGACGCATGGCCGTTGCCGCCGGAATGCCAAACGGCACAATGCGTTCTTTCGATCCCTTACCCGTGACGCGAAGCAGGTGATCGTCGAGGTTGACGTCTCCGATGTCGAGTCCGCTCAGCTCGCTGACCCGAATGCCCGAGGCGTAGAGCAACTCGACGATGGCCAGGTTTCGAATCGCCACGGGGTCATCGTCAGCTGCGAGCGATTCGAGTTCGCCGAGAACATCCGCGATGGTGGTGAGCGTCAGCACGCGTGGCAGGCTCGAACCCGGCTTCGGGCTTTTGAGACGCAGACCACAATCGGCGTCGCATTCACCCGTGCGGGTGAGCCACGCCGTGAAGCCACGCACGCTCGACGTGCGTCGCGCCAAGCTCTTGTTCGACAGACCGCGCTGCGACTCGCGCCAGAGCCAGTCGCGCAACGTGTCGAGGGTGAGTTGGCGCACGTCCCCTGAGGCGGGCGACGCGGAGTTTTCGAGAAACTCCACGAGAGCCCGCAGGTCGGAGTCATAGGCCGTGACTGTGTGCGCGGAAAGTCCGCGCTCGGCGCGCAGGTGCCGCACGAAACGCTCGAGTGCCGCATCCAGTCTCACGCCATCATCTAATCGCACTCGCGCGCGGTGAGAGGCAAAACGCGAGCGTGTCAACAGTTTCGCCTGGTTACCCCGCGAAACCCGGCGCAATCCGAGGCCACGGCCGAACGCGCTCGAGCTGCAGGGCGAGACTGAGAATCATCGCTTCTCCGGCTGCATTCGCATGCGGGGGTGCAACAATCTGCACGCCAAGTGGCACGTTGTCGCGTGCGTGCCAGCCCGCGGGAACGCTTGCCGACGGCCAGCCGAGCAGGTTCCACGTCGACTGGTACGGCGCGTAGCGGATGTTCGACGCGAGGTTTGCAGACCAGCTGCGCTTCGACCACAACAGGGCTTCGGGGCCCGACTGCGCGAGCGTCGGGGTGAGGAGCAGGTCATAATCCTCGAAGAACGCGGTGACGGTGGCGCGTGACCGATCGACTGGCGCCGAGCCCACCAGTCCTACCCGGCGAGAGAATCTTCCGAGACGGGCGTGCGTGCGCGTTCGCGGGTTCAACAGTGCCGGGTCGAGACCGCGCGCATCGTCTGCGGTTCCCGCGAACCAGCGGGTCAGCAGTGGCAGCGGGTTCGGGTCGTAGGGGAATTTTGTCTCGGTCACGATGTGCCCGAGTGCGCGAAGCGCCTCTGCCGTCTCGGTGAGGCCCCGCCGCCATTCGGGGTCGAGCTTCACGAGCACCGACGGTTCACCAGCCGCAATCGCGATGCGCAGGGGCTGTGAGGGTTCGACGGGGTCGGCGAGCTCGGGTCGGTTTGCCATGACGGAAAGCATCGCAGCAGCGTCAGCGACGGTTGTCGTGAGGGGGCCGTTCTCGCTCATGCCACCCCACGAATCGAAGCCGATATTCGACGGCACGACACCCGCACCGGGCTTGAGCCCAAAGAGGCCACAGTTACCCGCCGGACCACGGATCGAGCCCATGCCGTCATTCCCGTGCGCAATGGGAACGATGCCCGCCGCCACGGCGGCGGCCGAGCCTCCCGACGATCCACCCGGCGTGCGGTCAGTGTTCCATGGGTTACGGCTCACGCCGAATACGGAGTCGGTCGTTCCAAAGACACAGAGCTCGGGAACTCGAGTGAGTCCGATGACAATCGCACCGGCGGCGCGAAGGCGAGCGACGACCTCGTGATCAGACGTCGACGCATCAGGACTGGTCGCCGCCGAGCCGTCGCGAAGCGGCTCCCCGGCAACAGGAATGTTGTCTTTGATGGCGATGGGCACACCCGCGAGGGGCAGTGACTTCCGATCTTTACGGGCATCCACCGCGGCGGCCTCGGCGAGCGCCCGCTCTGCTCTGACCACCTGAAACGCGCCAAGTCGAGCGTCATATTCGTTGAGCCGACTCAGTGCTGCCGTCGTCGCCTCAACGGCGGTCAGCTTTCCAGTGCGAACAGCGGTTGCCAGCTCCACAGCGGTGGGGAGATTCATGCCGTCAGTATAGGAGTCCGTCACAGACCCCGATCAGCCAATTTTGACGTTCACGCTCGTCGGCGACGCCAACCGGTGGGTGTCTGTTCCACGAGTCGACGAATATCGAGCAGGCCCAGGGCACTCTGCACATCGAGTGGCGCCATTCCGCTCGAGACCGCGAGCTCCGTCACCGAGCGGGCACGGTCACTGAGGGCATCCAAGGCGCGTTGCTCACCCGGACTCAGGTCTTCAAGCGCATCGGATTCACGCGTGCCGAATCCGTCAATCAACTCAACAATCTCCTCGGATGTGGTCACGCACGTGGCGGGCTCCTCGCGGAGGAGTCGATGACACCCGGCCGACGACGCCGACGTGACCGGGCCGGGTACCACGCCCAGCGGGCGGCCGAGCTGCACAGCATGGTGGGCCGTGTTGAGCGAGCCCGAACGCCATCCGGCCTCGACGACGACAGTGGCCCGCGTCATCGCCGCGATGAGCCGGTTTCGTTGCAGGAAGCGCCATTTCGTCGGTGAGAATCCCGGTGGCATTTCGGTGACGACGGCTCCCATAGCGATGATGCGTTGCAAGAGTGCATCGTGTCCGCTCGGATAGAGCCGATCGATGCCACCGGCGAGCACCGCGATTGTGTCACCCTCATCGGCGAGGGCTGCCCGGTGCGCCATGCCGTCGATGCCGTAGGCCGCTCCCGACACGATGGTGAAATGCCGACCGACTAGGCCGGAGACAAGTTCCATCGTCACGTGTTCGCCATACCCGGTGGATGCCCGCGCCCCGACCATCGCGATTGATCGGGTGAGGCGCTGCAGGGTGGTCTGGTCTCCGCGCACCCACAGGGCGTGCGGCGCGTGGTTCCCCAGGTCGCACAAGCCCGGCGGCCACACGTCGTCTCCCGGAATCACAACCTGCGCACCCACTCGTGCCGCTGCCTCCAGTTGCGCGACAACGTTGCCCGCCTCTAGCCGCGCCGACCATCGCGACCTGCCTTCGCGTAGGTCGGCGGGGTCGGGTAGGTCGGCGGGGTCGGGTAGGTCAATCGCCACCTTCTCACCGACTTCGAGCCAACGCAGGGCGCCGGCAGGCCCCAACACGCCAATGAGCTGGTGCGCCACGCGATCGCCCGGCTCGACGACGCTCGACCACACCATTCGTGCGGCGATGTCCGCCGCATGAAAATCGTCATCGAACGTGGGCGCCGCAGCCCGTAAGTCCGACACCGCAGAGAGGTTCATCACGCGCTCGAGGAGCGGGCTGTGCACGGGTGAGGTCATTGGTTGATTCCCTTTCTGAAATACAACGCGCGACCGATGTGGCTGGCGTTGGGTGTGGTGACGCCGTCGAGGTCGGCAAGCGACCAGGCGACGCGCAGAACGCGGTCGTAGCCGCGCATCGTGATGTCACCTCGCCGTAAAGCAATGTCGATGGGAGCCGTCTCCCGGGCGGCCAGTCGATACCGTTTGCCACGAAGAACGGTGCCGGGCACTCGAGCGTTGCCACCAATGCCCCACCGCTCGACGGCGGCGGCGCGTGCAGCCGTGACGCGGGCGCGGGCATTCGCCGAAGTGATTGTCGACGTGAGTTCGCTGCGCAGCGCGACCGTCGTGCGGGGCACCGTCACGTGCAAATCGACGCGATCCATGAGGGGTCCCGATAGGCGGGCGAGATATCGCCGACGCTGCACGCCGGTGCATTCGCACCTGACGTCGTTTCCCGAGGCAGACTGACCGCACGGGCAGGGATTTGCCGCGAGAACGAGTTGAAAGGCACTGGGAAACTCGACGGTAAATGCGGCCCGATGCAACGAGATTCGACCCGATTCGAGTGGCTGACGAAGGCAGTCGAGCACGTTCGTCGCGAATTCGGGGGCCTCGTCAAGAAACAGGACTCCCCGATGAGCACGCACCGCAACACCGGGTCGAGCGACGCCGGCGCCGCCGCCAACCATTCCCGCCGCGCTGAGCGTGTGGTGGGGTGCTTGAAACGGCGGCGCGCGGTCGAGGTCGACTCGTCGCCGAGCACCCTCAACGAGCGACTGGATGGCCGCAACCTCGAGTGCCTCCTCCTCGGTCAGCGGTGGCAAGATTCCCGAAAGTCGACTCGCGAGCATCGTCTTGCCCGCGCCCGGCGGTCCCACCATGAAAAGGTTGTGGCCGCCGACCGCCGCAACGACGAGTGCCTCGACCGCCGTTTCGACGCCAATCACGTCAGAAAGATCGAAATTTCGTGCCACAGAGTCGACCACCACGTCGACCTCATCGGCATGCAGAATCGCCTGTGCGTCGACATGACCCGGCTCGACGGCCTCACGAAGGGACGAGACGCCCACGACAGTGATACCCGAAACGAGCTGCGCTTCAGCCAGATTCGCCCGAGGAACAACGACACGGCCGATGCCGAGCGTGCGGGCCGCCAGCACCGCGGGCAGGATTCCCGCGGTGGGTCGGAGTCGACCATCCAGCGCAAGTTCACCAATGAACACCGTGTTGACCATGGCCTCGGCCGACGCGAGCCCCAGGGAGGCGAGGCACGCCATAGCGATGGGGAGGTCAAACGTCGAACCGCTCTTGGGCAACGCAGCGGGCGACAGGGAGATGGTGACTCGTTGAGCCGGGAACGCGAATTCCGAATTCGTCACCGCCGAGCGCACCCGGTCGATGGCCTCGTTTACCGCGCGGTCGGCCAACCCCACGAGACGAATCGCAGGCAGTCCACTGACGACATCGACTTCGATGTCAATGGGTACGCCGGTGAGACCCACAAGCGCAATGCTGCGGGCCCGACCGAGGCTCACGCGAAGACTCCGCGTAGGTGCTCGACGCGCGCAGAATTCGGGGCGTCGAACAGCACGGACACCACGTCGATTCGAAGACTGCCGGTGGTCAGCGGATGCGCCGCACACCACGCGCGGGCCAGCTTGCGAATTGTTGCAATCTTTGCCGCCGTGACGGCCTCAAACGGGTGACCAAACTTGAGCGAGGACCGCGCCTTGACTTCGACAAACACGAGGGACGTGCCTTCTTTTGCCACGATGTCGAGTTCGCCGAACGAAGCTCGCCAGTTTCGATCGAGGATGACGAAGCCCCGCGTCGCGAGGAACCGCACCGCCTCGTTTTCCCCGCGCGCTCCGAGTGCCTGATTGCCCATGCGCACCACCTCCGCAGAGGAGTGTCACGGGTGCGTGGCCACGGAGCACGCCGGAAGCCCGCGAATGTTCACGGCCCGGCCAAATCACCCCTGTTGAGTGATGGCGGGATTGTGAAAACTACTCGTCGAGCGCGAGTTCTTTCGGCAGCTCAAACTCGCGGCTGGTGAGCTCTTCGATGTTCACGTCTTTGAACGTGAGCACCTTGACGCTCTTCACGAAACGGTCGAGGCGGTAAATGTCCCACACCCACACATCGGTCATCGTGAGTTCGAAGTAGAAGTCGGTGGCGGTGTCGATGCGCTTTTGGTCTACCTCGTTGGCGAGGTAAAAGCGTCGTTCCGTTTCGATGACGTACTTAAACTGCCCGACCACATCGCGGTATTCCTTGTACAGCGCCAGTTCGGCGTCGCGCTCAAAGTCGTCGTAATCTTCGTCATCCATTGTGAGGTAATCCTACCCCCGGCGTCGCGTGCAGCCACGTGCGGCGATGATGATCCGTGGGGCCGAGCGACGAAATCGCCTCGAAATGACCGGCGGAGCCGTATCCCTTGTTTCCCTCCCAGCCGTAACCGGGCAGCTGCGAACCCAACGCAATCATCACGGCGTCTCGTTCGACTTTGGCCATCACGGATGCGCCGGCAACGACCGCGCAATCGCGATCGGCTTTCGTGCGCGTGACAACGCGCAGGGGGCTCGACAGTGCCGGGGTCAACCAGTTGTGGCTGCCGTCAAGCAACACAACCGCCTCGCCTACGCGCACCCCGGACTCGTGCAGTGCGATGAGCGCGCGCTTCCCCGCGAGTCCCAAGCACGCGCTAATGCCGAGTTCGTCAATCTCGGCCGCGGAGGCCGAGCCGCACGCCACGGGAGCCCACTCGCGAACGAGCGGGACGAGGGCCTCACGCCGAGCGGGTGACAGGAGTTTTGAATCGCGCAGCCCGGGCGGCGCATCCGCCGTCTGAATCGACACTACGCACACGCCGACCGTGACGGGTCCGGCGATGGCCCCGCGTCCCACTTCGTCCATTCCGATGACGAGGGATGCGCCCGAACCGAGCAGTTCGAGTTCGAACTCGCGCGTCGCCTCAATAACCACCGGCGGTTAGGTGCGCGGAGCGACCGTGGGCGTGGACTCGAAACCGGCGGGCAACGCCGGCGGAGTCGGAACGTCTTGGAATACCTCGGGATAGTTTGACAACCAGGACCAGCGACTGATGGGCCAACTAATCACGAAAGCGCGGCCGACAACGTCGTCGATTCCGACAAACCCGTGACCCGGTTGATCCGGGTGGAACCGTGAGTCGGCCGAGTTGTTGCGATTGTCACCCATGACCCACAGGGCGCCATCGGGAATCGTCACGGAGAAATCGACGGCGGACGCGCGGCCCTCGGTGTTCGGGTTGATGTACGGCTCGATGATGGGAGTGCCGTTGACCGTCAATTCGCCCGTGGGTGTGCAACACACGACGGTGTCGCCCGGCAAACCGATCACACGTTTGATGAGGTGCTCGTTGCTGTCGGGCGACGCGAGGCCGAACAGCGACAGGAGCCACTCCGCGCCCGCCTGAATCGGGTTGGTCACCGCGGGCGTGGCCGATGCGGGTAACCAGCCGCCCGGATCGCGGAAGACCACGATGTCGCCCCGAGAAATCGGCATGACATCGGGCACGAGCTCGTTGACGATTACCCGGTCTGCTTCGCGACCAATCGAGGGATCGGGCGCGAGCAACGTGTTTTGCATCGATGCCGACGGAATAAAGAACGAGCGAATCAGAAAGGTCTTAACGACGAACGACACGACGATGGCGATCGCAAGAATCACCACCACATCCCGCACGAAACCGAGCAGAGAAGACCCGAGGCTGCGCTGCGGGGCGGAAGTCGTCACCGCACTATCCTACGAGTCGCGTAGTTGCGAAATCCCTGTGGACACGAATTCTGTCGGCCCACAAATGAAGAACCCCCAACCGCGAGGTCAGGGGTTCTTGCTCGAGCAAGTCGACTTAGAAGTCGCGCTTCTCCTTGATCTTTGCCTTCTTACCACGGAGGTCGCGCAAGTAGTAGAGCTTGGCGCGACGCACGTCACCGCGGGTGACGACCTCGATGTGGTCGATGATCGGCGAGTGAACCGGGAAGGTACGCTCGACGCCGACCTGGAAGCTCACCTTACGAACGGTGAACGTCTCGCGAACGCTTTCACCGGAACGACCGATGACAACGCCCTGGAAAACCTGGATACGTGAACGGTTACCTTCGATGATGTTCACGTGGACCTTGACGGTGTCTCCGGCGCGGAACTCGGGGATGTCGCTGCGCAGACTGGCTGCGTCGACGGCGTCAAGCTTGTGCATGATTTCTTCGCTCTCTGTGCTCGCTACAGGTCGTGGCACGGGTACGTGGGTGATGAATGAGTGTCACTCGCGGGCAGCAGATCAATTCCCCTATAGCAGAATCAAATGCCCGATGACGCGACAACTTTCCTATTTTGGCATGCGTGCGCGGGTGAACCTAATCGGGCAGCAGATCGGGACGCACGTCGCGCGTTCGTTGCACCTGCTGCTCGCGCCGCCACGCGGCAATCGCGGCGTGATTGCCGCTCAACAGCACGGGTGGCACCTCGAGACCGCGCCATTCTTGAGGCTTGGTGTAGCTGGGATATTCGAGCAGGCCGTCTTCGTGCGACTCCTCGACGAGCGACTCGGGGTTTCCGACGACACCCGGCACGAGTCGGGCGACCGCCTCGATGATGGCGAGTGCGGCAACCTCACCTCCGTTGAGCACATAGTCGCCGAGCGAAACGGCGCGCACGCGCATCCGCGTCGAAAAGTGGTCGACAACGCGCTGGTCGATGCCTTCGTAGCGCCCACATGCAAAGAGCAACCGAGGCGCAGCGGCAAATTCGCGAGCCATGGCCTGCGTGAATGGCTCGCCCGCTGGTGAGGGAACCACCACGACCGTGTCGTCCGTCGCGAACGCGTCGATGGCGTCGCCCCACGGTTCCGGCTTCATGACCATGCCGGCCCCGCCGCCATAGGGAGTGTCGTCGACGGTGCGGTGCTTATCGTGCGTGAAGTCACGAAGGTCGTGGATGCTGTATTCCACCACCCCGTTGGCTCGGGCCTTTCCCAGCAACGAGATGTCGAGCACCTCGAAGAACTCGGGAAAAATCGTGACGATGTCGAAGCGCACGACTAGTCGCTCGCGGATCCGCCGGAATCGCCGGCATCGGAGGTGGCATCATCCGGGGTCTGAGGTTCGCTCGGCTCATCTGGAAGTTCTTCGAAGAGACCGAGGGGCGGCGTCACGGTGACGGTCTTCGCGTCGAGATCAACGCCCGACACGATGGCCTTCACGAACGGCACCATCACCTCACCGCCGGGCGTCGCCACAATGAGCAGATCTTGGGCCGGAAAGTGATCAACGCGCGCGACGGTGCCCACCTTGATTCCATCGCGCAGCACATCGAGTCCGGTGAGTTGGTGGTCGTACCACGCATCTTTTTCATCGGGCAGAGCTGAGTCGTCGTGGTCCATCCAGAGAATCGCCTTGATGAGTGACTCGGCGGCCGTGCGGTCGTCCACACCCTGAAAGAACCCGACCGGGTGGCCGTTGTACCAACGCAGTTCGGCAAACTCGATGGTCTTGCCAAACCACGGCGACGTTTCGGGAACCTGGAGCGAGAAAACGGCGCCGGGCACGAAGCGCTTGTCGGGCTCGTCGGTATAGAGCTCGAGTTTGATAGCGCCCTTGAGACCGTGCGCTTTGGTCAGACGACCGACGCGAAGTTGCGCCGGACGATCATCTTTGGGCATCTACGCGTCGGTGTCGACGATGTCGACACGCACGTTACGTCCCTTGGCGAGTGCGTTGATGACCAAACGCAACGATTTCGCCGTACGGCCTGCTCGGCCGATAACGCGGCCGAGGTCCTCGGGGTTCACGCGAACCTCAAGGACCTCGCCACGATTAGTGTCACGCGCCACAACGGCAACGTCGTCGGGGTGCTCAACGAGACCCTTGACGAGGTGAGCGAGTGCGGCAGCGAGCATGAGTGGTTAGGCCTGCTCTTCGCCAGCGGCTTCGGCAGCGGCCTCTTCGACGATCTCTTCAGCAACTGCCTCAGCGATGGCCTCTTCGACGATCTCCTCAGCAACAGCCTCGGCGATGACGGCGTCAACGACAGCCTCTTCGATCGTTTCGGCCTTGGCAACCGGCTTCTCCGACTTGGGACGAAGCACGGGCTTCTTCTTGTCGTCGAGCGTGAAGGCAGCCTTGGGCTCCGCAACCGCAACGGTGCTCTTGGCGTTCTTGTCACCCTTGAACTGTCCCCAGTCACCGGTGAGCTTGAGGATGGCGGCAACCTGCTCGGTCGGCTGGGCACCGACGCTGAGCCAGTACTGCGCGCGCTCCGAGTCAACCTTGATGTACGAGGGGTTCTCGGTGGGGTGGTACAGACCGATTTCTTCGATCACACGACCGTCGCGCTTGGTGCGCGAGTCGGCGACGACGATGCGGTAGTGGGGCGAGCGAATCTTGCCGAGACGCTTCAAACGGATTTTGACAGCCACAATTCTCCTGTGAGTCTTTGGTGTGGTGAACGAGGCCGCGAAACGTGGGGACGCTTTCGCAGCGGAAGCTCTGATGGATTCGCTCGACAAGACTGATTAGAGGGTCGGTCTTGAAGAGGAACGCGACTCCCTAGTCTGCCAGAGATTGCGTGCTCGGCGCGAATCGAGTGCGTTAGCCCTTGCCGAGGAACTTCTGCAGCGCATCCAACTCTTCGGGTGTCGGACCACCAGGCTTGCCCGCGCCGAGTCCGAAGCCGGCACCGGAGGACCCCGACGCGCCACTCGACGTGACGAGTCCGGCGTTTTCGGCGGCGCGTTTGGCCGGGTTGCCCGACTTGGAGCCCTTCTTCTTGGCCGGAGTGGCCGAGCGGCCCTTGCCGTGAGCGAGTCCGCCCATTGGTCCCATGCCGGGAACCTGCGGAACGCCACCCTTGGCCACGGTCTTCATCATCTTGGCGGCCTGCTCGAATCGATTTACGAGCGCGTTGACATCGGTCACGGTCATGCCCGCACCCTTGGCGATGCGCAAGCGACGTGACCCATTGAGGAGTTTGGTGTTCGCCCGCTCGGCGGGAGTCATCGATTGAATGATTGCTTCGGTGCGGGTGATCTCGCGCTCGTCGAAGTTGTCGAGTTGCTCCTTCATCTTGCCGGCGCCGGGCAACATGCCCATCATGCTCTTCAGCGAGCCCATTTTCTTGAGCTGTTGCATCTGACCCAAGAAGTCATCGAGCGTGAACGTGTCGCTCTTGAACTTCTCGGCCATCTTGGTGGCCTCGTCGGCGTCGAACGCCTCTTGCGCCTGCTCGATGAGGGTAAGAATGTCACCGAGGTCAAGAATTCGGCTGGCCATGCGGTCGGGGTAGAACGGCTCGAATTCATCGAGCCCCTCCCCCGTCGAGGCGAAGAGGATCGGGCGACCGGTTGCCGAGACGACCGACAACGCGGCACCACCACGGGCGTCACCGTCGAGCTTGGACAGCACGACACCCGTGAAATCGACACCCTCTTGGAACGCCTTTGCCGTGGCAATCGCATCCTGACCAATCATCGCGTCGATGACGAACAGCACCTCATCGGGGTCGGTGGCCTTGCGAATGTCGGATGCCTGCTTCATGAGTTCGGCGTCGACGCCGAGTCGACCGGCCGTATCGATGATGACTACGTCGTAGACCTTGTCGGTCGCGTACTTGATCGACTGCTTGGCCACCTTGACCGGATCCCCCACGCCGTTGCCGGGCTCGGGCGCAAACACGGCGACCCCGGCCTTCTCGCCGACAACTTGCAACTGATTGACGGCGTTGGGGCGTTGGAGGTCACACGCGACGAGAAGAGGCGTGTGCTTGTCTTTGGCCAAGTACTTTGCGAGCTTGCCCGCGAGCGTCGTCTTACCGGCACCCTGCAATCCAGCCAACATGATGACCGTCGGTGGCTTCTTGGCGAACTCGAGTCGACGCTGCTCACCACCGAGAATCGTGACCAGTTCGTCGTTGACGATTTGAACCACCTGCTGGGCCGGGTTCAGGGCCTTGCTGACGTCATCACCGAGTGCGCGCTCGCGCACCCGCCCGGTGAACTCCTTGACCACATCGAGCGAGACGTCAGCATCGAGCAGAGCGCGGCGAATCTCACGAACGGTTCCGTCGACGTCGGCGGCCGACAGCTTGCCCTTACCGCGAAGGTTCTTGAGGGAATCGGTTAACCGAGAACTGAGGTCTGAAAAGGTGGCCATAACGCGTCAAGCCTATTCGACGAGCTCGATTACTCGACCAGTTGAGCAGCGAACGCGACCGGGTTGAAGCCGGCAAGGTCGCCTAAGCCTTCACCCGTGCCAACGAGCTTGACCGGGATGCCCGTGCGCTCCTGCACCGCCACCACAAAGCCGCCCTTGGCCGAGCCGTCGAGTTTGGTCAACACGAGTCCGGTCACACCCGCGTGCTCGAGAAACGCGTCGGCCTGCGCGAGCCCGTTCTGACCCGTGGTGGCGTCGAGCACGAGCAACACCTCGGAGATCGGCACCTGCTTCTCGATGACGCGGCGGATCTTGGTCAGCTCATCCATCAGACCGCTCTTAGTTTGCAAGCGACCGGCCGTGTCGACGATAACAATCTCGGTGCCATTGTTCTTGGCAAATTCGACGGTCTGAAAGGCGACGGATGCGGGGTCCTGGCCATCGCTCTGTGGTCTCACGACCTCGACTCCGGCGCGCTGCGCCCAGGTCGCGAGCTGGTCGACGGCCGCGGCGCGAAACGTGTCGGCGGCACCGACGACCACCGAACGCCCGGCGCCGGCGATGAATTTGGCGAGCTTGCCAATCGTCGTGGTCTTGCCAACGCCGTTCACGCCCACGACAAGAATGACGGCGGGACGTTCGCTCAATTTGAGAGTCGTGTCGAACTTGGCGAGACGCTCTTCGAGAAGTTCGCGCAATAGGCGCACCACGTCGTCAGCGTCGGTCACTCCCGTTTTGGCAACCCGTTCGCGCATTTGCTCAATGATTTGCTCTGTGACGTCAGGGCCGAAGTCGGCGGTGAGCAATGTGGCCTCGAGGTCATCCCATGTCGCATCGTCAATTTTGGCGCGACCAAACATGCCAGCGAGCTTCGAGCCCAGCGACCACTTAGATGCCATGCGACCAACCTATTAGCGATGAGCGCGCGTTAGGACGAAACGGGCTCGTCGGTTTTCTGTCCGACGCGTTGGCCGACAACGGCCGAGACGCCATCTTGACGCATCGACACACCGTAGAGCGCATCGGCGATCTCCATCGTGCGCTTCTGGTGCGTGATGACAATCAACTGACTCGAGGAACGCAGCTCCTCAAAGATGGCGAGCAGACGCCCGAGGTTGGCGTCATCGAGGGCGGCCTCCACCTCGTCGAGGATGTAGAACGGGCTGGGGCGCGCCTTGAAGATGGCCACCAGGAACGCGACGGCCGCCAGGGATCGCTCACCACCCGACAGCAGCGACAATCGATCGATCTTCTTGCCCGCCGGCTTGACCATGACGTCGATACCCGTGGTGAGCATGTCATCGGGATTCGTGAGTGAAATGCTGCCCTGTCCGCCCGGGAAGAGGATCGGGAACACGGTCGCAAAAGCGCGTTGCACGTCGTCGAAGGCCGAGGCGAACACCGACTGCATCGTTGAATCGACCTCGTCGATGATGGTCATGAGGTCTTTGCGCGTGTTGTCGAGGTCCTTGAGCTGTTCGGTCAAGAACTGGTGGCGTTGCTCGAGCGCGGCGAATTCTTCGAGGGCAAGTGGGTTGACCCGACCCAGCTGCGAAATCTTGCGCTCTGCTCGCACCAGGCGCTCCTGTTGTTCGGCGCGAACATACGGCTTCGTGGATGGGAGCGACTCACCCTCGTCGCCGCCGGGTGTGACATCACTCGACGAGTCGCTGGCAATAGTGATCTCGACGTCGGGGCCGTATTCGGCGACGAGTACGTCTTCGTCAAGACCGAGTTCGCCCGCCGCGCGTTCGAGCAGGCTCGAGAGCTGCATCTTCTTTTCATAAATCTGCAGTTCGAGACCGTGCACGTTTTCGGTGATCTGTGCGAGGCGCTCACGCAGCGTCGACTCTTGGCGGCGAAGCTCCGAGAGCTTTTCGTTGAGCTGCGTGCGGTCTGCCTCACGTTGGGCGAGCACGACTCGAGCTTCGCTCACGGAGCGATCAATCGACGCGAGGACCGCGGGAAGGTCTTCGGTCACCGCGGTAGCCGATTCCATCTGACGACGACGAATGACCATTCGTCGTGCCGTCTCCTCCGCAGCCTGGCGGTCGGCCTCAAGTTGTTGACGCAAACTCTCGACGCGCAGTTCTTCGGCACGCACGCGCTCACGTGCGGTCTCGAGGTCGAGTCGTGCCTGCACCTCGGACTCACGCAGTCGCTCGAGCTCGGCGAGTGCCCCGTCGCGGGCTCCCGCGTCGAGCACGGGGCGCGGCTGCGATTCGCGCGCCGTCACATCGGCGGCGGCGGACTCAGCGTCGGCCTGGGCTTGCGCGAGCTGTGCCTCGGTTGCCGCGAGTCCTTCTTCGATACGCGCGAGTTCGGCATCCGCCGCCTCGGCCTGAACGCGCGCACGGTTCAATGCCTCACTGCGCGCAGCGAGTTGGGCGTCAAAGTCGCGCAACGCCTTGAGCGCGGCAGCCGAGCGTTCCTTGGACACCTCGGCGGTTCCGCGTTGATCGGCAAGGGCAAAGCGCGACGCGTCGATCGCGGTCACGACCTCGTCGAGTCGAGTGGCGGCGGCATCGCGCTCGGCCACAAGTTCGATGCGGCTCTGCTTCTTGGCCGAGCCACCACGCAACACGTGCCGGGTGAGCACGTCGCCGTCGCGGGTGATGACGGTCACGTCGTCGGTCGTTTTGGACAAGGCGCCCATCCACGCGGCGCGCGCAGCGGCCACGTCGTCAGCAATGAGCGTGTTACGTAGCAGCGCGATGACTCCGTCGGGTGCGTTCACCACGTCGACCGCCGGCGTCAACCCCGCGATGGCGGGCGTGGAGCCGGAAACACTTCCGCCCCCGGATGCCACCACGAGTTCGACGCGGCCGAGGTCGCCCGAACGTGCGTCGGCCATGGCGGCGAGACCGGCGTCCAGGTTGTCGGCGAGCACAGCGTCGGAGAGTGACCCGAGCGCCGCGGCGATTGCCGTTTCGAATCCGGGCGTGATGTGAACGTGCTCGGCCACGAGTCCGCGAATGCCGGCAATCTTGGCGGCCACAACTGCCGTCGAACCGTCCCGTTGGTCGAGTGCCATCGAGAGTGCACCCGTGCGGCCCTGCAGTGAGTCTCGTTCACGTTCGAGCGAATGCAGGGAGTCGCGCAGTTCGTCAAGCAGGGCATCCGCCGCGGTGACGTCACGCTGAGCCTGTTCGTACGCTTCGTTAAGCGCGGTGGCGCCGGCGTCACTCACCGACTCGGTTTCGGCGAGCGCCAGTGATTCGTGTGCGTGACGTGCGCGATCGCGAGCGGCGTCAATCGCGATTTGCTGGCGTTCCATCTCGGAACGCACGGAAGTGAGTCGGGCATCCGCCGCCTCGCGTCGACCGCGCAACGTGTTCACCTCGAGGTCGTAGGCGGCCACGAGCGCCGATTGCGCGGAAATGTGTTCGTCAATCTCATCGAGCCGAGCGCGCGCCGAGGTCGTCGATTCTCCGGATGCCCGCCACGCGTCTTCGGCCTCAACAATGGCCGCACGAAGTCGCTCAACCTCGACCTCACCGGCCTCAATCATCGCGGGTGTGACACCAGACCCGAGCGGGGTCGCCTCTGAATCGGCGCCCAAGAACGACAGTCGCTGGTTCGCGAGTGTGAAGAGTCCGCGCAGACGTTCCTGCATCGATTCGAGTCCAAAGACGAGTCGGCGGGCGGCGTCGACCTCATCCGCCGAGGTGTCCGCTTCGATGTGGCGGATTTGCAGCACCGCACGTTCGAGTTGTTCCTGCAGCACGATGCGTTCGGTGTGACGTTCGCTCTCGGTCTGGTTGTGCACATCAAGCGCGGTGCGCAGCGTGACGACGTCGTCGGCGAGCAGGCGCGCGCGGGCATCCCGCAGTTCGGCCTGAATCGACTGGGCCTCGCGGGCCACCTCGGCCTGCGCCCCCAGCGGTTTGAGTTGTCGGCGCACCTCGCCAGCGAGGTCACTCAGGCGGGTGAGGTTTGCCTGCATGGCTTCGAGTTTGCGCACCGTTTTTTCTTTGCGACGGCGGTGCTTGAGAATTCCCGCGGCTTCTTCGATGAATCCGCGACGATCTTCCGGTCCGGCGGCGAGCACATCGTCGAGTCGGCCCTGACCCACGATGACGTGCATCTCACGACCCAACCCGGAGTCGCTGAGGAGTTCTTGCACGTCGAGAAGACGGCATCCCTCACCGTTGATCGCGTACTCGCTCTGTCCGTTGCGAAACAGCGTGCGCGAAATGGTGACCTCGGTGAATTCGATGGGCAGTGCGCCATCGGAGTTGTCGATCGTCAGCACGACTTCGGCGCGTCCGAGGGGGCCGCGCGTCGAGGTGCCGGCGAAGATGACGTCTTCCATCTTTCCGCCGCGCAGAGTTTTGGCGCCCTGCTCACCCATGACCCAGGCGAGCGCATCCACCACGTTTGATTTGCCCGAACCGTTAGGGCCGACCACACACGTCACGCCGGTTTCGAAGGCGAACGTCGTGGGTTGGGCGAACGACTTGAAGCCCTTGAGGGTGAGGCTCTTTAAGTACACGAACGTTGGCCCTTACGAAAGTCGAATCGCGCGTCGGGTCTGACGGCTTTTCAGGGTAACGGATGCGCGGGCGCGCGACGAAAACTTGTCTCTAGTGAAACGCCTCGCGCAGGGCCGCGGCGACCGCGGCCGGGCTTTCTGCCACGGCCAAGTGCGACGTGTCGGGCACGACAACCAAGGACCCTGCGGGCACCCCGTTTGCGACAATCTCACCGACCTCGGGCGGGCAACCCGGGTCGAGCTCGCCGCTGATCACGATCGTCGGCACCGCGACGCTCGACATATTCGCCGACTCGTCGTACGTCGCGAGGGCCTCGCAACATTGGGCGTAGCCGTGCGGGTCGGCTGACGCCACCATCGCAACGATGCGCTCGACCTCGCCCGGGTGCGCGTCGATGAAACTCGGGGCGAACCAGCGACCCGGAATTGCCGGCGTCACGAAACCCATTCCCTCGGCCCGCACGCTGGCGGCCCGTTCGAGGAATCCGGAGTTCACGCCACCAAACGTGGCTGCCGAACACACCACTCCGATGCCAGTCAGTCGATGGGGGTGTCGCCGAGCGAGCACGAGGGCGATTGCTCCGCCAATCGACACACCCGCAAACGCAAATCGTTCCACGCCATGTCGGGTCGCGAGGTCGGCCACGGCGTCGGCGAGCTCATCCATCGTGAATCCGGACTCCGCCGTGGGTGTGATGCCGTGGCCGGGCAGGTCGAACCGAATGACGTGAAAGTCACGCTCGAGGTCGGGCAGTGCGGCATCCCAAATGCCCATGGTCGATCCGAGCGCGCTGCCCAGAATCAGCGTGGGGGTCGGGCCCCCCGCTAGCGGCAGGCCCGAGACAACCGCCTCAAGATGCGGCACGGCCACTAGTGCGTTTCTTCCAGCTCATGACCGATTGATTCGGCGGCCCGGTTGAGCACCTCGACGAGGTGTGGCACGTCGAGCTTGTTCAAGTGCGCGACGAGACCCACGGCCGCGATGCAGCGACCGCGGCGCATGATCGGCACGGCGACCGATCCGTTGCCCGGAGTCAACTCCTGACGAACGACCGCGTAGCCGCGCTGACGAACCTCGATGAGCTCGGCCATCAGCTTCTCGGGATCGGTGATCGAGAACGGTGTCGGGCGCTGCAGGGGCTTGCTCAGGTACGCCTCAATCTTTTCTTTGTCGAGATACGCGAGCAGAACCTTGCCGACACCCGTCGTGTGCAGGGGCAGGTGCCCACCGGTGCGACTCGCCGAGGGGATGCTCTTCTCACCGACGAGTCGGTCGACGTACAGCGCCTGACCACGGTCAAGCACGGCGAGCGTGACGTTTTCACCCGTCTCTTCATAGAGGCGGGCGAGTGTGGGAAGTGCGCGTTCACGAAGCTGGTCGCTCACGGGCGCGAGTTGCGCAATCGACCACATGCGCGTGCCGATGCGGTAGCGCTTGTCTTTACCGCGTACGAGGAACCCACCCGTGGTGAGCTCGGCGACAACGCGGTGCGTGCTCGACATCGGCA
>CANGKD010000003.1 GCA_947454495.1 Actinomycetota bacterium
CCAGACCCGGCGTCTCGGTTCCACCCTCGACACCGAGCGCAAAGAGCACCTGCATTCCCACGCAGATTCCCAGCACGGGCCGCCCGCCCGCGAGTCGGCGTTCGATGACCTCGTCACCCCCGTGCGTGCGCAGCGCATCCATCACCGCGGCGAACGCGCCCACGCCCGGCACGAGCAATCCGTCGGCATCGGCGCAGGCCTTTTTATCGCGCGTCAGAACCGGGGTGGCTCCGGCGGCTTCGACCGCCTTCATGGCCGAGTGAATGTTGCCCGTTCCGTAGTCGAAGACGACGACGGTCTTGGTCACAGTGCGCCTTTTGTGCTCGGGATGCCCTGCACGAGTGGATCGAGCGCCTTCGCCTGTCGGAATGCGCGTGCAAAGGCCTTGAACTCGGCTTCGGCGATGTGGTGCGGATCGCGACCGGCCAGCACGTTCACGTGCACGGTCAGCCCCGCGTTGAACGTGATGGCTTCAAAGACGTGACGGACCATCGACCCGGTGAAGTGCCCGCCGATGAGGTGGTATTCGAACCCATCAGGTTCTCCGCCGTGCACGAGGTAAGGGCGACCCGAGATGTCAACCACGGCTTGCGCGAGTGCTTCATCGAGCGGCACGACCGCGTCACCGTAGCGCGAGATACCGGACTTGTCGCCAAGCGCCTGACGAATGGCCTGACCGAGCACGATGGCCGTGTCTTCGACCGTGTGGTGCACGTCGATATCGGTGTCGCCGTGCGCTTCCACATTTAGATCGGTCAGCGAGTGCTTTGCAAACGCCGTGAGCATGTGGTCAAAAAAGGGAACAGTGGTGTTGATGGCGCTCTGACCCGAACCGTCGAGATTGAGGGTCAGCGCGACCGTTGACTCACTGGTCTGGCGTGTGATCGACGCACTTCGCGACCCATTCTTGTTTGACATGGTTTAACCCTAGCGGGGCGCGAGGGGGGCAATTCGAGCGAGGAATTCGCTCGTCTCGCTCTCGGTGCCCGCAGTTACGCGCAGGTGATTGGGGATGCCCACGTCGCGAATGATGATGCCCTCGGCGAGGAGCTGCTCGAAGATCGCGTGGGGATCGGCGACGTTTCCGAACAGCACGAAGTTGGCCTCGGACGGATAGGGAGTGAAGCCCAAGCGTGCGAGCTGAACGACGATGCGATCGCGCTGCGTTCGAATGTCATCGACCATCGCGAGCATCAGTTCGGTGTGCGCGAGCGCGCCCTCGGCCGCCGCCTGCGTGAGGGCCGACAGGTGGTAGGGCAGGCGCACCAGCCGCAAGGCATCAATCACGGCCGGATCGGCGGCAAGGTAGCCAACACGAGCTCCAGCAAACGCGAAGGCCTTGCTCATCGTGCGTGAGACGAGGAGTCGTGGCCGACCCTCAAGAAGGGTGAGTGCCGACGGCGTGCCCGCCGGCGCAAATTCGACGTACGCCTCATCAACGACAACGATGCCGTCGGTCTGCTCGTACGCCGCGACGATGGCGTCGAGCGAGACCGGAGTACCCGTGGGGTTGTTGGGCGCACAAAAGAATGTGAGGTCGGGTTGCGCGTCAGCGACCGCACGAGCGGCCGTCTCCGGCGAAATAACGAAGTCCGCGTCGCGCGCAGCCGTGATCCACGTCGTTCCCGTGCCCGCGGCGAGCAGGGGGTACATGGAATACGTGGGTGGAAATCCGAGGACCGACCGGCCGGGTCCACCAAACGCCTGCAAGATGTGCTGGATGACCTCGTTCGACCCATTCGCCGCCCACACGTTGGCGGCGCTCAGTCCGTGCCCGAGGTACTCGGCGAGGGCCGAGCGCAACCCAACAAACTCGCGGTCGGGATAGCGGTTTATCGAACGCAGGGCTTTTTCGGTACGACCCAGAATGTCGGCGATGACCACGTCGGGAACGGGGTGTGTGTTCTCGTTGACGTTGAGCTCGATGCGCACATGAGCCTGGGGAGCCCCGTAGGGCTTTTTGCCTCGCAGGTCGTCACGAATGGGCAGGTCGTCGAGGCTCGTCACCCCTCAAGTTTAGAAGCCGGCGGGAAGGGCGATGTGCTGACCCGGCTGAAGCTCGGAGTGCAGCTGGTTGAGCGACACAATCTCGGCGATGACGTCGCGCGGGTCTTTTGTCGGCGCGAGCTCCTCGGCGAGACTCCATAGTGTTTCGCCAGGCTCCACCGTGATCCACGTGAGAGAGCTTTGTGACGACACCGTGGCGTCGGTGGCGGCGGCATCGCCGGCCGACACGGCCGCGAATAGCGCACCGATGGCCAGGGGCAGAGCAATCAGAAACGAGATAACACGACGACCTCGACGCGTGAGCACCAAGCGGGTGGGCTGCGGGCGGAACGAGGTGTAAGCAACTGCGCTCATGGTGGTGAACTCCTTCGTGTTGCGATTTACTCTGGTGCGACCCTCCGACAGCGGAAGCTGAGGGGAGGACCGGTTGTATCTCGTGTCGGGCACTCGGCCGGGAGTGCCCGACACGAAGATATGTTTCGAAGATATATTCGAAGATGAGCGATTGTCAAGTCGAATTCGACGAAATTCTCGAATATTCGACGACACAGTCGAATATGTGTTTGAAGTGGCGGTGTTTTTCGAATACTCTTTCGACATGTCACCGAGTGAAACAGAAGCGACCGACAACGGTCGCAACCGGCCCACACTGTCGTCAAAACAGCGCGAGATGCTCGAGGCGATCATCTCGTTCATCGACGCAAACGGATACCCGCCCACGATGCAAGAGATCGGCACCGCCGTCGGACTCGCCTCGTTGAGTAGCGTCTCGCATCAGTTCAAGCAGCTCGAGATCTTCGGTTACATCCGTCGCGATGCGAAACTGTCTCGCTCACTCGAGGTCGTGCTCAACCCCGACGGCTCCGAATCGGTGAGCACCACATCCAGCGCACCGGTGACGCATCTCGACCTTGGTCGCGACGTGACCATGGTGCCGCTCGTCGGCCGCATCGCAGCCGGTGTGCCCATTACCGCCGAGCAAAACGTCGAAGACACCATGGCGCTGCCCGAACAACTCGTGGGCAAGGGTGACTTGTTCATGCTCGAGGTGCATGGTGACTCAATGATCGAAGCCGCCATTTGCGACGGAGACTTCGTGGTCGTGCGCGCCCAGCGCACGGCTGAAAACGGTGACATCGTCTCAGCGATGCTCGATGGTGAAGCCACCGTCAAGGTTTTCAAACAGCGGGATGGCCACACCTGGCTCCTCCCCCGAAACTCCGCCTACGAACCGATTCTGGGCGACCACGCCGAGATTCAAGGCAAGGTTGTTGCCGTGCTGAGGTCGGTCACGTAGCACCGCTCGACGCACCGGTGGAATGGGGCTTTTCCTGAGAGTTATCTTCGAAATGCGTGTTTTATCGCCACACGGGGTGGCATCTCACACGACCGCGTCGTAACCTCATCGTGTCAGTCCTCTTCAGCTGACAACCCCCTTCATAAAGCAAGCGCCCCGGGACTGAAAACAGTCTCGGGGCGCTTATGTTTTTGCCTGAGGCAGGCGACGACGAGTTCACCGCACGAGGTTTACGTGCGTGCGAACTCAGCTCGCCGCTGAGATCGCCCCCAGTCCGCGCAAGACATCGAGCACGGGCGCGTGCTGGTTGAAGGCGTAGAGATGAATGCCGGGTGCCCCACCGTCTAAGACGGCACGTCCGAGACCGATTGCGTGCGCGATTCCGACGTCGTATTGAGTGGTGGCCGGTATGGTTCCCGAATCGGCGGCCTCGGCTTCGATGCGAGCAGCCTCGGTGAGCTCATCTCGCAGCGGTGTCGGCATCGGCTCGTCCGTGAGATCCACGATGCGCTGCAGGCGCGACAGGCTCGTCACCGGCATGATGCCCGGCGTGATGGGAAACTCGACCCCGGCAGCCCGCGCGTCGGCGAGGAACGAGAGGTAGTCATCCGCGTCAAAAAAGAGTTGCGTGATGGCGAGGTTGGCGCCCTGCGCCTGTTTCGCGAGCAGCACGTCGATGTCTTGCGCGCGGTTTCGTGACTGCGGATGCCCATTGGGAAAGGCTGCAACACCGATGCGCACCGGCTCCCGTCGTTGGCTGAGGCGAACAGCTCCACCGCCCCACTGCGGCTCATCGACTTCGGTGTACGGCTCGCGCTCGAGCTGCACCCGATGGATGAGCTGCACGAGCTCGGTCGCCGATCGCAAATCTCCCAAGTAGTCGTCGCCGTCGACCGCCCCCTCGGGAGCATCACCGCGAATGGCGAGAAACTGGCGGATGCCCGCGTCGAGAAACTCGCGCACGAGTCGATTCGCTTCGGCGGCACTCGACCCGACACACGTGAGGTGCGCCATCGGTGGCACGGACGTGTTTTCTGCGATGAAGCGAACGAGTTCGAGACTCCGCTCACGCGACGACCCTCCGGCGCCATACGTGACTGCAATGAAGTCCGGATTCACCGACGCAAGCTTTCGAACCGTGTCATGCACGGCCGCCACGGCGTCGTCTCGACGCGGGGGGTACACCTCAAACGAGAAGGAAATACCCGACGTCGTGCCGTCCTGCTCAAGCCGGGGCTGCGGCATGAGGCGAGGGCTACTTGCTTTCGTCAGTGGGTGCGTTCGTCGCATCCGTCGACGCCGGCGTGAAGGTGGCGGCGGACGCATTCTTCTTGCGCGAGACACGCACGGCAACCATGGCGGCAACGCCAAGCACGATGAGCACCGCGCCCACAATCAGGACCGCGGTGAGCGTCGCCTGGTTTTGACCGGTGTTTGCAAGGAGAGCAGTGGGCACGTGAAAACTCTTTCGTTAGGAACTCGTCGAGAATACCGCAAGTGCGGGCACGTCGGCCTCGCGCACGAGAGCTCGAATTCGCGTGCCCCCCTCGTCGTAGTCGGTCGAAAGAATGACGGCACGATTGTGCAACCCGAACACCACGTCACCGCGGTCATACGGAATAAGTAGTTCGACTTCGACATCGGGTTTGGGCAGACGGCGCGCGATTTCGTCAAGCAGCTCGTCAATGCCCTCGCCCGTGCGCGCCGACGCGAACACCGCATCGGTCGCGAGTCCGCGCAGCACGAGCCGCTGATCGTCGTCGACGAGGTCGCACTTATTGAACACGATGAGTTCCGGGATGTCTCGCGCGCCGGCCTCGCCGATCACATCGCGCACGGTCTTGAGTTGTTGCGCCGGGTCGGGGTGGCTCGCGTCGACAACGTGCACGATGAGGTCGGCATCCTGTACTTCTTCGAGAGTCGAGCGAAACGCTTCAACGAGTTGGTGCGGGAGGTTGCGCACGAAGCCGACCGTGTCAACGAGTGTGTACGGCCGACCGTCGGTCGTTGTCGACTTTCGCACGGTGGCGTCAAGCGTGGCGAAGAGGGCGTTCTCGACCAGCACACCGGCGCGCGTAATGCGATTGAGAATCGACGACTTACCGGCGTTGGTGTAGCCCGCGATCGCGACCGAGGGCACTTCGTTGCGCTTGCGATTCGCGCGCTTAGTGTCTCGCGCGGGTTTCATGGCGACAATCTGCTTTCGCAGCCGAGCCATGCGCGTATTGATTCGACGACGGTCGAGTTCGATTTTGGTTTCACCCGGACCACGGGAGCCCATTCCGGCACCACCGGAGACCTGCCCACCGGCCTGGCGCGACATCGACTCACCCCATCCACGCAGACGTGGAAGGAGGTATTCGAGTTGAGCAAGCTCGACTTGGGCCTTGCCTTCGCGGCTCTTGGCGTGCTGAGAGAAGATGTCGAGAATGACCGCAGTGCGGTCAATCACCTTGACCTTGACGACGTCCTCGAGCGCACGACGCTGGCTGGGCGCGAGTTCGGTGTCGGCAACCACAGTGTCGGCACCGACCGCTTTGACGATGTCGCGCAGGTCTTCGACCTTGCCGCGACCGAGATACGTGGCGGGATCGGGGTTGGGGCGACGCTGCAACACCCCATCGAGCACCTGGGCGCCCGCGGTCTCACAGAGGGCCGCCAACTCACGAAGGGAATTCTCGGCGTCTTCTTGTGAGCCTTGCGGATATACCCCGATGAGTACGACCTTCTCGAGTCGGAGTTGGCGGTACTCCACCTCGGTGACGTCTTCGAGTTCGGTTGATAGACCCGCGACACGACGAAGGGATGCGCGGTCGGCGAGGTCTTGCTGAAACCCATCGAACTCGGCGCGGCCTGTGCCGGCCTCATCCGCGATGGAATCATCGAGTGCTTGCGCCCGTTTTCCTTGGGCAAAAACCGACACCGAGGCTGTCGTTTCGGGACTTTTGGCGCGCGCGAGAATGCGGTCAATTGCACTGGGTTCAGTATCACTCGTCATTGCGATAAGGCTAACGTGCGAGCATCGAATCTATTCCGCGTATTAGTGTTAGAGGGTTTGGTTTCCCTTCGCAAAGGAGTTGACATGTCGAATTACTCTGCAAACCGAGGTTCGAATACCGCACGCACCGCATGGATCGTGACGGCAATCATCGCTGCCCTGGCCGTCATTGCCCTGGTCGTTGTCTTCTTTGTGGCCAACAACGGCACACCTACTCCGTCGCCCACCGATTCCAAGCCCACGGTGCAGCCGACGCCGAGCCCGACCGGAACCAACACCGCGACTCCCACGGTGACGCCGACGCCGAGCCCGACGTCGACGGTGACGCCGACGGTGACGCCTAGCCCGACGGTAAGCCCGTCTGGCTCGTCCAAGCCCACTCCCACGCCGAGCCCAACCGAAGACCCCGCCGTTGCCTGGGCCACCTCGCTCTACGGAACGTTTGCACCGCTCACCGCGGCTGGCACAGGCGACTCGCACGTCGCCGTGCCCAAGGGCGTCAAGGGAGCGCTGCTCACCGTGACGAATAACGGCGCCGATGACCAAGACTTCCGGGTTGAGGTCTTCAACCAATTTGGCAAGCCCATGGGCACGCTCATTGACACCATCGGTGACTACCAGGGCACGGTCGCTTATGGGCTCAGCCCGCAGCTCGGTGCAACCCCCACGACGATTCTCATCACGTCGAGCGGAAACTGGAGCGTTGAATTCGCCCCCGTGGCCAGCGCATCAATGGAGCTGGGTCAGGGATCGTCGAACGACGTGATTCTCTATGGCGGCGAATCCGGGCCTCTGACAGTGCAATCGCTGACAAGTGGCGCGTTCACGCTCACCACGTACGCCGGAAACAACCCCACGCCGAACATTCTGACGACCCAGACCGGTTGGTGGACCGGCCAGGTCACCATTCCCTCGGGGCCGCTCGTACTCGTCGTTGGATCGGACGGCGCGTGGAACCTTCAGGTCGGTTTCGCGACTCCATAGGACTTAAATCAGGACGGATTGACCCGACGACTGGAAGCGGGCTGGGAATTATGACCCAGTTGCGGGTCTTTTGCCCTGTTTTCCCCTAATCATTCAATACAGAATGTATTTCCACGCTTTTCCGGCGTAATCTGTGACTAATGGTTTGCGGGGAACCTGACCGATTTGGCGTTGTATCTAGGAATCAGCGGCGCGTACCTCAACAATTAGGACAAACCTCATGGCTTTATCCCGCAGTGCGGCACACGGCGAACGACTGGAAGAGTTCGGTTCGCGTATTCGCGAATTCCGCAAGTCTCGCGGTCTCACGCAAGAGCAGTTAGCGCGTGAGGCGGGCGTCGATCGCAAAACGATCAACCGCATTGAGAACTCGCGCTACTCCCCGACATTGGCCAACGTGTATTCGATTGCGGATGCGCTCAAGGTCGAGATTCGCGAACTGCTCTAACCAGCGAATCTCACACGAGTCGGGACGCATTCGACTGCACTAAGCGAGTGTCAGTGGCTCACGCTTGACTGACTATCCGATAAGTTCCTTTAGGGACATTCATGGGATAGATAGGATCGTGACAAGTTGGCCGGACTTTCACACCAAGTCATTGACGTGCTCGTCACGCCGGGCTGTGGTTACACGTTAGACGTTCACCGTGGTGACGCTGATGGAGCTATCGTGCAGTGGCTCTGGGGCGAGCCTCTCAACGGGCACGAAACCCAGGCACTCGAGCGAGGCCGAGCCCTTGCCGAGGCCGTCAAGGCCGCCGGCGTTGCCCCGGGCGACACCGCCCCCTATGACGCTCACCTGACGGACGCGGTCATTGTCATGGACGAGTGTCCTTTTCAACCGACGGTTTGCTCTGGCCCCCATCTCGTCGCCAGTGGGCGAGGCCGCCTCGGTAGTCTGTAGGACGTGTCAGACGAACCGGTAGAGCATTACTTTTCGGCCTCGCCCGCGGGCGATTTCGTGGCCAGAGATATTGCGGTTCGGCTCGGCGGTCATGATCTCACGCTCGAAACCGCCGGTGGCGTCTTTTCCCCCGATCATGTCGATGCCGGCACGGAAGCGCTTCTGCGAATCGTTCCCGCCTTGTCGGAGGACGTTGCCAACGTGCTCGACCTCGGCTGCGGCTGGGGACCGATTGCGCTCACCATGGCACTCGAGGCACCCCAGGCCCACGTCTGGGCCGTCGACGTCAACGAACGCGCACTCGAACTGACACGACGAAATGCCGGCCGAGCCGGTTGCGCGAACGTTACCGCCGCGACGCCAGAAGCCGTGCCGGGCGACGTGATGTTTAGCGCAATCTGGTCAAACCCGCCGATTCGCGTGGGCAAGACCGAGTTGCACGCAATGCTCGAAACATGGCTACCGCGCCTCGTCTCCGGCGGGGAGGGCTACTTCGTTGTGGCCAAGCACCTCGGTGCGGACTCACTTTATTCATGGATGCGCACCGCGTTTGCGACCACTCACACAGTGACCAAGGGAGACCACTACAAGGGCTTCCGTGTGATCGAGGTGCGCGCAAACTAAAGCGTCGGAGTGAGCTCGCGTACGGCGTCCGCGCCGCTCACGAGAAGCCAGTTCACGAAGTCACGATTGCACAGCGCATGCGAACTGCGGCGCTCACGAATCAGGTCAATCGCATCCTGCGCATCCATTCCGTCTCGAATGAGTACGAGGGCCGTGACGAGACCCGATCTGTTCCAACCGGCCTGGCATCTCACGAGCACGCGGTCGCCCGACTTCCAGGCGGCGTGCACCCGATGCACAACGCGCAGCACGCGATCAAGGTCGACGTTGTCGATATGCCCGTCGAGAATACCGAGACGGATCTCTTCGACAAACCAGTCCACGGGGTTGGCGTCGGCGTAGAGCGTCGCGACGAGATCAAACTCCGTGGCTGTAATCGGGCTCGGTTGGCGGGACGTATTCCAGACCACATCATCCCAGTCGGTGCCGCCTTGCCACAGGCCTGGCACTACTTCGGACCACAGTTCTTCACGTGCCTCGCGCGAGGCGTTCCAGGTGGGCGCTTTGTCATTCATTTTTGCTATTCCATTCCGAGTTCAATGAGGTACAGGATTCGCTCGTCGGTCCAGAACGGATGATCGAGCGACAGGTTGTGGTTGAGGCGATAGGTCCGAATGAGATCTATCTCATGAACCGTCTTCTCCTTGCCGGGTTCGGGGTGGTTCGTCATCGGTTCACCCCGAGGTAGATCGCCTCAACGACATTTGCCCACACCCGAGGCGTATGCGTGAGCGGCTGGTATCCGCCCGCCCCTCCGATGAGCACTCGACCGCGACTCCATCGCGACGCAGCCTGCGCCACCGCAATCGCCGCAGACTCGAAACCGGCATACGTGTAGGTGTTGTGAACGCCAAGTGCGTTATCGCCGCCCATTCCGTCTGCACCCGCCGCCAGCAAGATGACGTCCGGCTGGTAGTCATCGATGACCGCGACCGCCTCGTCGATGGCCCACGCGAACCCGTCGTCACCATCGGTGTTTTCGACGCACCAATTGAACGCATGATTCGATTCGTGATGCCTCACGTGACGGGTTCCCACGAGACCAACGTCGCGGGTCATGCCATCGCCGGGGAAAGCCGATCCATTGTGAATACTGAGCGTCGGGATGTTCGAGTCAAACAGCATCGACTGCGTGCCGTCACCAGCGTGAATGTCCCAATCGAGATAGAGGGGACGAAGTCCGGCGGCGACGAACTCACGTGCCGCCCAGGCCATGTCGTTGAAAACACAAAACCCGCTCGAGCTCGAAAACGCGGCGTGATGTTTGGCGCCCTGGGGGTTGAAACCAACGGTCATCGTTCCGTGGATAATGGCCTCAGTGAGGGAAATTGTGCCGGCGAACATCGTCATCGCCGTCTGCCCCATTTCGGGACGACAGCCCAGCCATTGATCGTCGACACCGTCGTCAACCACGCGTGCCACGAAATCCGGGTCATGAACCGACTCGAGCGCCTCACGAACACGGGCGTGGCTGACGGATGCGGGGTCAACGAGTGTCGTTGCGAGTGGCAACTCGTCAACGAGCATCTTGGTCGCAAGCTGTGCCCGTACCGGATTTGTCGGGTGAGATCCGTCACCCGCGCCCAACAACCAGCCGAGATAGTCGTCCGAATATGCAATGCCGAGTTGACCAACCGCGGAAAGACGCTCGGCAATCACCGCGGGTGATACGCGAGATTCCGATGAGAGAGATGATGTGTTGTTCATGAATTCCCCATTCGGTTGATTGTGAGTAAGTGGACGCCTTGTGGGCAGTTGAATGACAATACGGGCACCCTCCGACACTCACGTCGGCAACTTCTCCAACAGAGCGATGAATTCTGGATTTCTCCACGCGCTTTCTTGTGGAAGAACCGTGCGAATTTCTTCGTGTGCGGTCATGCAATCTCGCCCCAAGTGCCGCGCCGAATACGCCGCAGCGACGGTTGGTGTTCGCGAGTGAGCTGCAACGCAGTGAAGAAACACCACGTGACCGGCTTCGCGTAAGGCCGCCACGGTGTCGGCCGCGTCGATGACCACAGCTGCGGTATCGACATTGGCATCGACGTCATCGACTAGCCAAAAGTCAACGACCTGAATGTCGTCTCGACGCGGTGACGGAATTTGTTGCGTTCCCGTGCGACACATCGAGACCACGGCAGTGACATCGGCTGGCAGCCGATCGAGCACGTCGAGTGATCCGAGCCAGACTCCGGCGTCGTGGGGGTGCCGGGCGAGGGTGCCAAGTGGCTTTGCCTTCACGTGAGTGGCACGTGGCCACCGATCGTCGCCAAAGGCGGTCGGCTCGACGGTGTCGAGAGCGAGAGCGATGAGATCGCGCTCGGAGGAGATGGACCACCCGTGGAGAATCGTGCGCCAGCGCGCGGGGAACACCGCCGCGCCGGCGGCGGCCCCAATCAAGGAGCCCGCGATGGCAGCCACGGTATCGGTATCGTTGCCGCCGCGCACGGCGCGCTCGAGCGCATCCACCACGTCAATTTTCTTCAACTCAGAAATCGAGTGATAAATTGCGGACCACGCCGCACGAAACGCCGACACGACCCAACCGTTGTCCGAGCTGAAATGCGCCGGATGCGCACTCTCCGCCTCTGCGATGCGCTCGAGCCAGTACGGCTGGCGATCGGCGGGCAACTCGTCGAGGCCGATGCGAATGTCGAGCTTTCCCGTGTTCACCGCGTGAACGATGGCGAAACACCACAGCACGCACGCGTCTCCGGCAGCGTCTTCCCAATGTGTCAATTGCGCGACGCGGCGCGCCATGGCGGCGAGTCCGGTTGTGTCGTGTAGGTAGGCGAGGGCAACGGGTGCCGTGCGCATCAGGGCTCCGTTACCCCCAGACCGCTTGCCCGACCGCTCGTGGTGACGCTCGGAGAGGATTCGGCACGACGCCTCATCGATACGTTCCGCCCGCTCGAGGGCTCGCAGAATGGCGCCCGTCTGAACGCCAACATCTTTCGTGACGCCGAGCCAGGCGAGCCACTCGCCCAAGATTGCGGCGATATCGATCGCATCGGCACCGGTCGGATCACTTCTACGATGAGCGACGACTATTGCGCGTGCGATGCCGAGCGCCATCGCCGTATCGTCGGTGAACTCGCCAGGTTCGAAGTTGAACGGCCCGCCACCGAGCATGGCGACGGCGGTATCACTCGACAGACTGGGACCAAATTCGTAGTGAGCGCCCAGCGCGTCGCCACACGCGAGGCCGATGAGGCAACCGGCGGCGCGTACGCCCATGTGACGTCGTTCGCGGCCGGGATGTGTGAGTTGAGCCATGGCTCCTCCATTCGTCAAGGTGGAAAATTGTGAGTGGACCACAGTGCCT
Source organism: Actinomycetota bacterium (assembly GCA_947454495.1). Classification (GTDB taxonomy): domain Bacteria; phylum Actinomycetota; class Actinomycetes; order Actinomycetales; family Microbacteriaceae; genus RFQD01. The sequence continues at coordinate 12,140 of CANGKD010000003.1, forward strand.
TAGGCGTTGACGTTGTGCAATTTGAAGACGGCGGCGTGCACGAGGCCGGCGGCGAGTGCGTAGCTGGTGATCGCCAACGGACCAACCGGTGTGACAATCTGTTCGGGAACGTCCCGACGGGTGCTGACACGGTTTCGCTCGATGATGGTGGCAAAGTCGCGTGCCAGGAAGTTCGGCGTGGCACGATTCGGTGCGTCGAGACCCTCGTATCGAGCTGCGCTCACGATGGCGTCAAAGCGTTGTGTGAGACCCTCGTGCGAACCGAAGATTTCGGCGGCCGCGATGTAGCCGCCGATGCCAACGATGACACCACGCTGGCCCGGGAGCACGGAAATCTGTCTCGAATTTTCATCGGCCACGTGACGTTCTTCCGCCTGTTCCATCGACAACGCCAGCGAGTGTCCCGGCACGACGCCACGAGCCTGCTCAAACGCGGCGATGTCCATCCACACGTCGGACTGAACCCGGCTGGCATCCGCAAGACCGGTGACCGGATTGACCTCAAGACGTGCGTTGAGATGTGAACGCGTGCGATACGGAGCGCGTCGAACCTGTCGTCCGTGTCGCTGAGTGCCATTCCAGCGGCCCTGCTCGACACACGCAACGGGAACTTCCACGGTTTCACCGCGCGGAATGATCATGGTGCACGCGGCCACGCGATTTTGCCATCCGCCTTCGAAGATGTCTCCTTCGACAACGACGTGGTCACGGTGACCGTTATTCGTGACGGACAATCGGTTGACGTCTGGTCCACCCGGAACCTCGGTCACGGTGAGGTGTTTGGTCTTGAAGCAGACCGACGTCATTTCCATTCCGGAAGTCCACAGCGGAAAGACGGTCACGCCGTTTCCGATGAAAGTGCCCTTGCCCACGTGGATGGTGTCTTGTGTGAAGTCGTTCATAGTTACCTCCAACAGGTATTCGGAATGAGATATATCGCTGTTACGCTCGCTTTTCGTATTTCTAATCTAAGTGTAGCACACGTTTACGTGTTTTTGCGCGTACTTCTCGCGATTACAATATAAGTGTACGAAGGGCCACCGACACTGCGGTCGTGGAAGACGTCGAGGCGCTCGACTCGGCTTAGAATCAGGCTCGGAAAGGCGAAAAGAACAATGAGTTCTCTGGACGAATACCCACGACCAAGTGTCGCCGTGGACCCGGTCGTGTTCTGTGTCTACCGTGATCGATTAAGCGTGGCCCTTGACACCTCCAGCGGAACACTCCCCCGTCTTCCCGGCACGTTTGTTCACGAGGGAGAAACTCTCGACCAGGCGATTCGTCGCGGGCTCACGGCCAAACTTGGAATCACGCTTGACAGCATTGAGCAGCTTCACGTGTTCGATCAGCCAGGGCGCGATCCGCGCGGATGGGTGCTTTCGGTGGCACACTTTGCGCTTGTTGCCGAAGCCACTCTCGATGCGCTTCGGCCGCGCGACGTGCGACCGGTGGATGACCTACCCACACTGGATTTTGATCATGCCGAGATGATTGATCGCGCACTCATTGCTCTTCGTCGGCAATATCTCGACACACCCGACCCTTGGCGGATTCTCTCGCAGTTCACCCTGAGCGAGCTGCGGTCGTTCCATGAGCGCATCGACCCGGGAACGCACCTGCGCGACACGTTTCGTCGCATCATGGAGCCCCAACTTATCCCCGTGCCCGACGCCCCGCGGCTGTCAACTGGCGGTCGACCGTCGCGAGTGTGGCGAGCTCCACGGGCAGACGAAGCGCTCAAAGTTCGATACGCGAGCGACGTCAAAGAGGTTCGCGATTCTGTGTCGAGTGATCGAGCGCGAAGTTCTTCCACCGCCGGAACCCGTTCGTCGTCGCGCGTCTTTGCGGTCAAATTCTCGTGGAGCGACGGAACTGACACCGTGCACGAAAAGCTCCGCGAGCGCGAAGCATTTCGGCTCTTCGACGAATTCGTGTTCGACGCGACGACGGCCCGACGCGACGGTCTGACCGTGTACCCGGTGCGAGCGGTCATGATCAACGAGTCGGGCAGCGTCGTGCGCGAGCGCGACGTCTAGGCCGTCGGAGGAGTGTTCTCGCTGGCGTCGCCCGATGATTCTTCTGGACGCTCGTCAGCTGCCTTTGCCTGCTCTTGGGCTTGACGTCGACGAAGTTCGTCGTTTTCTGCTTCAAGAGCCGCCATGCGCTCTTCCATCATGAACACGCGCTTCTGCTTACGACGCACGTCAGACGTGTAGCGGCTCGACGCCATGCGCAGCGAGTCGATTCCGCCAACGGACGCGTCAAACGACATCGAACTTCCTCGATCGAAGCCCAATCCCTCGCCGGTCATCACGGCGTTCTGGTTCGCCCCCAGAAAGACAAAATCCCAGCTGTATTTTTCTTTCTGTTTCGTGACCAGTTCCCGGATTGCGTCCCGCGTGAAGTCGGTGCTGGAATTCTCCATTCCATCGGTCACCACGATGACCTGGACCGTGTCGGGTCGCTCGTCTTCGGGCATATCACTCAACGCGCGTCCAAAATCGGTCACTGCCCGGCCGATGGCGTCGTACAACGCCGTGTTTCCGTTGGGCTCGATGGTCACAACAACGTCGGCCACATCACGGAGATGGAAATCGCGGGTGACAACGTCGTTGAACGAGTAGACGTCAACGGTGAGCTTGCCCGGTTCTTTGCCCTGATCGCTCAGCAAGCCCTGCATGGACTCCACCATCGCGTCACGGATGGATTGCATCGAGCCAGATCGGTCGACGATCAGCAGCAGTGCGGTGTAGTTCGGATCGGTCATAGTGGTCCCCCTTTGGTTACTCACGCCTTCACATCAAGGCGGTTGATTAGTATGTCGGCACCCACCGACACCGGCGTCGGCGGGTGTGGGTACGCTGGCCCGAAAAGCTGGCAAGGGGGAAGCAATGGCTATCAAATTTGTTCATTCCGAGGACGACGTCAGCGACCTCGTCGCGAACGTACTCGACACCACGCGAGACCACGTGGTGTGCGTTGTCTCGATTCCCCTATCCCACGATCAGCCCCTTTTTGATCCACTCGAAGTGCAAGCACAATCTGCCGGCATTTGTGACGTTTGGGTGATCCCCACGGGCGACCTCACCCGTGCGCTCACCTCGCAACTGCCGAACAACGCGGACTGCTACGGAGGTGCCGCACGCATCTACCCCATCTCGATGGAATGGACGAACCGACCCAAGCTGAGCAAGCGAATCATGCCCCCCGATGCTCTCCAGATTTCGACGGCGATGGATGCCCTCATCACGGAAATTCACACACAGGCTTTCTTGAGCGGTCTCATGGCTCGGCGGACCGCCCTCACGCGCCCTGCATCCGGGATTGTGACGGCATTTCTCAGCGACGACGCTCGCGCGCTGGTGCGACTCGACAATGATGCGCTGAGCACCGTTGCCCAGGAGCTCACGGCACCTGAGGTTCCACTGTCGAACATTCTGCGCTTAGGTCAAAGAGTTGACGGCATGCTTGACCACGAACTTAATCGGTTAATTCTGGACATCCCGAATGTCACGGAGTCGGACGTCCTTGAACATTTTGGCGCGGGGGCGGTCACGTTGGGTGTCGTCACAGAAGTCGCCCGGCAGTGGGGCTCGGTGGCTCTTTATCCGGGCATGGCGGTGCGCTTGGAGCAACGCGACGTGTCGAGTAACTCCAAAGACTTGGTCGATGTGCTGTACGCGGTCGGTGATGTCATCCGCGTTCGGGTCATACGCACACCGCAAGGCAGACTCGGGCTTCGCACTCTCGACATCGACGATGATGAGGATGTTTTGCCCGCGTATATCGTGGTCGGTGGCGGGCCGGAATGGCTGAACGAGGACCAACTCAACTGGCTCCCCGTAGAGCAACAGGTAACCGAATCAATCGAATCGTTTCTCTCCCGCATCGGCCTCGAGCGGGAGGAACCGAGAGAGCCTGACAAACTCTCGGAACCACAGTCCACAGCATCTCCCGACAACCGGACTGAGCGAGAACCCCACGATAGTCGTCGCGTGGCCGCAGCAACTCGAGTGCCCTCACCGGGGCCCGGCCCCAAGCCTGCAATCGCAACTGGGCCAATTGCGCTGCCCGGTCACTCGCTGGTTGAATCGCAGAGTCTCACAATTCTCCAGTTGCGTGCTCGAGTTGACGAACTCGAACGAACTCTCGCACAAGCCAATCCCCGCGGCATGAAAGTCATCCAGGATCAGATGCGCCTCGAGATTGCAGAATTGTTTGAGGATCGTGATTCGTTGCGCGCGCAACTTCGAGCCGAGAAGGGTCGCACGACAGAACTGCGAGCCCAGGTGCGCGACGCGAAACTCAAGCGCGTCGTGGGAAACGACTACTCAGAGAGCCGCACGTGGTTCGCTTCAAACGCGGACGGAGCAACGGAGTGGATACGTCACGAGGTTCACCTCGCGTGGATTGAGCGGATGCCCGCGAACGAACGTTCCCATCGGAGCCTTGCCCAGTATGCGCTCTCCGAGGACTTCGCGGCGTCACTCGATGAATTCACCAACGGCCAAAAACATAAAGCATTCAAGTGCATCGTCGATGTCCTGGTAGGAACCCCTGAACTACTGGCTCTTCGAAAAGTTCACCCCCTGCGCGCGCACGATGGAGCAAATTCCGGCGATCGCATTCGGGACGACGGCGCTGCAGCGATGCGCGCCTATATCGAGGAAGGCGTGGCCTCCGCCCGACGGCTCCATTATTGGAAACTGATCGATGGCACGATTGAACTCGCCAACGTTTCGGTCCATGACGACATCGACGTCTAATTGCCCAGGTCACTGGCGGTGCGAATGAGATATGGACGAACCCCGGAAAAATAGGGGTCTAGAACCCCGACGAGAATTTGTTCAAAGTCGATGAAACGAAATATCGCATTCTGTTCAAATTGACGAGCCAATCTTTTGACCAACATTTCGAGAGTTGTCTGATTCTCGGTGTGCAGGGAGGGAAGAAAAAACGATTCCTCTCCGTGTTGCCCATCTGGTGACTGGCCGCGTGCCGCGTGCCACATCAAACCATGTCGCTCGAGGGCAGAGCGAAGTTCATCATTGCGATGATCGTTCTCTTCACGCGTCGACGAGCCGGCACTTTTCGGATTTTCCGCGGTGATAACCCACACCTGCGCAACTTCGTTACCAAGGAGCGCGGGAAGCGAGTCTGAAATGACCCGAGGATAACCGAGAAAATCGGCCGTTTCCTGTTCCACAGACACAGGTACCGTGACGAAAGGACCCCCACCGAGCACGAAGTGAAACTGAGTGTCGAGATATGCCGCGAGTAGTTCGTGTTTGTTCAAAATCAATTCCTTGTCCGTGACGTGAGCCAGCAGTTAGTGAAAAGTTTGGTCGGTCGCGATTACGACGTCTCGCTCGGAGTCGCAGAATCCGCGTCGGGAGTCTCGCCCGGGTTCTCTTGTGGTTCCGAGGGCGGTTGCGCCGACGAATCGGACTCGGCCAACGGCGTGCTTCCCTGTGCGGAGTTGCTGCCGGGGCCGTCTTGCTCAGCGCTTGGGGTTCGTCGAGGACGGGATCGCGGCATCTCTTGCGAGCGCGGGCTCGATTCACTCTCCACGCGTGGAGGTGACGCATCTGCTCCCAGCACACGCCATTCCGCCGATCGACCGACCTCAGGCGGCTCGGGAAGGAGCGACCGCGCAATCTCATTCGCTCGGGCTACCTGACCATCTGCCAAGAAGAGCGCAACCGCTTTCGCCCGCATGTCCTGCGCGCGCGCATGATCGCGTTCGGCGTCAGCCAGAGTTGAAAGCATCTCGTAAGCCTGTGCCGTGACGCCAACCAGATTCGTGCCCTCGACGAGTTCGATGACGCGTTCGGTAATGCCGCGCGCTTCGTTGGGACGACCTTCGTGCTTCGCGACGGCGGCCAAGACCATCAAGTGACGCGTGCGATTGAATACCGAGTCGCCCCACTGTTCGGCCAGATCACTCTCGAGTGCGTTGCGAGCATTTTCCGGATGACCAGACATGACTTCAACTTCGGCCAACGTCAATCGCGTCACACGTTCCGCCCAGTCGCCGCATTCGCGCTTCGCCCGTTCCGCCGCGGATGCAGCCATTCGGCGCGCTTCATCGAATTCCTTAGAAACGGCCAACTCAAATGCATCGTTCGCATCAAAGACGGCTAACCGCGCGTGATTTCCGACGCTACGCCAATAGGCACGCAATCCGCGAGCGACTTGGGATGCTTCACTCGAGCGACCCAGAGCTTTCAGCGAATCGAGCCGCTGCATGTCAATTTCGGCCTTGTAGAAATCCGAGTGCCCGGGCCCGGAGAAATAGACCCGCGCAATGTCAAGCCAATGCAGCGCTTCACCATGTTCCTCGTTAATGGTCAGAGTCCATCCCAACCGGTATTGCGCGTATCCCAAAACCGACGGATTCTCGAGAAATACAGCGAGGTCGATGTTTTCTCGCAGAATGCGAATCGCGTCGGCAAGCTGCCCCATCTCGATATGGGCGGATGCCATCCGGTCACTCGCGCGATGCGCCATGGTTGAATGACCCGCCTTCTCGAACAGCGAGCGCGCCTGGGTAAAGTCGTTCAGGGCTTCGGTGAGTTCGCCGCGCGAGCCTCGTAACTCACCCATTTCGATTCGGCAGTCGCCGGCCATCCACGCGTTATCTGCGGCGAGATAAAAGCGCGCTGCCGACTCGAACAGGACGAGTGCTTCGTCGGTGTTTTCCATCGCTTGATGACACTCGGCACAACCGTAGAGCGCATCGGCTTGAAGTCGCTCCTGACCAACGCTGTGATAACACTCAACTGCGCGTTCAAAACAGTCGAGCGCCTTCATCGGCTGCTCAAGTCTCAGGTTCGCGCGCCCTTGCCAGTAGGCGGCCTCGCCCTCGTTTTCGGAATAGCCGGCATCTCGCCAACATATCTCCGACATCTCGGCCATGGCAATGCACTCGTTGAATTCGTTCTTGAACCAACTGTGCTGCGCGAGGTGATACCAGTTTTCCGCTCGCATGATTGCCGGCAACGTCAGGTCATTGGCCATCGCCCACATTTCCTCGTAGGTGGGTGGGGTGTCGTCATCATCGTCCATTAGCTCTCCTCCATATCGCTAGTTTCTGCGTTAAACACGCGGTCGATCACACTGGCCGCGTCGTCCCCAAATTCAATGCCCGGCGGGTCCAATTCGAAGTTCGCCATTTCGTTCACGGATGCGCGGATGACGGGTTCCAGCCCCAGGCGAAGTGACCGAGGTTTCTTGAAGGAACGAAATTGAGGCGGTCGATTGTGGAACGAAGTCATGAGTCCTCCCAAGGGGTCGCAAAGGCAGACGAAAACGCGTGGGGCTGTTTTCGATGAGTGAGTGAGACCGTTGATCAGACGAATTCTCGGGTAGGGAATGACTTCCCCTGGGAACGAATTCCCACGTGTGCGATGTGTCTCGACCGGCCTCGAGCGTGTCGAAATGCTACCCTCAACAACCGACATTGAGGGTCGTTTATGCCCCAAGTGTTGCCCATTCAATCACTCCCTCGCGCGGTCTCGATACCCGACCGAATGAGGCGGCCCCGACAAGCATTTTGCTCACCGAGGCCACGCCCCATCGACTTGCTCATTCCAAAAGAAAATGAGCCGGTTCTTCCCCTAGAGCACCCGACTCGATGAGTGGCGGGTTGCTAGACAGCTAGCTAGGTACTTGTCGCTGTCATTCCTGAACGTCTGAAAAGCCTACGTCATGCCGAATTCCGACACAACCCATAAGGGGCAATTTTCTCTCGTGGCGAACGCGGTCGCGTCCGTTACATTCCGGGCATCGTGAGATCGGGGGTGACGCCAAACACGGTGCAGCGAGTCGCCAGCGCAGCGCCCGCCGACGCGAGCTGGGCGACGTCCGGCACCGCCGTCGTGGCCAGCGCATCCAATTGGGCCTTCAGCGCGCTGAGCGCCTCGTCGAGGTTCGCGTCACGGCTCGTGTCAATGGCCGCCTGAAGTTGAGTCGGCAAGCCTTCGAGGGCCGTCGCCGAATCGGTCAGATCACCACTTTGGATTGCCGACGTGAGGGCGGTCCACACGGATGACACCGTGTTGCATGCATCACGATTCGCCGCCAGCGATTCCGGGGCGAGGTCGGGCACCAAGGAGCACGCCGTCATGGTGGCGAGCGTCGCTGTGATGACCGCGATGCCTGCAAAGCGCGCGCCGAGCTGTGAAATACCGTTCATAGCTCACAAGTTTACGGACTCGACCGCGGGTCCCTGCGAGCGCGACACGTCGGGTGTCGTTACGCGACGGGAGGGCCATGCGTGGGGATTCGCGATGACGTAGCGCTCGTGCTTCGCCATCACGCCGTCGCCCGCGGTCACGCGACGAATGACACGCAACATAAAGGGCACGACGTGGTGCCATATCCAGCGAACGAACTCGCGTGGCGTCTGATAATCGCGCGGCGGTTGGTCAAACGGAGGAACGGTCAGCCGGTGAGAGAGCCCCAGAAGTTTTGCGGCGCGATTTGCGACGTGAATGTGACCCCGCTCGCCAAAATGCACCATGTCGGATGCCCAGAATCGCTGGCGCCGGAGCGAGACGCTCCCGTGAACGTCCAGGAGGTGCACGTTGTATTCGCGCGCTAATCCGTCGAGCAGGTTCGACATTCGTCGTGATCGCGGGATGCCCAGGCGAAAAGCCCAGTGGTGTGCTGGGTTGATTGTGTTGGCAAGCACGACCGCAGTGCCAATCCCGTGAAAGCGCTCGAGAGCCGACCGAACCACGGCTTCGACCACATCAAGTCGCGCGCCCGGTCGCCAGAGATCGTTGGCACCGGCCATAATCGTGACGAGGTCGGGGCGAAGGTCAAGAGCCTGTGCCACTTGATCACCAAAAATCGCCGTCGCAGTGCGCGACCTGACCGACAAATTCGCGTACTCGACGTCAACCCGAGACTCGGCACATTCACGCGCAATCAGCGTTGCCAGTCGATCCGCCCACCCCGCGCCCTCGCGGTCGACATCGAAGTTCTTGTCGCCGAGTCCTTCGGTCAGCGAGTCGCCCAAAGCGACATATCGAAAGCGCGTACCGTGCACGCTTCCAGCCTCGCGACACACATGAACACGAGGTGACATGACACGAAACGGTGATCGACAGTCCGGCATCCACCGTGTGGACGGTTGGAAAGCGGGAGGTTACGTACATATGCAGTATGTAGCGTCAGGGTAGGCTTCACGCATGCTCGATATGCGCCAACTCGCCGCGCTCGTCGCCCTCGAGAGCACCGGCTCGATTGCCGCGGCGGCCCGTGACCTCGCGTGGAGCCAGCCCACCGTCACTCACCACCTCAAGGGGTTAGCCGCCACGCTGGGTGCACCCGTGGTGGCCAGCGACGCCACGGGAACAAAACTCACGGCCGCGGGACGAACTTTGCTGCCGACGGCGCAGACGATCCTCGCGCTTGCGCGACGGGCAGAGCGCGAGGTGTCAATTGCCCGCGGTAGCGAAGGTGGCGTGAATCCTCTGGCAAACACCGCGGAACCTCTGCGCGTCGGCGTGATTCCCTCCGTCGGGGCATCCGTCATGCCGTTGTTGTTGCGGGATTTGCAATCGATGGATGCGCAGGTCACCGTCAGCGAGGCGGAGACGGATCGGCTCGTAACTCTCCTCGCGTCGATGGACCTCGACATTGCGATCCTGCTCGGCGGCGACCGCGTGCGCGGCATGTTGCCCCCGGGATCTCTCTACCGACCGTTGCGTCGAGAGCGACTCGTCTTGCTACTCCCGGCGGGGCATCCGTTGGCCGGCTCGACCGGTGTGTCGTTGCGTGATGTGCGGGACGAAAAGTGGGTGCTATCGCCATCCGACATTGATCCACTGGACGAACTGTTGCGCACCGAGGCAATGCGCGTGGGCGTTGAGATTCGTGGATCGGTGTTTAGCGATGACTACGCCGTGATCCAGAGCTACGTGGCGGCACACCTCGGACTCACACTCGTTCCAGAATCTCTTGTGTCGCCGGAGCGTCACGACCTGGCCACAGCCGAACTCGCTGGTGACGGATTCGTGCGTGAAATTGGGCTCGCTGTTGCCGCCCACGCCCCGCGCCAACTTGTGGAACCATTTGTCGAACGCCTGTTGCACATCCAGAAGGGCCTCACCTCATGACCTCGTTGTTTCGTTCGCGCGTCACCCGATTGGGTGACCTGTGGAACAAGTACTCGCTATGGCCACTCATCGCACTGGGCATTCTGTTGGTCGTGTTGATGACGATTCCAGCTCTCTTGGACGGCGCCCAAGTCGACCTGAACGGCAGCGATGGCTCCGCGAAAATCGCGCGCGCAATCATCCCGTTTGTGTGGGGAATCTTCGTCTTTGACGTGTTGTTCCGGTTGCTCACGGCACCGAGTCGCACGACCTTCCTGCGGGAGGAATGGCTCGAGCTCGTCGCCGTCGCATTGCCTTACCTGCCGCACCTGCACGTGCTTCAACTGTTGTCTGTGTTCATTATTTTGGCGAGCCGACTACGCACGCGGGTGACGCAGCGGATTGTGATTTATGCCGTGAGCATTTCGCTCATCTCGTGGTACGTCATCGGACTCGGAATCACCGAAGCCGAAGGCATTTTTGATGATCCCATCGCAACGTTTCCGGATGGTCTGTGGTGGTCATTCGAACTTCTCACCACGGGAAATGGTTTCGACGAAACTTTTCCCACCACCGAAGCCGGTCGCGTGCTCGGAGTCTTTGGCTTTCTCCTCAGCTACGCGGTGATTGGCGGAATCACCGCCGCACTCGTCGCATGGATGGTGTCCATTGGTCGCCGCGAAGACGATGAAGAAATCCTCAACGAACTCGAAGAAGACGCCAATGACGTCGCTGCGTTGCACGATGAGGTGAGGGCGCTGCGCTCGGAACTCTCCGCGCTTCGAAACGATCTGGGATTGGCCACCGGCGTTCGTTCGTCTTCTCAGACCAGTCCGTCAGCGAGAAAGAAGAGCGAGCTGTAGCTGCGTCGTGGCTCCGTGAGGGGGTTACTCGAGTTCGACGGTGCCCGTGTAGACCAACTCGGCCGGGCCGCTCAACGCGACGTGCTCACCGTCTTCTGTGGGAAACATGCGGACTGCGAGCGTGCCACCGGGCACATCCACTCGCCAGTTATGCGGCGCGCCGTCGCCCGCCCAATACCGGGTGGCCAGCGCGGCGGCTACGACACCCGTGCCACACGAGAGCGTTTCACCGGAACCGCGCTCGTGCACTCGCATGCGAATGCGTCCGACACCGTCCGACACCAGCGGATCATGGGGTACGACGAGTTCGACATTCGCGCCGTCGGAGGGCGACGGATCCAAAATGGGGATGACGGACAAATCAGCGGCGTCGAGTTCATCCATATCGGCCAAAGCGGCAACCACGTGCGGGTTTCCCACGTTGATGCTCACACCGGGTCGCGCAACCGAAACACCACGCACTCGCACGAGGGTTTCGTGTGGCTCGAGCTTCCACTTACCCATGTCCGTTTGGAATCCGTTTGAACTGCGCGCGATGTCTTTGACGCCAGCGCGCGTACCGATGGGGAGGGTGCCCCCGTCGGGAATCTCGGCCAATCCCATGGCCACGAGATACTTCGCAAAAACGCGGGTGCCATTGCCGCACATCTCCCCCACAGACCCGTCTGCGTTCGTGTAGTCCATAAACCACTCCGCGCCGGGCTCCTCAGAGAGCGCGGCGGCGCCAGCGGGATCGAGTTCCGTGCGATCCGTCGCTCGGCCACGCGCATCGAGCACCGGCCGATTAAGGCGTGTCGAACGCACCGCTCGAATGACTCCGTCGGCACCAATGCCGAAGTGTCGGTCGCACAGTGCGCGAACTTGCTCGGGCGTGAGCACGATGTCGCCGTCGGGATCCGCGAAGAGCACGAAATCGTTGCCCGTGCCGTGACCCTTAGTGAAGTGCAGTGCGATTGCCACGCGATAAGCCTAGAGCGCGTTGCGAGGGGGCGTCACGCCGGGGTGTCATGAGGGGGCGTCACGACGACAGAAGCTCGGTCGCCACCATCTCTGAGTTTGTGAGATCGGACGCGTCAAGCCACGTCACGTCGGCATAGCGTCGGAACCAACTGACCTGGCGACGGGCATAGCGCCGCGTCAGTGCCTGCGTTTGCTCGATTGCGTCGGCCTGCGACAACTCGCCGTGCACTTGCGAGATGGCTTGCGCGTATCCGATTGCCCTCCGGGCCGTGACGCCGTTTTCGAGACCATGAGGGATGAGCTCCCGAACCTCCTCGACCAGCCCGGTCTCCCACATGCGCCTGACGCGTGCGTCAAGTCGGTGGATCAATGTTGCACGGTCATCAGCTAATCCGATGATGCGAGTCGGATACCAATAGACAGGCTCGTCGGGGAGCGTGCCCAGCGCGCCGGCATCTCCCTTGATTTCGATGACCTCGAGCGCACGAACGATGCGCCGATGGTTTTTTTGATCGATGCGCTTCGCCACATCGGGTGCGCGCTGCGATAGACGAGCGAAGAGAAATCCGGGACCGAGTTCCACTAACTCGGATTCGAGACGCGCTCGCACGGAGTCATCGTGCCCCGGAAACTCAAAATCGAATAGCACGCTCGAAACGTAGAGACCGGAACCGCCGACCAGAATTGGAATCGCGCCACGTGCGAGAACGTCGGTGATGACCGCACGCGCATCGCGTTGGTAATCGGCAACGGCTGCCTCCGCAGTGACGTCAAGCACGTCAATGAGATGGTGCGCGATGCCTCGCCTCTCCTCGGGCGGGAGTTTCGCGGTGCCGATGTTCATACCGCGATACAGCTGCATCGCGTCAGCATTGACAATTTCAACCTCGTGACCGGCCGCACGAAGTCGCTCGGCGACGTCGAGAGACAGTTCAGATTTACCGGTGCCAGTGGCCCCGACGATGGCCAGGATGTTCCGGGGTGGCGATGTGTTCACGAATTAGCTCGGGCGACGGCCAGGCATGCCGAGTCCGACCCGGGGGCTGGTCGCTGACGTCGACGCTGGCACGGGCACACCGCACGATTCGGATTGGGCGCGGTCCCAGGCATCGCCAGCTCGCGTGCGGCGAAGTGCGTAACCGGTATCGGCCAGCAAGTGGAATGGCGCGGCTTGCGTGATGGTCACCGTCGCAACGTCGCCCGGTCGAGGAACCTCTGCACCGTCGGGAATCTCGAAGTGCACCAAGCGCATGTCGGGCGCTCGGCCACTCATGCGATGTCTTTCCACGTCCTTCTTGCCTTCACCGTTTGCAACGAGCACCTCCACGGCGCGGCCGATTTGATTCTGGTTCTCTTCGAACGAGATGCGATTCTGTAACGCGACGAGGCGTTCGAAGCGCTCCTGGACAACTTCTTTGGGTACCTGGTCCGGCATCGTGGCCGCGGGTGTGCCCGGTCGAATGGAGTATTGAAAAGTGAATGCGAGAGCGAAACGCGCGGCCTCAACGACGCGCAAGGTCTCCTGAAAATCTTCCTCGGTCTCTCCGGGAAAACCGACGATGATGTCGGTTGAAATGGCCGCATTGGGTATTGCGGCACGAACCTTGTCGATAATCCCCAAAAACTTGTCACTGCGATACGAGCGACGCATGGCCTTGAGAATGCGGTCACTGCCCGACTGGAGTGGCATGTGCAACTGCGGCATGACGTTGGGCGTCTGAGCCATGGCCTCGATGACGTCATCCGTGAAGGCGGCGGGGTGTGGGCTCGTGAATCGCACCCGTTCGAGGCCGGCAATCTCGCCGGTGGCGCGCAACAATTTGCCGAAGGCGAGCTTGTCGCCGAATTCGACGCCGTATGTATTGACGTTCTGTCCGAGCAGAGTGACCTCGATGGCACCGTCGTCGACGAGGGCTTGTACTTCGCCCAGCACATCACCCGGACGCCGGTCGCGTTCTTTGCCCCGCAAGTTAGGCACGATACAGAAGGTGCACGTGTTGTTACACCCCACGGAAATGGAGACCCAGCCACTGTACGTCGAGTCCCGCTTGGTGGGCAGAGTGGAGGGAAACGTCTCGAGCGACTCAAGGATTTCGATTTCGGCACTCGCGTTGTGACGACTTCGTTCAAGCAGTCCCGGCAAGGCACCCATGTTGTGCGTGCCAAAAACCACGTCCACGTAGGGTGCTCGATCGAGCACGGCGGCCTGGTCCTTTTGGGCGAGACACCCGCCCACCGCGATCTGCATTCCGTCTCGTTCGCGCTTGATGCTCGCGAGGTGGCCGAGGGTTCCGTAGAGCTTGTTCGATGCGTTCTCACGGACGGCGCACGTATTGATGATGATCACATCGGGATGGTCATCCGTCGCGTCTCGTTCGAGGTCGGGATTCGCTTCGGCTTCGTGAGCGCGCTCAAACTTCACATACCCGGCTGACTCCATCGCGCCCGAGAGTCGCTCGGAGTCATGCACGTTCATTTGGCACCCGAATGTACGCACCTCATAAGTGCGAACACGGTCACCGTCGAAAGCCGCGTCGGACGCCGCGATGAGGGTGGGATTCGAGGAGACGAGAGTCATAGTCTGCCTATTTTAGGCGACGTCGCGTACCTATCCGACGTTGCGGGTCGCGTCGAGTGCGGCCCGCACGGCTGCCCGCACCGCCGAGCCCGAGAATCCGCGTCTGCTGAGGAATCCCACGAGACGGCGTTCTGCCGTCGCGCGGTCAAAATGTGTGAGCTGGCGTGCCCGAGAAATGGCGAGCTCCGTTGCGCGATCTTCTTGGGATTCGTCGTCAAGGTCGGCGAGCACGTGCGCACAGATTTCTGCACTGATGTGACGACGGCGCATTTCCGCAGCGATCACGCCGCGCCCTTTGCCCTTTCGCTGCGCCCATTGCGAGACCAGGAGCTCGGCCAGACGTTGGTCGTTCACGTAACCGAGTCGTTCGTAACGCTCGAGCCAACGGTCGGCATCTACCTCGGGAAGGCCCTGGCTGACGAGCAGCACGCGAACCTCGCCGGAGGACAGATCTCCGGCCGTGAGTTTGCGAATGACGAGCGAATCAAGCTTGGCGAGCTCATCGTCGTGAATGAGTGCGTCGGCCACGACGTCGGAAGTCGACCGTTCGGACGTGGAGTCGGCAATAGCAACGTCAAATTCCTCGGTAATTGTGCCGGGGTCGGCATGTGCAGACACCTCAGCCGTCACCGTGACATTCGTCTCGTCGTCGGGGTCGGGTGTGACCCACGGGAGATACGTGACGTTTGACATGGTGACGGCCGAGGTGACGTGAGTCGCCGAGCGACTACGCGGACTTTTCGATGTCGAGTGCGGCTTCGAAGGCGGCGTTAACTTGGTCAACTGCTGAGGTTGCCGTTGCGGCTGCCGCGGTCGCAGCCGCAGATGCCTTGGTCGATGCCGTGGCCGTTGCCGGTGCACTTGCCGTCGGTGCAGAAACGTCGGCAACCGCGTTCGGATCAGCAATGACACCGAGTTTGATGAGAATCTTGTTCTCAATCTCGTTCGCCATCTCAGGGTTGTTGAGCAAGAAGTTACGCGAGTTTTCTTTACCCTGGCCCAGCTGGTCGCTCTCATAGGTGTACCAGGCGCCCGACTTCTTGACGATGCCGTGGTCAACACCGAAGTCAATCAGGCTTCCTTCGCGCGAGATCCCGGTGCCATAGAGAATGTCAAATTCGGCCTGTTTGAACGGCGGGGCCATCTTGTTCTTGACGACCTTGACACGCGTGCGGTTTCCAACCGCTTCGGTGCCATCTTTGAGCGTTTCGATTCGACGGATGTCGAGTCGCACACTCGCGTAGAACTTGAGAGCTTTACCACCGGCCGTGGTTTCGGGGCTTCCGAAGAAGACGCCGATTTTTTCGCGCAACTGGTTGATAAAGATCATCGTCGTGTTGGTGGTGTTGAGCCCGCCCGTGAGCTTGCGGAGCGCCTGCGACATGAGTCGAGCCTGAAGACCGACGTGCGTGTCTCCCATTTCACCCTCGATTTCGGCGCGGGGCACGAGTGCGGCGACCGAGTCGATCACAATCAGGTCGATCGAACCAGAGCGGACGAGCATGTCCGCAATCTCGAGTGCCTGCTCACCGGTGTCGGGTTGTGACACGAGAAGTGCATCGATGTCGACACCCAATTTCTTGGCGTACTCGGGGTCGAGTGCGTGCTCAGCGTCGATAAAGGCGGCAATGCCACCGGCCCGCTGCACGTTGGCAATCGCGTGAAGGGTGAGCGTCGTCTTTCCCGACGATTCGGGACCGTAAATTTCGCAGATGCGACCGCGGGGCAGGCCGCCAATTCCGAGCGCGACGTCGAGCGCAATCGAACCAGTGGGAATCACCTCGACGGGTGCGCGCTCGTCCGAGCCGAGACGCATGACGGAGCCCTTGCCAAACTGGCGGTCGATCTGGGCAAGAGCTGTTTCGAGTGCTTTTTCGCGGTCAGCGGCAGATGCCATGGCCGTCTCCTTTTCGTGTTGAGAGGTGATTCGCCTATCGGCTGTCGAGCCGCCGGTTCGCTACCGTTCGGCTGGAACCAGAAGCTTCTCGCGCGAGGCGGAAACTTTCGGGAGCCATGCGGAACGGGCGCTGCCCGGTGCTTTCGACAAGGCGGATGCTCGTTGAGGGATGCGAGTCACAGTACGTTGTGCCGCCGACAGTGACGTCGACAGGGCGCAACGTGTGCGAAACGCGCTCCATCGTGAACATGTTTAGGAGACTAGCTCGATTCGAAGAAATATTCGAACTCTTCGTTCGGCGTGTTGCGCGAGGAAACTTATTCTTTCTTCGGCTCCGGGCGACCCGCGCCATAGCGACGGGTAAGCGGAACATCCATCGCGTCGCACAAGGCGAGCCACACCTCACGAGCGTCGACTCCGGCGGCGAGGGCCTGGTCTGCGGTGCGCCCAGCCAACGACCCAATCACGAGATCGTGCGCGATGATGCGGCCGTAGGACTCACCAAATTCGTCGGCTATGGCACGCCGGAATTCGCTGAGTTTCATGACGACAGGCTACGCGCCCGGACAGCCCTTCGTCGGACACGCGAAGTCGGGAGCAAGCGGATTCATGACACAACCGCCGAGCACAATTTTTCCGGCCTCAACCTGCTCGAACGCATCGTCGGCAGGAAACCCATAGACAATCGGAACAACGTCGGCGCCGCACCGCGTGCAGACGTCGCCCTGTGCGAGAACGCGAGAGGCCATTACTTCGACGCGAAGTCGCTCAGGAATTCGTCCGGAACGGTATCGGGAATCGGACGAAGCGTGAAGCCTTCGAGAGCCGCGACACGCTCACCGACGTCGGAGAGAATGACAGACAGAGGGACATCGAGTGCCTCGGCGACCGCGAAGAGAATTTCGCTGGATGCCTCTTTTTGGCCACGTTCGACCTCACTCAAGTACCCGAGTGCGACGCTGGCCTTGCTTGCGACCTGGCGAAGGGTTTGACCCTTTTGCAGGCGAAGGTCGCGTAGTACGTCACCAAGTTCACGGCGGACGAGGATCATGCGGACCTCCTAATGTTGTGTGATCTGACGAGAGACTACCCCTCACCAGTGACACCACCCTATCGACAGAAGGCTGGATGCAAAGTGAATGTCACGGGATAAAAGTCGCCAGTTGGAGATGTTATTCCCGCGCGCCCGAACTTTTTTGAATTTGGGCACGGAAAGCTCGACACAGAAATTCCGCGCCACGAAAAACTAGTCGCCCGAGGCGAGGAGCGCGAGCGCGTGATCAACCGTGAGTGCCCGGATTTGCTCACGCGTGCCGTCAAGCATGAGCTGCACCACGTGCGTGCGTTCACCACGCGCGATCGCGATGAACACGGTGCCGACATCCTGCCCCTCTTGTGAGTCGGGTCCCGCAACGCCCGTTGTCGCGATTCCGACGTGCGCCGAAAATTGGCGCGAAACAGCGATGGCCATGGCTGATGCGGTCTGAGCTGACACGGCACCATGATTTCGCAGGGTCTCTTCGGGCACGCCGAGCACCTCATGTTTCGAAGGTGTGGAGTAGGCCACCACTCCCCCGAGAACCACGCGGGACGCGCCCGGAACGTCGGTGAGACGCGCGCAGAGCAGTCCGCCCGTCAGCGACTCGGCCACCGCGACTGTCGTGCCCGCGAGCGCGAGCGACGCGATGACGTCGGTGGGTGAATTAGCCACGGCTCGCACGACGTGCGCGGGCCGCCGCAACGAGGTAATCGAGACCGGACGCCAGAGTCGCAATTGTGGCAAGTGTCATGAGAATCAGGTTGAGCACGTTGTAGGAGTCGCCCACGAGTGGAGCGAGCGGGAGGAGCGCCGCCGAAATGGCGACGAATTGGAACACCGTCTTGACCTTGCCCGCCCACGACGCCGCTACCACGACATTGTCGCCGAGTTCGACCATTCGCCATACCGTGATGCCGATTTCACGGACGAGGATGAGCGCGGTGACCCACCACGGCAATTCGCCGAGTACCGACAGTGCGATAAGCGCACTTCCCGTGAGGACCTTGTCGGCAATCGGGTCCATCAACTTGCCGAAGTTGCTCACCGCGTCGAAACGTCGCGCGAGCCATCCGTCGACTCCATCGGTGGCCATGCCGAAGATGAAGAGTCCGGCGGCCCACCAGCGCAAGGGAGATTCGATATTCGTGCCCGCAATGAGGAGCAGGACGATAAACGCGGGCGCAAAGAGCATGCGCACGATCGTGATCACATTTGGAACGTTTTTCATTCGCCTCTCCCGGTGAGACCCCAGGCGTCTTCGTCTGAGTCGGGTTCAACCTCGGGCAAGCCGGCTCCGAGGATTCCTTGTGCGTGACCCGGCGCGTCGAGACCGCGGAGACCCGCGATAATAATCGAGATTTGGTCTGCCGTCACGAGCACCTCACGCGCCTTCGAGCCTTCCGAAGGGCCGACGATGGACCGCTGCTCCATCAGGTCCATGAGACGCCCCGCCTTGGCAAAGCCAACGCGCAGCTTGCGCTGCAACATCGATGTCGAACCAATCTGCGTCGTGACGACGAGCTCAACGGCCTGCACGAGGAGCTCGAGATCATCACCGATGTCGGGGTCGATGTCACGTCGCTCCACGGCGGCCGCGACATCCTGACGGTATTCGGGTTGGGCCTGCTTCGTGACATGCGAGACAACCTTGTGAATCTCTTCTTCGCTGACCCACGCGCCCTGCACACGAATCGGCTTGTTCGCGCCCATCGGCAAGAAGAGCGCGTCACCCTGTCCGATGAGTTTGTCGGCGCCGGGTTGGTCGAGAATGACGCGACTGTCGGTCACGCTCGCCACAGCGAACGCGAGGCGACTCGGCACGTTGGCCTTGATGAGTCCCGTGACCACGTCAACGCTCGGCCGTTGGGTCGCGAGAACCAGATGGATGCCCGATGCGCGGGCCAACTGCGTGATCCGCGCGACCGAGTCTTCAACGTCGCGCGGGGCGACCATCATGAGGTCGGCAAGTTCGTCGACGACAACGAGCAAGTACGGATACGGCCGCAACACACGCTCGCTTCCCGGGGGCAAGACAATCGTGTTGTTGACGACGGCCGTATTGAAGTCGTCAATGTGGCGGAACCCGAAGCTCGCCAGATCGTCGTAGCGCATGTCCATCTCTTTAACAACCCACTGCAACGCCTCGGCGGCCTTCTTGGGGTTCGTGATGATGGGCGTGATGAGATGCGGCACACCGGCGTAGGGAGCCAGTTCAACGCGCTTGGGGTCGACGAGCACGAGACGCACCTCTTGAGGTGTGGCGCGCATGAGAACACTCGTAATCATCGAGTTGATAAAACTCGACTTACCCGAGCCCGTAGAACCGGCGACGAGCAAGTGAGGCATCTTTGCCAGGTTGGCCACCACGTAGCCACCCTCGACGTCTTTACCCATGCCGATGGTCATCGGATGAGTGCTCTTGTTCGATGCGGGACTTCGCAACACATCGCCCAGCGTGACAATCTCGCGGTCGGTGTTGGGAATCTCGACACCGATGGCGCTCTTGCCCGGAATCGGCGACAGGATGCGCACCTCATTCGACGCGACGGCATAGGACAGGTTTTTCGACAACGCGGTGACGCGCTCGACTTTGACACCAGGGCCGAGCTCGATTTCATACCGCGTGACCGTGGGGCCCCGGTTAAACCCGGTGACCTTCGCATTGACGTCGAACTGATCGAGCACCTTGGTGATTGCCCGCACGACCTCGTCGTTTGCCTCGGACCGCGCCTTGTGCGGGGGTCCCGGAACCAACACGTTCGGCGACGGAAGACGATACGGTGCTCGCGTTCCACTCGCCGAGGCGGGAGCCGCAGCGACCTCGTCGCCCGACGTCATGATTGACATGGGGACGTCGATGGGTTGCGTCGGTGCCGACGGGTCTGTCGCCACGGGCTGGCCGTGCGGCGCATCCGCCGACATCACGACCTCGTCATCATTGAGTTGGTCCATCAAATCGGTGGCGCTGAACACCTCAGATACGGACAGGTCGACGGCTTGTTCCGCCGCGTCAACGACCACGGGAGAATCGTAGGCTTCTTTCTCACGCGGTGTCGCGTTGCGACGCCACCACGGCACATGGTCAGAATCGTAGAGTTCGAGGTCGTTGACGACCAACCCGGTCTCTGCCGGCGGCGCCTCGGGTCGTGGTGCACGCTCGTGTTCACCGAATAGATAGACGTAGAGTTCGCGAAACCGCGCACCGATTCGGTTGGGCGGTGTCTTGGTGATGATCAAGACCGACAACACTGCGAGCACCGACGCGACGACCAGTGAGCCCGTGGGTGTGATGAGCGTTGCGAGCGGACCCGTCACGACCCACCCCACGACTCCGCCGGCGTCGGCGAGCGCGGCGAGCCCATCGGACGGGTTCGGCATGCCGTTGACGACATGCGCGATTCCGGATGCGCAGGCGACCAACAACGTGAGCCCAATGCCGATGCGACTGTTGTCACTGACCGAACGGGGGTGCAAGAACAGCCACGCGGCAAGAAGAAGCAAGACGACGGGGAGTCCGTACGCGATGACCCCGAAGAGTCCACCGAATGTCCACTCGCGCAATACTCGCGCGATGTCATTGCCCGGCAGGAACCACTGCACGACGGCTCCGGCAATCGCCATCAGAATCAGCAAGAAGGGCACGCCGTCGCGGCGGTCTTCGGGGGCGAATTTCTCCGGGCCCAGCATCCGGAATGCGCCACCGGTGAGATGCGCCATGCCCATCCAGACACGAGCAAGTCCGGTGTGCTCAATGGGCGTGGGGACCTTGGCCGTCACCTTGCGCGTGGTCGATCGGGTCGAGTTTTTCGCAGCCGACGACGTGCGAGATGAGGTCGACCGGGATGCCGGACGGCGCGTCGATTTGCGGGCTGTAGCCATGCCCTCAACCGTACGCGCGCACACCCACAACCCATCGGATTGACGGGCGAGTGTTGATGATTCTCGTTAGTTGGCGATCTTCATCCACACGGTGGTCGCCGAGGGGAGCTTGTTGTCGACCAGCGGTGAACTTGAGACGAGAACGTCGCCGTCGGGCAGCTCAATGGGGTCGCCATTGAAGTTCGCGATGACGTGCCACCCGTTACCCCGGTCGAAGTGCAGGATCTCACCGTGGGCGTCTCCGTGCCACGTCAGTTCTTCACCCGAAATCAATGCCTTGCGCAGCGTGAGCGCACGACGGTAGAGATTCAGAGTCGAATCCGGGTCGGTTTCCTCGACATCAACGGCGTAGTTCGCGAACCACGCGGGCTGCGGCAGGTGCGACCCACCGGAGCTGAAGCCAAAGTGTGCGGCGTGCGCTTCCCAGGGCAGTGGCACGCGACACCCGTCGCGCCCCTTCATCTTGAAAAGATTGCGCACCCATTGGGGATCTTGAATTTGGTCGGCGGGGATGTCGGCGACTTCGTGGAGGCCGAGTTCTTCGCCCTGATAGAAGTAGGTCGACCCCGGGAGCCCGAGAATGAGCAGCGTGGCGGCACGAGCGCGACGAATGCCGAGCTCGACATCGAGAACCGGAGTCTTTCCGTCCGTCAACAACCACGCGTTCTCGTCGGTATTGCGAGGCAGGCCGTAGCGCGTGGCGTGACGCACCTTGTCGTGGTTGCTCAAGACCCACGTCGATGACGAACCGGCGCCGGCCGCGAGCGAGACATTGAATTGGATGATCTTGCGGAAGTCGCCCGCGTCAAAGTAGGAGCTGAGCAGGTCAAAGTTGAATGCCTGTCCCAACTCGTCCGGGCGGGCATACAGCACACGGCGCTCGGCACGAACGTAGGCCTCGGCCACCGCAACGCGCGGCGGGTCGTACTCATCGAAGACCTTGCGCCACTCGCGATAAATCTCGTGCACCTCGTTACGGTCGAAGAGCACGTCATCACCCGACAATGAGTTGTCGAAATCCGTGAACTTCGGGAACGACCGCAGGGGCTCGCTCATGTCTTTCTTGAGCGCGTGCGCCACGTCAATGCGGAACCCATCGACGCCGCGATCGGCCCAGAAGCGCAGTGTCTTCTTGAAGTCTTCGTGTACCTCGGGGTGGTCCCAGTTGAAATCCGGTTGCTCCGGGGCAAAGAGGTGGCAGTACCACTGGCCCGGCTTGCCGTCTGCCTCGGTGATTCGCGTCCACGCACTCGGGGCGAAGTGCGACGGCCAGTCGCTTGGTGGCAACTCGCCGTTTTCGCCCTTCCCATCCCGAAAGATGTAGCGTTCCCGCTCTGGCGACCCGGGACCCGCTTTCAACGCGGCCTGGAACCATTCGTGGCGGTCTGACGAGTGGTTGGGCACAATGTCAACAAAGACGCGGATGCCCACATCATGGAGTCCGGCCACCATCACGTCAAACTGCTCGAGCGTGCCCAGTTTGGGGTCGACGTCTCGGTAATCGTCAACGTCGTACCCGCCGTCGGCGAGGGCCGAAGGGTAGAACGGGCTCAACCAGACGGCATCCACACCGAGCTGACGAAGGTAGTCAATCTTGCTCGTGATGCCCGCGATGTCGCCAAGACCATCGCCGTTGACGTCAAAAAAGCTTCGAGGATAGATCTGGTAGATGACGGCTTGTCGCCACCAATTCTTGTCTTTAGAGAGTGCCATGAGGAGCTTTCAGATGTGGGAGGGAATTGCGATTGAACGAAGTCGACGCGCGTCGACCAAGCCTAGCTAGAGGGACAGGTTGTGTAGCTCACGGGAGTGCGAGCCACACCGAATGGTCTACTTCACCGATCCCATGGTCACGCCCTTGAGGAGCGTGCGCTGGAAAATGAGGAAGAAGATGAGCGTCGGCAAGATACCGACAAGCGCGGCTGCGGCCTGTTGCGTGGGCTCACTCGTGTACTGGCCGGACGCCAGTCCCATTGAGAGTGACACCGTCTGACTCGAGTTTGACGGCAACAAGACCAACGGATACAGGAACTCGTTCCAGGTCCAAATGAAGAAGAACACCATGAGCACGAGCAGCGTCGGACGTGTCAACGGGAAGACGACGTTCCACAGCAACCGGACGCTTCCGGCGCCGTCGATTCGCGCGGCCTCAAGGATTTCCGACGGAAAATCAGACAACACCGACGCGAGAAGATACGTTCCAAACGCGCTCTGCAAGACGGAGAAGATGATGATCAACGACCAAATGTTGTCGTAGAGGTTCACCATCTTTGCCATCTTCAGCAACGGGTACATGAGCGCCTCGGCCGGAATCGTGAACGCAATCATGAAGAGAGCGAGAATGAAGAAACGCCCCTTCACGCGACCGATACCAATGGCGTAGGCCGTCAGAAAGCTCAGGAGCACACCGAAAATCGCCACCCAGAAGCTGATTTGGAAGGAGTTCCAGAGCTTCTCGGTGAAGTTGGCCTTGATCCAGAACGCCGTGATGTTCTCAAACGTGATGTTGCTCGGCAACGAGAGAGGCCCACTCGTCGTGTAATCGGCTTTCGATTTGACCGAGTTCACGAATGCAAGATAAAGCGGCGCGATCCACAGCAGGGCGGCGAGCACAATGAACCCGAGGACGCCCCATGAGAATCCC
This sequence comes from Actinomycetota bacterium, assembly GCA_947454495.1. Taxonomy (GTDB): domain Bacteria; phylum Actinomycetota; class Actinomycetes; order Actinomycetales; family Microbacteriaceae; genus RFQD01. Next base: position 36,106 of record CANGKD010000003.1, read on the forward strand.
GTGCGGCGATTGAAACCACCCTGACCACGCCGACTCAGTTTCTTGAGCTCACGCGCATCCGGCTGTTTCGTCTCATTGGCGAACGTTGCTTCGGAAAGAAGTTGACTCATCGGTTCTCTCCCTGCTTGGTCTGGAGGCGAAGTAGATAGATGGCGAAGACGATGAGCAGAAGTGCCAGCACCGTTGAGATGGCCGCACCGTATCCGACCTTTCCGGTCTGGATGAAGTTGAAGTAAGAGAAGTACGCCGGAACGTTGGTCGCGGTACCCGGGCCACCCTGGGTCATTACGTAGACGGGAGCAAAAACCTTGAGCGCGGCGACCGTCGTCGTGAGGAGTACGACAGAGATTTCGGGTGCGAGCTGGTTAATGGTGATCATGCGAAAGCGCTGGAACCAGGACGCGCCGTCGATGGCCGCTGCCTCGTGAACCGATTGATCCGCTCGCGCGAGACCCGACATGAAGATGGTGACGGTGTAACCGATTTGAATCCAGATGAGCACGACGTTGACCGACAGCATGGCCAGCCCGGCGTTTCCGAGCCAGTTGGGTGCTTGGTCAACACTCGGGAACCAGCCCCACTGCACCATGGTGACGTTGAAGATGCCCTGTTGTGAGCTGAGCATCCACGACCACAACAGACCGGCGACAGCGATGGGGATGATCTGCGGCAAGAAGAACGCGGCGCGAACGGCTGCCGATGATCCGTTGCCAAAGCGCGGGGCGATGTAGTCGAAGAGCGCGGAGGCGATGATGAGGCCGAGGCCGGTCGGAACGACGGCCATCGACACGATGAAGACGACGGAATGCAAGAAGGACTGCCAGAAGGTGTCGTCTTGGAACAGCTTGATGTAGTTGTCGAGACCAATCCACTTGGGCGTGCCCAGGCCCTGGTTCCACTTCGTGAAGCTCAGGTACACGTTCCAGGCGAATGCCACAACCACGACGATGGTGAAGGTGAGAAGACCGGGAATCGCCCACGGCCAATACAAGCCATTCGATGCCGGTCGCGACGTCGGAGCCCTGCGGGCCCGGGACTTCTTGTCCGCTGCTGGTGTCACTGTCGTCATGATGACCTCTTCGTCTTCATTCGAGTGTCGCCGGTGTCGAGATTCCTGACGTCCCGCGACGCGTTGCTGGATTGAGTCTATGCACGCGAGCCCGCGTGCTGAAGGATCGAGGGTAAATAGTTTCCGGTGCGCTGCCGGGTGGCAGCGCACCGGAAACCTGGTACTTCAGTGACGATTTCGCGTCACGTCAGCGAGTGTTACGGCTTGTTCTCTTCGTAGTACGAGCCGATTGCCTCGCGGTACTGCTCCGGAGTGGTGTTGCCTGCGACGAGGTCGATGACAGCAGCCTTCAGGATGTCGTAGTAGCCGGAGACGGGCCAGTCGGGGTAGAAGCCGAGGCCGTTGCTCGCGACGAGCTCGTTGAAGAGCGGGAGCGTCTTCAGCGTGGTCGGGTCGGTCACGTTGTCGATGTTGGCGAGCAGCGGAAGACCGCCGTCGTTTGCCATCATGTCCTGGTACTTCGGCTGCAGAGTCAGGTTGATGAACTCGGCGGCGAGGTCAGCGTTGTGACCCTTGGCAGGAATGACCCAGACGTTACCGGCAGAACCGGTGCTGACGGGGTTACCCGGAGCCAGCATCTTGCTCCAGTTGAACGTAGCGGCACCGGCAACGGTGCCATCGAGCCACGTACCACCAGGCATGAACGGCGAGGCGCCACTCGTGAAGCCGGCGACGGCGTCATCAGCGGTTGCACCCGAGGCGCTCGACGCGATGTAGCCCTTCTGGACCCAGCGCTGGAGCGTCGTCGACGAGTCAGTGAACTGAGCGTCGTTGAAGTCAACCGGTGCGGTGAAGAACTGGTACGCGTTGACCCAGTCCTGGTCCGCCGTGTTGAGCGTCATGTTGTAGGCAAGGTGGACGAGCATGTAGTCCGCAGCCGTGATCGGCGTGATGCCGGCGGCGACGAGCTTGTCCATGGCTGCCTCGAAGTCTGCGTTCGTGGCGAGCGACGCGGCGTCAATGCCGTTTGCCTTCAGGATGTCGTCGTTGACGAAGTAGCCAACGTACTCACCGTAGGTGGGGATACCGTAGAGGTCGCCCTGGCCCATGATGCCGTCGGTGTAGCGTCCAACTGCCTGAGCCGATGCGGGGAGCGTGGTGTCCCAGCCGTACTTCTTGGCGTAGTCGTTGAGGTTGGTCAGAAGGCCAGCGGCCGAAGCGGCACCAGCAGTTCCGTTACCCTTGTTCCACTCAGACACGTCAGGTGCCTTGTCGGAGTCGAGAATCGAGTTACCCGACTTCTCAATCTGCTCCCACGTCTTGAACTCGAAGTTCACGGTGACGTCGGGGTGAGCAGCCTTGAGCTCTTCGAGAGCGGCCGTCCATGCCTTGTACTGAGCGGTGTCCTCACCTGAGTACCACCACACGGTGAAGGTCTTGCTTTCGCTAGCGCCGGCGCAGCCGGACAGCGTACCGAGGGCGAGCGCGGCGACTGCAGCAGCCGATGCGACGCGAAGCCCACGCTTGGTTGAGTGCTTCATTTGGTTGATTACCTTTCTCATTGGCGGCGGGAGTGCCGCGCAACTTCATTGGTGCTTCAAGGTGACACGAATCGTCGACGCGCGTCGACAGTGACTCTATAACGAGACCGCCAGAATTGCGACGGCCGTAACCGAATTGTGATAATTCAGTCTGCGCGGAGGGGGGCCGGACCCGTGCTCCCGCGATCTACCAAGACCGGCGGAGCGAGAATCTGGCGGGTCGGCGCCGAGGCGTTGGTCATCCGCTCAATGAGGACGGTCATCGCCTCGTCGCCGAGCACTCCACCCGGGACAGAAATAGTCGTTTGGGCGGGCACCGTCATCTCGGCCTGCTCCGGGCTAATACCAAAATGCAGAATGGACATGTCTTCGGGCACACGCAGACCCATGACCGCGAGTTCCTCGAGTACCCCAATCATCGCGGGTGCGTTGAATCCCACGGCGGCGGTGATTCCCGGATGCGCGGTGAGGAGTTGCGCGAGCGCCTCGCGACCGGCACGAATGTTGGGTCGCGAATTGACCAGGTGAACACGCATGCCTCGTCGCTCGGCCTGCGCCATGAGCGATGACTGCGTGAGAATCACCGGACCGTAGCCCGATTCGACGACGCTGCCCGGCTGCGAAATCAAGGCCACCTCGGTGTGACCGAGATCGGCCAAATGATTGACGGCCAAGGGCCCCCACGCGTCGAAATCGGCATCGATGTACGAAAGCGCGGTGTTGTCTTTGGTGCGTCCAATCGTGACGAACGGTAAGCGCGTCGTGCGGAGGTAGTCCACACGTTCATCGTGCTGACGAACCTCCATCAGGATGATTCCATCAATCAGCCCTTGGGAGACCAGCCGACGCAGCGCGTCGATGTCGTTGATGTCGTGTGTCCACATCAACAGCTGGATGCCCTCCACTTCGGCACGATCGGAGGCGGCGTTGACGTAGTTCAAGTCGGAGACGTCGATTCCACGTTCACCAACGGGAAAATGCAGAGCCACCAGGCTCGGCTTCTTGCTGGCCAGCGCTGCGGCACGCGCGTGCGGAACGTAGCCGAGGTCATCCATGGCACGCTCGATGCGTTCGCGCGTCTCGTCGGAAATGGGCCGGTCACCCGTGAGCGCATACGAGACGGTGGAGTCCGAGACACCGGCGAGGCGAGCGACATCGGCGCGCGTTGCGCGACGCGGTGGTTGCTGTGGCACGGTCACCTCCTCATGTCCGTCTCGGATAGTACCCAAAAAACGTCGACGCGCGTCGAATTTCTCGAGCGAGCGCGAGCGCGAAAGTCCGCGCCGGCCGGGGGCGCGCCCTATGCTTCGATGACCAACGGCACAATCATGGGCCGGCGACGGTAACTCTTGTTGACCCACTGCCCCACCGTGCGTCGTACGACCTGCGATAACTGATGCGCATCCCGTGTTCCGTTGTGCGCGGCATCGGCGAGCGCCGCGGCAATCGCCGGTTTGACGTCGTCGAACACCTCGTCGTCTTCGGCGAACCCACGGGCGTGAATCTCGGGACCGACGATGATCTTGCCCGTGGCCGGATCAACAACGACGATGATCGAAATGAACCCCTCTTCGGCCAAGATTCGGCGGTCCTTCAAGTCGGCGTCGGTCACCTCACCCACGGTGGAGCCATCGACATAGACAAAGCCGATATCAATCTGCCCGACAATTCGGGCCTCGCCCGCGATGAGGTCAACGACGGTTCCGTTGTCGGCCATGATGGTGCGCTCCGGCGCGATACCCGACTCGATAGCCAAGTCCGCGTTTGCCCTCAGGTGTCGATATTCTCCGTGCACGGGCATGACGTGGGTGGGCTTGAGGATGTTGTAGCAGTAGAGAAGTTCGCCGGCCGCGGCGTGACCTGACACGTGAACCCGAGCGTTGCCCTTGTGCACGACCTTGGCGCCCAAACGCGTGAGTCCGTCGATGACCCGATAGACGGCGTTCTCGTTTCCGGGGATGAGGCTGGAGGCGAGAATCACCGTGTCACCCTCCCCCACCTCAATCTGGTGTTCGAGGTTGGCCATGCGGGCGAGAACCGCCATCGGTTCGCCCTGCGAACCGGTGGACATGTAGACGAGTCGATCATCCGGCATATCGACGGCTTTTTTGGCGTCGATAAGGAGACCCTCGGGTACGGTCAAGAAGCCCAATTGCTCGGCAATCGTCATGTTGCGCACCATGGACCGTCCCAGGAGTACAACGTGCCGGCCGTTCGCCGCCGCGGCATCGAAGACCTGCTGCACGCGGTGCACATGGCTCGAGAAGCTCGCCACGATCACCCGTCGACGCGAACGATGGATAACGCTCTCGATGACCGGTCCGATGTCTTTTTCGAGCGGGGTGAACCCCGGTACGTCGGCATTGGTCGAGTCGGGTAAGAAGAGGTCTACACCCTCTTCGCCGAGACGCGCAAAGGCGCGCAGGTCGGTAATGCGGCCATCGAGCGGGAGCTGGTCCATCTTGAAGTCACCCGTGTGCAGCACGAGGCCGGCGGCGGTGCGAATGGCGACGGCGAGCGCATCCGGAATCGAGTGATTGACCGCAATGAACTCGAGATTGAACGGGCCGAATTGCTCACGATCACCCTCGCGCACCTGCAGGGTGTAAGGCTGGATGCGGTGCTCTTTGAGCTTGGCTTCGACGAGTGCGAGCGTCAGCGTTGACCCCACGAGCGGAATGTCGTTGCGCAGACGCAACAGATAGGGCACGGCACCAATGTGGTCTTCATGTCCGTGCGTGAGCACAACCGCGAGAACGTCGTCGAGGCGATCGCGAATGTACGAGAAGTCGGGCAGGATCAGATCCACGCCCGGCTGGGTTTCTTCAGGAAAAAGTACGCCGCAGTCGACAATGAGCAGCTTGCCTGCGAATTCGTACACCGCCATGTTGCGACCGATTTCACCGACTCCGCCGAGGGGAACGATGCGCAGGGCATCTTTCGCGAGCGCGGGCGGGTCAAACAGGTCGTTGGGCATGTAATCCTTCGTGTGAAGTGTCGAGCAGCTAGTGCTCGCGGGTGGTTCCCGCGACTTTGGGGAGCGCGCCACCGGCAGCGGCATTGCGGTCTGGTGAGAAGTTGCTCATGTCGACGCCGGGAATCTCGCCGACCAGTGCGAGTTCATCCTCAATGATTGCGGCTTCCCATTCCTCGGGGCCGACGAGCGGGAGGCGAACACGCGGCGTCGAAATACGGCCGAGTCCATGCAGAATGTACTTTGCGGCCACGGTGCCGGGGACGTGAGTCATGACCGCGCGAACGAGCGGCTCGAGCTTCTTGTGCATTTCTGTGGCCGCGTGCAGGTCACCTCGATTGACCGCGTCGACAATGACCCGATACGGCGCCGGGGCAATATTCGCCGTCACACCGATGAGGCCGACGGCCCCGATCGCGAGGTGGGGCAACACGTTGGCGTCATCACCGGAGAAGTAAATCAGGTCGGTTTGATTGAGCACACGACTGACTTCGCTAAAGTCGCCCTTCGCGTCTTTCACGCCCACGATGCGCGGGTGCTTCGCCAGGCGAAGAATCGTTTCGTATTTGATCGGGATGCCCGCACGCCCCGGAATGTCGTACACGAGCATCGGTAGCTCGGTGGCGTCAGCCACCATGCGGAAGTGCGTGAGCACACCGGCTTGCGTGGGCTTGTTGTAGTACGGCGTGACGGCCATGATGCCGTCGGCACCCGCCTTCTCGGACTTTTTCGCCAATTCGATGGCGTGTGCGGTCTCGTTCGACGGACCACCCATGATGATCTTGGCGCGCGAACCGGCAACTTTTTTGCCCACTTCGACGAGGCGCACCTTTTCGGCGTCGGTCAGGGTCGAGGTTTCTCCCGTCGTTCCCGTCACGACGATGCCGTCGGCACCGTTACTCACGACGTCATCAATTAAGCGTTCAACGTCGTTCCAGTCGACCTCACCGTCGTGGGTGAAGGGCGTCACCAACGCGACGAGAACCTGTCCAAAAGGGTTTACAGCCACGACGCTAAGGCTAGCGCGTCACTGAGGGCTACGGCGCGACGCGACCGTTGAGGTTGAAGGACTCGTACGTCATGGGCATGAGTTCGGCCCAGAAGGCTTCCATTTTCTCGGCGACCATTTCGATTTCGCGTTGCGGGAACGAGGGGAAATGCGTGCCCTCACGCTTGGTGCGCAACGAGAGGAAATTCATGAGGGAGCGTGAGTTCATGGTGACGTACATCGACGA
>CANGKD010000004.1 GCA_947454495.1 Actinomycetota bacterium
GCGCGACAAGCGCCGAACTGGCGGTGGCACCCGCGCCGACAATAGTCGCAGAATTTATGCTCGTGAAACCGAGACGGCGAAGCGGATCTTCTATTCCAGCGATGTCCGTGTTGAACGCATCCCAGGTCGCAACGGCCGAGTCGGATGTGCTGACGGACTTGACCAACGTGTTCGACACACCCGTGAAAAGACTCGCGTCGTCTCGCCACATGGCTAAGTCGTGCGCCTCACCTTTGAGTGGCATTGTGACCGAGAGTCCGCGCCACGAGGAGTCAAGACTCCCCACAAAACTGGCAAGTTCAGTCACAGGCACACGAACGCGTTCGTACGACCAGTCAAGCCCGAGGGAAGCATATGCAGCGAGGTGCAGCTGAGGCGACCGCGAATGCTCAACGGGGTCCCCCACAACTCCCAGTCGACTAGCCATACTCCGGGTGCTCATCCATCCAGGCAATCCACTGGTCGACAGCGGCCGCGTGTTCGTCGGCGGTCTCAGAGAAAATCGTCTCGCCGGTGTCAAGATTCCACGTGACGAAGAACATCCACGGACCGTCTGCCGGATGCAAGACGGCATCGATAGCGAGATCACCTGGATTAGAAATAGGACCAACAGGCAGACCAGGGTGCACGTAGGTGTTGTATGGATTGCCTTCGTCGGCTCGTTCGGCAGAGGTCGTCTCTACCCGATTCGTTGCCCCCGTGCCATAGGCAACGGTGGCGTCCGACTCCATGTTCCAACCTTGGTCGAGGCGGTTTTGGAACACGCGCGCAACCTTGTAGAAGTCGTCTTTGAGGCCCGACTCTTTCTGCACAAGCGACGCAAAAACGATGACCCGATAGCGGTCTTCGGGTGTAACGCCCGCGGCGTCGAGCGCCTCAAGACAGCGGTCCACCATCGCCTGCAAGATTTCGTGGGCCGTCAGTCCCGGACTGAAGTCGTAGGTCGCGGGGAAAAGAAACCCTTCGAGGGACGTTGCTTCGGGGGGTAGTCCATAAGAACCGAAATCTGCGGCTGCCGATTGCACGTCGGCGAGCGGTATCTCGGCCTGTGTCGAGATCTCCTCCAGCACGTTCGTCATTCGCTCACCCTCAGGAATCACAACCGTGACGGTCACCATGTTTGCCGGATCCTGCAGGGCATCAAGCGCACCCTGAGCTGACATTTCGAGTTTCAACTTGAAGACACCCGGAACGAACACGACTTGCGGGTCCGCGTCGAGCAACAACGCATAAAACGGATCGAAGGACTTGATGACACCGGCAGCAACAAGGTTCGTTGCAATCTCGTCTCCGATTTCACCGTCCTTGATTGTGAACAGCACTTCGCCGTGGCCGGGTCCTTCGAAGTCATCGGGTGCCGCGAACACTCCCGCGAGGGGTCCGGAGGTAAACGCCCAAAAACCTGCTCCGCCAAGTCCGAGCAGTAAAGCAACCGAGGTGATGATCGCAATGAGTGCAACCCGACCGCGTCGACGGGGTGGGCGGGATAAGCCTGCACCGCCACTGCCGCTGCCACTGCCGAAGGGTGACGGCGCACCCGCACCGGGGCCAAAAGAATCATTGAAGCCAGTCATCAGGTCTCCTTAGCTGTGGTCAGCCACACTCGTTCCTGGCACGGCATCTCTCGCACGCTCAGAATCGAGGGCATGCTGAAGGAGCATAACAGCGGCAACCTGATCGACAACCGAGCGGGAGTGGCTGGCCTTCTTTCCGCTCGTGCGTAATGCTGCGTGAGCGGAGACCGTGGTGAGCCGTTCATCAATAAAGCGAACCTCAAAACCGCTCTGTCGCGCTAACTCTTGAGCAAACGAAATCGCATCCCGCGTCGATGCCGTGTGAGTCCCAGCCATGCTCACCGGAAGACCCACGTAGATCTCGATACAGTCGAGTTCCGTTGCTATTGAGCTGACGCGGTCAATCGCACGGTCGTCTCGGGCAACCGTCTCCACCGGAGTGGCGAGGATTCCGTCCCGATCGCTTCGAGCAACGCCAATCCTCACCGTTCCAACGTCAACGCCGAGCCGAACGCCTGTTCGCATATTTCTAGGGGCGAAGCGCGTCGGCCACGGCCGACAACGCGTCCTGAAGCTTGGAGGCATCTGTTCCGCCACCCTGAGCCATGTCGTCTCGACCGCCGCCGCCGCCGCCCAACACGGTGGCAGCCACCTTTGCGAGCGGACCGGCCACAACGCCTGCGGAACGAGCCCCCTGAGTCGTGGCGACGATGACAGCCGGCTTTCCGTCAATAACCGCGCCAAGGGCAATGACAAACGCCTCAGACTGAACCTTGTCTCGAACTGCCGTGACGAGACCGCGTAGGTCATCCGACGATGCCACTCCATCGACCGATGTGACAATCGCGGTTACGGCACCGTGAGGTGCTGCCAGTGCGACGAGAGACGGCACCTGCTCACGGAGGAGGCGCGCCTCGAACTCGGCCACCCGACGTTCGGCCTGCTTCAAGCTTGCGACGAGTTCACTCACCCGACCCGCGACCTGATCCCGAGGCGCCTTCAACGATGCGGAGAGCTCGGCCACGATGCTTCGTTCGACAACCAGGCTCTTGAACGCATCTGCTCCCACGAGAGCCTCGATGCGACGGTTGGACGAGCCAACAGAACTTTCCGAAATCACACTGACGAGGCCCACTTGAGAACTGCGCGCTACGTGGGTACCGGCACACAATTCTCTCGACCACGGTCCGCCAATATCGACCATGCGCACGACCTCGCCGTACTTTTCGCCAAAGAGCGCCATGGCGCCGAGTGCCTTCGCGTCGTCGAGCGCCATTTCGCGCGTCACGACGTCGTAGTCAGCCAAAATCGCATTGTTCGCAATCTCTTCAATCTCACTTCGCGTCTGATGTGACAGCGCGTCGTTCCACGTGAAGTCAAGGCGCATGTAACCGGCCTTGTTGTACGAACCGCTCTGATGCGCGGTCTCACCTAAGGTTTCCCGCAAGGCGGCGTGAATCAGGTGCGTCGCACTGTGCGCCTGAGCTGCGGCCCGACGCCAGGTGCGGTCAACGTGGGTACTTGCCGAGTCGCCGACGGCGATGGTTCCTGCCCGGACTCGCGCAGTGTGGCTAACCAAACCCTTGATGGGTTTCTGCACGTCGAGCACTTCAAGATCAAATCCCGGACCCGCGATTGACCCGGCGTCCGACTCTTGTCCGCCCGATTCGGCGTAGAGCGACGTGGCATTCAGGATGACCTCAACCGTGTCACCCTCTGACGCACTCGTCACCGGAACTCCGTCTTTGAGCAGACCGAGAACGGTCGCCTCAGTGTCAAATTCGCCGTATCCCGTGAATGTGGTCTCACCGGCAGACCGCATCTCGCTATACACACTCAAGTCGGCCAAGATTGACTTCTTCGCCTTGGCGTCTGCCTTTGCACGCTGCCGCTGCTCCGCCATAAGTGTGTCGAACGCAGAGCGGTCGACCGACAATCCTGCTTCCTCTGCCATCTCGAGCGTGAGGTCAATCGGAAACCCAAACGTGTCGTGCAGGAGGAAGGCGGTGTCACCAGGGAGCCGGTTGGCGCCCTTTTCTTTGATCGTCGTGACTGCGGTGTCGAGAATCGTCGTGCCCGACGCGAGGGTCTTGAGAAAGGCTTCCTCTTCGCCGTAGGCCGTCTGCGAGATGCGCTGGTAGTCGGTCTCCACCTCCGGGTACGCGGCTTTCATCGCATCGCGTGATGCGGTGAACAACTCTGGGAAAGTCGGGGCATCCACGCCCAACAATCGCATGGCGCGAACCGAACGCCGAAGCAGGCGACGGAGAATGTAACCGCGACCCTCATTAGATGTCGTGACACCGTCAGACATGAGCATGAGAGAACTACGCACGTGATCGGCGACAACGCGCAATCGAACGTCATTCTCCTGATTCGCACCATACGTAACGCCGGCTAATTGGGCCGCGCGGTCCAGCACCGGGCGCACCTGGTCAATTTCATACAGGTTCTCGACGCCCTGCTTCAAAAAGGCGACGCGCTCCAGACCCATTCCGGTGTCGATGTTCTTATTCGGAAGTTCTCCGAGAATTTCGAATTCGGTCTTACTCGTGCCTTCGCCACGGGCATATTGCATGAAGACGAGGTTCCAGATTTCGATGTAACGGTTTTCGTCGGCAACGGGACCACCTTCGACGCCATACTTCGGCCCCCGGTCGAAATAGATCTCAGAACACGGACCGGCAGGACCTGGCTGACCGGTAGACCAGTAGTTGTCTTCTTTGCCACGGCGTTGGATTCGCTCGGCCGGAAGACCCGCAATTTTGGTCCACAGCTCAATGGCTTCATCATCGTCTTCGTAGACCGTGACCCACAGGTCTTTTTCGTCGAAGCCGAGACCGCCGTCAGATTCTGACGAGGTCAGCAACTCCCACGCATACCCGATAGCTCCCTGTTTGAAGTAGTCGCCAAACGAGAAGTTACCGTTCATCTGGAAGAACGTGCCGTGTCGCGTCGTTTTGCCGACTTCTTCAATGTCAAGCGTTCGAATGCACTTTTGAACACTCGTGGCGCGCGGAAAAGGAGGCGGGACGTGACCGGAAAGGTACGGGATGAAGGGCACCATACCGGCGACGGTAAAAAGAAGCGTGGGGTCGTCGCTGACAAGCGAGGCCGAGGGGACGACAGTGTGGCCGTTCTTTGCGAAGTAGTCGAGCCAACGTTTGGCGATCTCGGCGGTCTTCATCGTGGATTACTTGCTCTGACGAAGTTCGGCGTCGCGGGCCTTGTAGCCATCGACGACGGCCTCTTTCACACCCGAAACCGCGGAATCAACGTTGGCAAGAAATGCCTTGCCCGACTCGGTCTTGCTCACTTCGTGAGCAATCACAAATCCGGCTACGACGCCGAGAGAAATCAAGAGAATGTTCTTCATAACGCTCAAGTGTAGGCGAAACGAACGAGGCGGCCGACTCGCAGGATGTGCGATCGACCGCCTCGAATCGAGTTGCGATGTGAAACGTTAGCGCGCGGCGTAGTACTCGACGACGAGCTGAACTTCGCAGGTCACGGGAACCTCGGCGCGCTTCGGGCGGCGCACGAGAGTCGTACGCAACTTGTCGAGCTCAACGTCGAGATAGGCCGGAACGGGAGGCAGAACATCCACGTGGCCACCTGCAGCGGCAACCTGGAATGGCTCCATGCCTTCACTGCGTTCACGAACCTGAATGACCTGACCCGGCTTCACGCGGAACGACGGACGGTCAACCAGTTCGCCATTCACCGTGATGTGACGGTGCACGACCATCTGACGCGCCTGCGCCTGCGTACGAGCGAAGCCCGAACGCAGAACGAGAGCATCAAGACGCATTTCGAGCAGCTCGACAAGGTTTTCACCAGTCAAGCCCTCGGTACGACGTGCTTCTTGGAACACTCGACGGAGCTGAGCCTCGCGGATTCCGTACTGGGCGCGGAGGCGCTGCTTCTCGCGCAAACGAACGGCATAGTCGCTGTCGGCCTTGCGCTTGGTGCGACCGTGCTCACCGGGAGCATACGGGCGCTTCTCGAGGTACTTTGCCGCCTTCGGCGTGAGCGGAATGCCCAGCGCTCGCGAAAGTCGGGTCTTGCTGCGGGTACGTGACTTGTCAGACACGATGTCCTTTCGGTTTTCACAAATTGAACCGTTCGCGTGGCACGCGAACGTGAAAAATGAGAGGAGGTGCCAGGAGCCCGGCTACAGGGCTTTTCCAGATCTTCGCTTCTCCGCACGCAGCCGCACGCACGGTGAAGAAAACAGGCGACCCAAGACTAGCACCTATCTCGGCGACCCAACCGACTCACTCACCTCGCAAAATGCGTTGAATGCGTTCCCAGCGCTCCGCAAGATTCGCCTCTGCCCCACGCTCGGTTGGGAGATAGTAGCGAGTGCCGACAAGTGCGTCGGGAAGATATCGCTGTTCGGCTATGGCGTGCGGCGCATCATGCGCGTAAATGTAACCACGTCCGTGCCCCAGAGCCTTGGCGCCCGGATAGCTAGCATCGCGTAGGTGGGGTGGCACCGTCCCCAACTTCCCCGCACGCACGTCGGCAATGGCGGCATTGATCGCGTTGTAGGCCGCATTAGATTTTGGGCTCAGCGCGAGAAAGATGGTTGCTTCGGCCAATGGAATTCGTCCCTCAGGCATGCCGATGAACGCGACCGCATCTGCGGCGGCCGATGCCACTTCGAGGGCCCGAGGTTCGGCCAGACCTATGTCTTCCGAAGCGGATATGACAAGCCTTCGCGCAATGAAACGCGGATCTTCACCTGCCTCAATCATTCGAGCTAAATAGTGGATTGCTGCGTCGGCGTCTGACCCGCGAATCGATTTAATAAACGCGGAAATCACGTCGTAGTGTTCATCGCCTTGTCGGTCGTACCGCAGGAGAGCTCGATCGACCGCTTGCGAGACCATGTCGACAGTGATGTGCGTCGCGTCAAGAGCGCGCGCGATTGCTGCCGTCGCTTCGAGAGAAGTCAGAGCCCGACGCGCATCTCCTGATGAGTACTGAACGAGGGCCCGCTGCGCATCCTCGGCAATCGTCAACTCGCCCGCCAAACCGACGGGTGAATTCATCGCGCGTTCGAGAAGATGCGCCACATCTTCATCTGAGAGGGGCTCAAGACGCAACAGTAGACTTCGCGAAAGCAGAGGCGTCACAACACTGAACGAGGGATTCTCCGTCGTGGCCGCGACGAGGGTAACAATGCCGTTTTCGACGCCGGGGAGCAGCGCATCCTGCTGGGCCTTGTTAAAGCGGTGTATCTCGTCGAGGAAGAGAACGGTGGCAGTGCCGTACATCTCTTTCGTGTTGCGAGCGCGTTCCATAACTTCACGAACGTCTTTGACCCCGGCTGTCACCGCGGAAAGTTCAACAAAAGTGCGGCCTGATGCCGCCGCGATCACGTGCGCAATGCTCGTTTTTCCAGTTCCGGGTGGCCCCCACAGGATGACCGAGACGCCGGATTGCGAATCTGAATTTGCCAGTTGAGTCAGCGGAGAGCCTGGCGTGACCAAATGACGTTGACCGGCAATGTCAGCGAGGGTCCGGGGGCGCATGCGCACCGCAAGCGGTGCCGTTGCGCCACCAAGTCCAGGATTCTCACCAACCACGACTACAGGCTAGTCGTGCGACGCGAAAGAGTGCCGTGGGTGTTGCACAACGCATGTCTCCCGCGGTCACCGTAATCGATTAGATTCGAATCTGCGCAAATTCCGACCAAAAATCAGGTCGCGTTCGAGAAGAGGACATCGTGGCAACGCCGAAGAAGACGAGCAAAACAGACCGTGTCGCCCGCGACCGAGTTCGGGCTTACGAGGCTCGTCAAGAGGTTCACAGTCACATCATTGCGAGACGCAAACGCGACAATCTGATTGCTGTCATTGCCGTCGTTCTCGTCACGGGGTTGACGGTGGGAGCCCAGCTGATTCACGTTGCCATCGCACCTCAGTCTTCCTCGGCGACTCCGTCGGCGGAGCCCGAAACCCAAACGGCCCCCGATGCCGCGTTGGCGCAAAATCGCACGTGGACCGGCTCACTGACGCTGAACGACGTTCCGTTGCAGGTTGAACTTGATGGCGCTCTTGCTCCCAAGGCTGTCGCAAGCACTATCAGCCTGGCCTCATCAGGTTTCTACAACAACGTCCCGTGCCACAGACTGACGACCGCTGGCATTTTTATTCTGCAGTGTGGCGACCCGAACGGGGACGGAACCGGCGGCCCCGGTTACACATACGGCCCCGTTGAGAATGCCCCCGTCGACAACGTGTACCCCGCCGGCACGATTGCGATGGCGCGCCAAAGTGCCAATGGGTCCAGTCAAGGCAGCCAGTTCTTCATCGTCTATGCGGACAGCACGATACCCAGCGATGCGGCAGGCGGTTACACCGTCATCGGACACATCACCAGCGGACTCGAGACCCTGCAAAAAACCGTGATTGATGCCGGTGTTCAAAACGGTGGCAATGATGGCAAGCCGGTCGTTGACGTGAAGATCACCGGCTTTACCCTGCAGTAAGCATGACCCCGCGGGCGTAGGCTAAGAGCCACACGCCCAATCACTGAAGAGAGAAGCTTGAGCATGTCTGAAAAGCCGTGGGGTCGCGTCGACGCGGAAGGCAACGTGTACTGTCGCACGGCTGACGGCGAACGCATGGTGGGCGCATACCCAGATGTATCGGGCGACGAAGCTCTTGCCTTCTTTGAACGCAAATTTGCCGACTTGGCTCTCGCCATCTCACTCCTCGAGCAACGCCTCAAGCGCGGCGCACCCGCCTCTGATTTGCGCGCAAACGCGGAAACCCTTCGGGCCGGCGTCGTTGCCGGCCACGGCGTGGGTGACTTTGCCGGGTTACTGAGTCGTCTCGACTCTATTGACGCTTCACTGTCGAAGCTCGAGGAGGCGCAATCAGAGCAAAACGAAGAGGCCGCCGAGGCAGCCATCGCCGAACGCACGGCCATCGTGGAGAAGATGGAAGCCCTCTCCGGTTCGATTTCTCCCTCGTCCAATTGGAAATCTCTGACGACAACAGCCGACGGAATTTTTACCGAATGGCAAGAGCACCAGAAGTCGACTCCTCGGTTCCCGAAAGCCACGGCAAATGAGTTGTGGAAGCGATTCCGTGCTGCGCGGTCAACCATCGACCACGCGCGGCGATCTCACTTCGCTCAAGTTGATGCGAAGAACAAAGAGAGCAAGAGCGCCAAAGAAGGATTGATTTCGAAGGCGGAAGCGCTGTCAACCAAAGGCACCGCAGGAATTCCTGCCTACCGAGCTCTGCTCGAAGAGTGGAAGAACGCACCTCGGGCCGGTCGCAAGCTCGATGACGCTTTGTGGGCCCGTTTCAAGGCAGCCGGCGATGCACTGTACGCGGCAAAGGCGGCCGAGGTCGCTGCCGAAGACGAGTCCTATGCCGAAAACCTCAAGGTCAAAGAGGCGTTACTGATCGAAGCCGAACCGATTCTCACAATGACAGATCGAACCCAGGCTCGCAACGCGCTCAATGCCATCTCAAAGAAATGGGATGCCGCCGGCAAGGTACCACGCAGCTCGGTCAAATCCGTCGAAGACCGTATGCGAAAGATTGAAGCTGCCGTTCGCAAGCTTGATGAAGCGCACTGGGATGCGACGAATCCCGAACGCCTCGCTCGCCAGTCAGAGCTCGCGACCGCGTTACATGACAAAATCGCGAAGTTGGAATCCGAGCTCGTTGTTGCAACGGCGGCAAAGAACTCGGCAAAGATTGCGGAATTGAACGTCGCAATCGAAACGCAAAAATCTTGGCTTTCCATCGTCAAGTAGCTTTTCCACAACCTTCGATACCCGAACAGCATCGGGCAATCCGTGTGGCACTCTGTCACGGATGACGGCTCCCTACACGTGGCGAAATCTTGCCACTCCCGAACAATTCAGCATGCTGCTCGACGGGCAACTTTGGCGCACTGGCCCCGTGCTTCATGAACCAGATTGCCCCGATGACACTAACTGGCGCGCACACGAGGCGAGCATTGATTGCCCACCCAATGTCGTCCTGGTCCGTTTGTCTGCCGCGTGGATTTGGAAGTGTCTCGATGCTCCCCCGGCGCGATGGCAGGTCACCTCGGTCGACCGTTCGCGTTTGCAGACAATGCCACACGCTCGTTTTGCCGTCTGCGACTTGAAGCTTGAGCCCCAGGATGTTCTCCGGCTGAGGAATTCCCGCGTCACGAGTCCTGGGCGAACGGCCATCGACATCGCACGTTACGAAGAGCGCTTACTCGAAAATGACATCGCTCGATTGCTTCGTGACCTTCTCATCATTCATGGCACCACGTTTGGAAAGGTTGACGAAATCATTTCTCGAGTGGAGGATGCGCAGCACTTGCCCTACAAGCGACGCTGCCTTGAACGAATTGCCCGAGCGGGTCGACTCGATGAACCCGTCTAGCCTTCGCTGACGCGGTAGACGTCATAGACAGAATCAATGCGCCGTACCGCACTGAGCAATCGATCGAGGTGAATCGGATCCGTCATCTCAAACACAAAGCGACTGATTGCAACGCGGTCCTGACTCGTGGAGACGGACGCACTCAAGATGTTGACGTGATTCTCTGACAGTACGCGCGTCACGTCGCTGAGAAGACCGGAACGGTCGAGCGCCTCAATCTGGATCTGGACGAGATAGGTGCCTTTCGAATTTGGTGCCCATTCCACTTCGATTAATCGCTCGGCCTGAGTCTGCAAGTTTGCAACGTTGTGGCAACTTGCCTGGTGGACCGAGACGCCCTGTCCGCGAGTCACGAATCCCGCAATATCGTCGCCCGGAACGGGGGTGCAGCACTTGGCGAGTTTCACGAGTATGTCGGGTGCGCCTCGAACGAGAACCCCCGAATCCCCCGAACGCGACGGACGCTGCTGTGACCGAGTTGGAACAACAAAGTCGGTTGTCTCAAGGTCATGCTCGGTGTTGAGTGACGAAAGAATTTTCTCGAGCACACTTTGCACAGAGACATGGCCCTCGCCAATCGCGGCATACAACGCGCTCACATCGTCGTAGCGAAGCGCGGCAGTCACCGTGCCCAACGACTCGGGTGTGAGAAGTCGCTGCAGAGGCAGATTCTGCTTGCGCATGGCTCGCGCGAGCGAATCTTTGCCCTGTTCTATCGCCTCTTCACGGCGCTCTTTAGAGAACCAGGCCTTGATCTTGTTTCGAGTGCGGGTTGACTTGACGAAGCTCAGCCAATCTTGACTCGGTCCCGCGTCGGGATTTTTCGAGGTCAGGATTTCTACCACATCGCCAGTGGACAGCGTGCTGTCCAGGGTCACTATTCGTCCGTTAACTTTCGCACCCATGGTGCGATGCCCAACCTCGGTGTGCACCGCGTAAGCAAAATCAATGGGCGTTGCGCCCTGCGTCAATCCGACGACGCGACCCTTGGGTGTGAAAACGTAGACCTCTTTGGCACCGATCTCAAACCGGAGTGAATCAAGAAACTCCGTCGGGTCGTCGGTCTCGGCCTGCCAGTCATTGATGTGAGCTAGCCAGGCCATGTCGGTGTCTTGGACCGACAGTCCGTCACCCTTGTTTCCCGCCATCCGATCCTTGTACATCCAGTGGGCGGCAACACCGAATTCGGCACGATTGTGCATTTCGGGAGTGCGGATCTGCAGTTCGACAGCCCGCCCCTCCGGACCCACCACAGTCGTGTGGAGCGACTGATACAGATTGAACTTTGGTGTTGCGATGTAATCCTTGAAACGGCCCGGCAGCGGATTCCAGCGCGCATGGATAAGTCCTAAAACGGCGTAGCAGTCCCGCACTGTTGGCACGATAATGCGAATGCCGACGAGGTCGAAAATATCGTCAAACTCGCGACCGCGTTGCACCATCTTTTGGTATATCGAATAGAACTGCTTTGGTCGTCCCGCGACATCACCACGTACTTTCGCCGTGCGCAGGTCTTCTTTGACTTCATTTGTCACTCGGGTGACAAAGTCTTCGCGCTGAGGCTGCCGGTCTGTGACCAGATTTTCTATCTCGGCGTAAATCTTTGGATGCAAGACGGCGAACGAGAGATCCTCGAGTTCCCACTTCATGGTCTGAATGCCGAGTCGATGGGCGAGCGGTGTGTAGATTTCGAGCGTCTCACGGGCCTTACGCTCAGCACTCTCTTGTGGCATGAAACCCCACGTCCGAGCGTTGTGCAGACGGTCTGCGAGCTTGATGACGAGAACACGAATGTCTTTTGACATCGCCACAATCATTTTGCGCACGGTCTCGGCCTGCGCACTCTCGCCGTACTTGACCTTGTCTAGCTTCGTGACACCATCGACCAACATCGCTACTTCGGGACCAAAGTCGGCGCTCACCATGTCGAGCGAGTAGTCGGTGTCCTCAACCGTGTCGTGAAGCAACGCGGCTTGAATTGTCTTCGCACCGATGCCGAGTTCCGCAAGAATCTGGGCTACAGCCACCGGATGAGTGATGTACGGCTCACCGCTACGACGCAGCTGACCCTCGTGCGCGATTTTGGCTTTCTGATAAGCCTTCTCGATTCCCGAGACGTCGACCTTGGGATGGTGCTTACGCACGGTCTTGACGAGCCGGTCAAAACCACCGGACTCCTGGGTCCGACTGAAGAGTCGAGGAACAAGGCGGCGCAGCGCTGGTGTGGGTGGGGCATCAACCATGTTTCCTCCTCACGCCCATTATGCGCTGGAAAACGGGCGCCCGCTTCGCATGGGTGAGGACGCGCGTTGTCCGACTAAGCGGAAACCGATTCCTGTTGCGAACGCTGTTCTGCCAACACTTTCTTATCGTGTTTGGCAATGACAGGTTCACGTTGGCGAAGCTGAGCGTACATCGGCGCCGCCAAGAACAACGTCGAATACGTTCCCACCGCGATGCCGATAAGGAGAGCCAACGAGATGTCGCGCAGCGTGCCCGCGCCAAGAACAAAAGCGCCGATGAATAGAATCGACGCGACTGGAAGAGCGGCGACGACCGACGTGTTGATTGATCGCACGAGGGTCTGGTTGATCGCCAAGTTGACCTGCTGACCAAAGGTCTTGGTTTGATCGGCGCCGTTACCCAGTGTGTTCTCGCGAATCTTGTCAAACACCACAACGGTGTCGTAGAGCGAGTAGCCCAAAATGGTGAGCAATCCGATCACGGCACCCGGCGTGACTTCGAATCCGGTGATGCCATAGATGCCGGCCGTGATGATGACGTCATGGAGCAACGCAATGATGGCCACAAGCGACATCTTCCACGTGCGGAAGTAGAGCGCCATCACGATTGCAGCGAGAATCAGAAAGACAATGAGCCCTCGGATGGCCTGACTCGTGATGTCTTGACCCCACGTCGCTCCAATAAACGACGCGGTCACCTGTTCGGGCGTCACTCCGTAGTCGGTGGCAAGTTGTTGCCGAATCTGACGAGTTTGCTCATCTGTTAGCTGAGTCGTCTGCACGCGAATCGATTCGGTGCCCAGCGTAGAAACCTTGGCAGCGACATCAGGAACGACAGCGGTCACCGCGTCAGTGGCTAATGCTTGGTCGCCACCCGGCACTCCCGAGACAACAAATTCAGATCCACCGGTGAACTCGATGCCGAAGTTGAATCCTCCTCGCGCAACCGGACCCAGAACGCTCACCAAAACGAGAAGCGTGGAAATGAGGTACCAAATCTTGCGGCGACCAACAAAGTTCACGGAGCGTGCGCCCGTATAAAGGTCGTTACCGAGGGAGGTCAAACCGGCCATTAGTCGTCACCTTTCGTCGCAACGTCGGTATCCGACGAGGCAGCTTTGCGTTCGGCAATGGTCTGACGACGCGCAGCCTCTTTCGCAGACTTGGCCGCCTTGCCCGCAGACACACGAGCGGCCGAAGGTGCCGCGAATTGAGCCCGACCGCGATAAACCGCACCTAGAGCGACCGGGTCAAGTCCGCTGAGACGGTGTCCACTCGCGAAGAAATTACTGCGACTGAGAAGTCGCAAAACAGGATGCGTGAAGAGCGAGACCACAAACAGGTCAACAATCGTGGTGAGACCCAGCGTCAGCGCGAAGCCACGCACGTTTCCAACGGCGAGGATAAACAAAACACCGGCGGCCAAGAAGTTGACGGCGTCTGAGGCCACAATCGTACGCACGGCACGGCGCCAGCCGTTTTCAACAGCCGACTCGAGCCCTCGTCCGTCACGCAACTCATCTCGAATGCGCTCGAAGTACACGATGAACGAATCCGCCGTGATACCAATCGCGACAATCAGACCGGCCACACCCGCAAGGGACAGACGGTAGCCCTCTCGCCACGACAGGAGGGTGACCAAGAAATACGTGATTACCGCAGCTACGGCTAACGAGAAGACCGTGACAAGACCGAGCGTTCGATACTGAATCAGAGAGTAGACGACGACCAAAATCAGACCGATGAGGCCCGCGAGGAGACCACTCTGAAGTTGCGTGGAACCCAGTGTGGCCGAGATGGAATCAGAACTCTGCACCTCGAAACCGATGGGCAACGCGCCGTACTTGAGTTGGTCAGCGAGGGTCTTGGCCGATTCCTGCGTGAAGCCTCCACTAATTTGGGGCTTTCCATCGGTGATCACGGCCTTCGTAGCCGGGGCCGAGATAACGTTGCCGTCGAGCACGATGGCAAATTGGTTGAGTGATCCTTGCAATCCGTTGAGGCGCGCGGTGATGTCCGCAAACTTGGCAGTACCTGCGCCGTTGAAAACGAGGTTCACCGCCCATTGGCCCGTCGACGAACCCGTCTGAGTCGTTATGAGTCCGGCGGTGGAGTCACTGATGTCACTGCCGTCGAGCTCCACGGGACCGAGAATGAACTTGACCGTGTTCGTGTCGTCACAGGTCACGAGCGGTTCGTCCGCGGGCGCGGCGTTGACTCCAGCCGCGGCATCTGATCCACACGTAAACGCCAGATAACGCGACTGAAGCTCCGGTGTAATCCAGTTGAGGTCGGAACCATTCGACGGTGCGATGCTCGGTGTGTTTGGCAGACTCGGGTCATACGACGGCGTGATAGTTGCGCCGTCCGGTCCAATTTGTGCCGACGACGGTGCACCGGCAACAAGTACCGGGCGGAAATCCAACTTGGCGGATGCCTGAATTCGAGCCAAGGTCTGATCATCGGGCTGCCCCGGAATCGACACGACGATGTTGTTGCTGCCTTGCGTGTTGATTTCTGATTCCGACACGCCAGCCGCGTCAATTCGCTGGCGAATGATGGACACAGCCTGGGTGAGCTGCTCGGGGCTAACCGTTTCTCCACTTTGCAACGTGGGCGTTAGAACAATCTGAGTTCCGCCTTCGAGGTCGAGGGCAAGCTTCGGTGTCCAGCTCGCTCCATTCCACAACACGCCCGCTCCATTTGCTCCAATCAGAGCAATGATGAGAACGAGCAGCCAGATGAGTGGACGCCATGCCGAACGGGTAGATGATTGCTTGGCCACAGAGGTTATCGCCTTTGGTGTCGTGAGGATTGGCGCCGATCACTCGGCGCAAAACGGTCGGTTACTTCTTGGCCTCGTCTGCCGCGGGAGCGTCGACCGACTCGATGACGCGAACAACTGCCTGGCGCGCAACCGTCATGGTTGTTTTCGGTGAAATCTCGAGAACGACCTTGTTCTCTTCTTCGTCGATGGACTTTACCGTGGCGTACACGCCGAAGCTGGTCATGACGGATGCGCCGGCAACGACGCGCTTCTGCAGCTCAAGAGCGTCTTTCTGACGCTTGCGACCATTACGGATCATGAAGATGACCAAGACGCCGAGCACGGCAATCATGAGGATTGTGGTGAAGTCGAATTGCATTTTCGTTGAGCTACTTTCGTTAACGAGTAAGGCGCGAATGCGCCCGTTCAGTATAGGTCACTGCACCGGGCTCGATTTAGAACAGGGCCCCCGTCGCAGGAGGAGTCCGGCCCAAATGCTCATAGGCCGCATCCGTCGCAATTCGGCCCCGAGCAGTGCGCGTGATGAGTCCTTCGCGAATAAGAAACGGCTCGACGACGGCTTCAATTGTCTCGGCATCTTCGCCAATAGATACGGCAAGCGAACTCAAACCAACAGGTCCGCCCCGGAACCGCACGACAAGTGCTTCGAGCACCGATCGGTCGAGACGATCAAGCCCGCGTTTGTCAACGTCGTACAGGGTGAGCGCCGCATCCGCCGCCACGTCTGGAGGAGTGTGGGGATGCACCTCGAGGTAGTCCCGGACACGCCGAAGGAGACGATTCGCTATGCGAGGAGTACCTCGGGAACGACGCGCTATTTCACGTAGCGCGTCGGACGGCAGATTAACCTCGAGCAATGCGGCCGAGCGAAACACCACTTGCTCGAGTTCTTCTGTTGAATAAAACTCGAGATGACCGGTAAACCCGAACCGGTCGCGCAAAGGGCTGGCCAGCAAACCTGTGCGTGTCGTTGCTCCGACAAGTGTGAAGGCTGGAAGCTCAAGCGGAATCGATGTTGCGCCAACGCCCTTGCCGACCATGATGTCGATACGAAAATCTTCCATCGCGAGATAGAGCATCTCTTCTGCCGATTTCGCCATGCGATGAATCTCATCAATGAAGAGCACGTCACCGGGCTGCAACGACGACAAAAGGGCAGCCAAGTCACCGGCATGCGCTATCGCAGGCCCACTCGACAAACGCAAGGGCCGGTTGCTCTCTCGAGCAACGATCATGGCGAGAGTCGTCTTTCCGAGACCGGGCGGTCCAGCCAGCAACACGTGATCCGGGGCGCGACCAGCCGAATCAGCGGCTTTGAGCAGGAGACCGAGCTGGCCCACGACCTTGGACTGTCCAACGAAATCCCGCAGAGAATCTGGACGCAATGCGCCTTCAAACGCCACTTCACCGGGGTCTGTGGGTTCCGGATGCACGATCTCCGGCATTTCGGTCATGCCCGGGTTCCCGGCGAACCGAGTTCGGTGAGTGCCGCGCGCAACATCGAGGCTGCATCCGCTGACGCGACGCCACCACCGAGCCGATTAACTACATCCGCGGCAACTTTTTCGTTCCAGCCCAATCCCACCAGCGCAGCGATGACCTGAACGCTCGCCGCACCAGAAGGCGCAAGAGCCGAGACGTCAACACTGTCGGCATCAGCCGCGCCGAAATCACCTTCGACGAGGTGTGACAATCGCCCAGCCAGTGAGACCACCACAAGCTTGGCGGTCTTGGGTCCTATCCCCGAGACTTTTCGAAATGGTGCGTCGTCCTCCGCGACGACCGCCGCGAATATTTCGCGCGGACCCATGTGACTCAAGACCGCAAGTGCCGACCGTGGTCCGATACCGCTCACGGTCAACAGTGCCTCGAAGATTCCCTGTTCTGCAGAAGTCGCGAACCCAAACAACTGCATCGAGTCCTCGCGCACGATGAGAGTAGTCGAAAACATTGCCGACTCGCCGACGTGGAGCGAACGCGCGTGAAGAGGAGTCAACGCAACGGCATATCCCACTCCCCCCACGTCGATAACGCAACCGGACGACGTGAGCACGGCAATTTCTCCTCGAAGCGACGCAATCACGACTGAAGACTAGTTTGAACCTCGGTTTCGCCGAGCCAGACTCTCCGCGTCACGCCAACGTTGTTGCGCCGGCGTGAGATTCGTCGATTTCGCCGCGGTTCCGCCCCCTGCCCCCGAACCACCGCGCCAGGCGTTACAGATTGCCAACGCCAGCGCGTCGGTCGCATCCGGCAACAGCGCGCTGTCGTCCATGTTGAGCAAGCGGCGCACCATCGCTGCCACCTGAACCTTGTTGGCTCGCCCCGAGCCCGACACCGCAGCCTTCACTTCAGTGGGAGTATGCAAATCCACGGCAATGTCGCGCCCGGCCGCCTCGGCAAGAAGTAAGCCGCTGACCTGCGCCGTGCCCATAACGGATCGCAGATTCTGTTGAGCAAAGACCCGTTCGAGAGCGACTCGGTCCGGCGAAAAGGCGTCGAAGGCGCCGCTGAGCGCCTGCCGAATAGCAAGCAATCGCAACGGGAGTTCCGTTGCCGGTGCCGTTTGAATCACTTCAACATGCACCAGTGTCAGTCGTCGATCGGGTCCCACGTCGATGACACCCACTCCACAGCGCGTGAGTCCGGGGTCGATACCCAGAATGCGCACGAGAGTGTCGCCGACCTAGTCTTGTTCGAGCTCGGCGAGAACCGTATCCGACAAGTCGAAATTGCTGAAGACGTTCTGCACGTCGTCCGAATCTTCGAGAGCATCAATCAGTTTGAATACCTTGCGCGCCGTCTCCGCCTCAATTTCTACAGCGAGGTTGGGCACAAATTCGCTATCGGCAGATTCATAGTCGATACCGGCCGACTGCAATGCGGTGCGAACGGCGACGAGGTTCGATGGGTCCGTGATGATTTCAAACGTTCCGCCCTGAAGCGAGACATCCTCGGCGCCCGCGTCGAGAACGGCCGTCAAAATGTCGTCCTCTGTTGCTCCTCCTTCGGAAGAAACTCGGATGACGCCTTTGCGGCTGAAGTTGTAGGCAACAGAACCGGGGTCCGCCATGGTTCCGCCGTTACGAGACATCGCGGTGCGGACTTCCGCGGCTGCGCGGTTTTTATTGTCGGTCAGACACTCAATGAGCAGAGCCACGCCGTTCGGACCATAGCCTTCGTACATGATCGTCTGGTAGTCGACCGAGTCGCCTGAGAGTCCAGCGCCGCGCTTGACCGCACGGTCGATGTTGTCATTGGGAACGCTGGTCTTTTTTGCTTTTTGAATTGCATCAACGAGCGTCGGGTTACCACTGAGATCAGCGCCTCCGAGCTTGGCGGCAACTTCGATGTTCTTAATGAGCTTGGCGAACGACTTGGCGCGCCGTGCATCGATAACGGCCTTCTTGTGCTTCGTGGTCGCCCATTTGGAGTGTCCAGACATAACGACGATTCTAGCTAGGCAGGCAAAGCGCTCTTGCTCGACGCGACAAAATCGGCGACGAGTCGAACAAAGTATTCATGCACGCGAGTGTCGCCTGCCACTTCCGGATGAAAGCTGATTCCGACAACATTGCCCTGGCGCACACCGACGACGCGGCCATCGTTGAGTCGTGCGAGAACCTCGACACCATCCCCGACCCGCTCGACAACGGGCGCGCGAATAAACGCGGCGGCTAGAGGCGTTTCAGCGATGGCCGGAGCCATTACACCCACCTCGAACGAATCGACCTGGGCACCGAAAGCATTGCGTCGAACATCCACATCGAGACCACCGAGCGACTCCTGCCCATCGATGGCGTCCAGCACGTTGTTGGCAAGCATGATCAGCCCGGCACAGGTTCCAAAAACCGGCATCCCCGAGCGAATCCGTGCCCGAAGCGGCCCGTCTAGCGCGAACATTCGGGCGAGCTTGTCCATAACTGAGGACTCTCCCCCGGGAATGATCAGCCCGTCGACGGCAGAGAGTTCGGACTCACGGCGCACCAGCGTTGCCTCAACCCCGAGTTCTCGGAGCATGGAAACGTGCTCTCGCACGTCGCCTTGAAGTGCAAGAACTCCGATACGCGGAGAGCTGTTACCAGCCACGCTCGGCAAGACGGTGAGGTGCCGGCAGGTCGGACACGTTGATACCCACCATGGCTTCACCGAGTCCGCGCGACGCCTCCGTGACGACCGCCGGGTCGTCGAAGAACGTTGTCGCCTTAACGATGGCCTTTGCTCGCTCCGCCGGGTTGCCCGACTTGAAGATTCCCGAACCGACAAACACACCGTCGGCCCCGAGCTGCATCATCATGGCCGCATCGGCGGGAGTTGCAACGCCACCTGCGGTGAACAAGACAACGGGGAGCTTGCCCGTTGCGGCGACTTCACGCACGAGCTCATAGGGTGCCTGAAGTTCCTTGGCTGCAACGTACAACTCGTCTTCTGCCATTGCAGAAAGGGCGCGAATTTCGGATGTGATCTTGCGGATGTGCTTCGTCGCCTCCGAAACGTCGCCCGTTCCCGCCTCGCCCTTCGAACGAATCATGGCCGCGCCCTCGTTGATGCGACGCAGCGCTTCGCCGAGGTTTGTTGCTCCACACACGAAAGGAGCGGTGAACTTCCACTTATCAATGTGGTTGACGTAGTCCGCGGGAGACAAGACTTCCGACTCATCGATGTAGTCCACTTTGAGGTGCTCCAGAATCTGAGCCTCGACGAAATGACCGATGCGCGCTTTCGCCATCACGGGAATCGACACCGTGTCGATGATCTGCTGAATCAAGTCGGGGTCGCTCATACGGGCAACCCCACCCTGCGCGCGAATGTCGGCCGGAACGCGCTCGAGGGCCATAACAGCCACCGCTCCCGCGTCTTCGGCGATCTTTGCCTGCTCGGCCGTGACGACGTCCATAATGACGCCACCCTTGAGCATCTCTGCGAGTCCGCGCTTGACGCGGTTGGAACCAGTGTGAGCTTGTGCGTTCTCAGTCATGAGTCTCTTCTTCTCGTTCGTGATGGGGTATTAGCTATCTGCGGGCCATGCATCGGCAAGTGCCTGCCGAGTATCACCAAGCAAACTCACGATGGCTTTCGTCTTGGCGATAATCGGGAAGAAGTTCGCGTCAGTTGACCAGCGCGGAACGATGTGCTGGTGCAGGTGGTCAGCAACTCCTGCGCCGGCGATCCGCCCCTGGTTCATCCCGATGTTGAATCCTTCGTTGCGCGAGACCACTCGGAGCACGCGCATTGCCGTCTGAGTAAGACTAGCGATTTCCGCGACCTCATCCGTCGAGGCGTCGTCATACATCGCAACGTGACGATACGGGCAAACCATCATGTGTCCCGCGTTGTAGGGGTAGAGGTTGAGAATGACGAAGGCACGCTTGCCCCGGTACACGATGAGTCCGTCTTCGTCACTGCGCGTGGGAGCAACGCAAAACGGACATTCGTCATCGGCGTCATCGCCCGCGTGACCCCGGGTGATGTAAGCCATGCGATGCGGCGTCCACAGGCGCTGAAACTCGTCGGGCGCGCCCGCGAATTGTGTCGAAGGTTCGGCCGAAATACCGTCGAACTCACCCTCGCCGTAATTCTTCACGCCAGACCGTTTCTCGCTAAATGTCGGAATCGCCGTTGATTTGGCGGTGTTCTTCGTTCGCTCGAACGATGAGTTCGATGGCCTCGGCGATTGGCACACCGTTTCGCTGGGTACCGTCTCGGAACCGGAAGCTCACCGCCTCGTTAGCTCGATCATCCTCGCCGGCGATCAGCTGAATTGGGGTCTTCTGTGCCGTTGCATTGCGGATCTTCTTCTGCATGCGGTCATCCGACGCGTCCAATTCTGCCCGGATGCCTCGCTCACGCAATTGCTCAATCACGTCGCGCAGATAGGGTTCGTATTCTTCGGCAACGGCGATGCCCGTGACCTGAACAGGTGACAACCACAGCGGGAATGCTCCGGCGTAATGCTCGGTCAACACGCCAAAGAACCGCTCAATGGAACCGAAAAGTGCTCGGTGAATCATGACCGGGCGGTGGCGATTGCCGTCACTTCCGGTGTAATCAATTTCAAACCGCTCGGGCAGGTTGAAATCGAGCTGAATCGTCGACATCTGCCACGTTCTGCCAATGGCATCGCGAGCCTGCACTGAGATCTTCGGGCCATAGAACGCGGCCCCACCCGGATCTGGAACGAGCTGGAGTCCCGACTCCTCCGCGACGGATCGGAGAGTCTCGGTTGCCTCCTCCCAGACAGCGTCATCGCCGACGTACTTGGTGGGGTCTTTCGTCGAAAGTTCGAGGTAGAAGTCGTCAAGACCGTAATCACGAAGCAACGAGATAACGAACTCAAGAAGTTTGGCAAGTTCCTCGCGCATGTTCTCGCGCGTGGTGAAGATGTGCGCATCGTCTTGGGTCATGCCACGCACTCGGGTCAGGCCGTGCACGACACCAGACTTCTCGTACCGATAGACCGAACCGAACTCAAATAAGCGCATGGGCAACTGACGATAACTGCGACCGCTCGAACGATAGATCAGGATGTGAAACGGGCAGTTCATCGGCTTGAGGTAGTACTCCGCGCCCGGCTTGACCACGTGCCCGTGTTCGTCCAGTGTCTCGTCGAGCTTCATGGGCGGAAACATTCCGTCGGAGTACCAGTCGAGGTGTCCACTCGTCTCAAACAAGTTCGACTTGGTGATGTGCGGGGTGTACACGAATTCGTAACCGGCTGCCTCGTGACGTCGGCGCGAGTAGTCCTCCATGACCCGACGAATGATTCCGCCCTTGGGGTGGAAAACCGGCAGCCCCGAGCCAATCTCGTCGGGGAAAGAGAACAGATCAAGTTCGAGTCCGAGTCGGCGATGGTCACGCTTGGCGGCCTCTTCGAGACGAGCCTGATAGGCACGAAGCTCGTCCTTGGACGGCCACGCCGTGCCATAGATGCGCTGCAACTGAGGATTCTTCTCACTGCCTCGCCAGTACGCGGCAGCCAATCGGGTGAGGGCGAAGCCGTTGCCGATCATGCGCGTATTCGGCAGGTGGGGTCCGCGACAGAGGTCTTTCCAGACCGTCTCCCCCGTTGCCGGGTCGACGTTGTCATAGATGGTCAGTTCGGCACCACCGACCTCAACGCTTTCGTTGTCGTCGCCCGTGCTTCCACCCTTAAGTCCGATGAGTTCGAGTTTGTATGGTTCGTTCGCGAGTTCGGCGCGAGCCTCATCTTCGGTGACGACGCGGCGCATGAATCGCTGACCCGAGCGAATAATCCGCTCCATGGCTTTTTCGAGGGCCTTCAGGTCGTCGGGCGTAAACGCCTCACGCACGTCGAAGTCATAGTAAAAACCGTCGGTGACGGGAGGTCCAATGCCCAGCTTCGCTTCGGGGTTAATGCTCTGAACCGCCTGGGCGAGGACGTGTGCGGCCGAGTGTCGAAGAATCGCGAGGCCGTCCGCAGAATCAATGGTCACGGGTTCGACTGAGTCACCCACAGTCAGCCGATGAGCGAGATCGCGAAGTTCTCCGTTGACACGCATCGCAACGATGGACCGGTCGGTGAACACGGCGAAGCCATCGCTTTGCGCCGAAATGACGAGTGATTGGATGTCGGCGCTCAACTTCGAATACTTCCTCAAACCATCGTTACGAACTTCGTGGTTCGAGCCTACTGGTGGGCGATACTGGGTTCGAACCAGCGCGAGGCATCGCCTCGCGAGGTCACTGCTCGAGACAAACGTTGGTGGGCGATACTGGGTTCGAACCAGTGACCTCTTCCGTGTCAGGGAAGCGCGCTACCACTGCGCCAATCGCCCAGGCAGATTCTCCGGGGAGAAATCTTTCTGGAGAGGTGGATACCGGATTCGAACCGGTGTGGACGGCTTTGCAGGCCGCTGCCTCGCCTCTCGGCCAATCCACCATGAGTGGCGAACCACCGTAGGTGGATTCCACGTGGCTACCACACTCGAGCGGATGACGAGACTCGAACTCGCGACCCTCACCTTGGCAAGGTGATGCGCTACCAACTGCGCTACATCCGCAATGCTCACCGACCGGGGTTGGCGTGCATCGAAAACGATAGTCGGATTAGAGCGCGGGCGCAAAACGAGCGACGCGCACCTCGATCTCTGGCCTGGTGTCCCGTCGCGAATTGTGTTCCATCGACCACTTCCCGTTATGGTGGTGACCGCGGGGTTTACACCTCGCTTTGGGCGATTGGCGCAGTTGGTAGCGCGCTTCCTTCACACGGAAGAGGTCATCAGTTCGAGTCTGGTATCGCCCACCAGATGCGAGAACTGTCTCAGTCGTTCGTCAGAACGTATCCCTCTTCGCCGTGCATCAAGGTGTCGATTCCGGCCAATTCATCTTCATTGCGCACTCGGAAGCCCATTGTCTTTTCAATGGTCCACCCAATCGCGTAGGAGAGCACGAATGAGTACAGCAGCACCACAACACTGCCCAGCGCCTGCACTCCGAGTTGCGAGGCGTTTCCGGTAAACAGGAGTCCGACATCCCGACCGGCAATTCCGATGAAAAGCATGCCGACCAAACCGCCAACGAGGTGGATGCCCACGACGTCGAGGGAATCGTCAAAGCCAAAGCGAAACTTGAGCTCGACGGCCAGCCCGCACACCACGCCAGCGATGAGGCCGAGAACCAACGACGCGACGGGAGTCAAGGCGGCGCACGATGGCGTGATGGCGACGAGTCCGGCTACCGCGCCGGAGGCTGCACCCACGGACGTCGCCTTGCCGTCTTTAATCCGCTCGACAATCAACCAGCCCAGGATGCCCGCCGCCGGAGCAGCCATCGTGTTGATGAACGCCAGTGACGCGATGCCATCTGCCGCGAGCTCAGAGCCCGCGTTGAAGCCGAACCAGCCGAACCACAAGAGGCCCGCCCCGAGCAAGACAAACGGAACGTTGTGCGGCTTGTGAAGACCCTTGGCGAAGCCCACGCGTTTGCCGAGCACGAGAGCGAGTGCCAGCGCCGCCGCACCCGAGTTGATCTCGACCACGGTGCCACCGGCCATGTCGATCATGCCGAGACCATCGACGAGCCAGCCGCCGCCCAAGTTCTGACCAGTGACCGACGCAGCCCTAATGTTGAACACCCACGAGGCAACGGGGAAATACACAACCGTCGCCCAGACACCGGCGAACACGAGCCATGCTCCAAACTTCGCCCTGTCGGCGATGGCGCCTGATATCAACGCGACCGTGATGATGGCAAAAGTGGCTTGGAACGCCGCGAGAGACAACGGCGGAATGTCCGCGTCAGGCGAGACCGTCAGCAGATTCTCAAGCCCAAGGTTGGCCACGTCAATTCCAATGACACCCGGAATACCCATATAGCCAGCCGTGCCAGGTGTAGCGAAGACGATTGCGTAACCGTAGAGAATCCAGATCGTGCCGACCAAGGCCATCGATCCAAAGCTCATCATCATCATCGAGATGACGCTCTTGGCGCGAACCAGGCCACCGTAGAAAAAGGCCAGGGCGGGCGTCATCATGAGGACCAACGCGGCGCTAATCAGGATGAAGGCGGTGTTTCCTTGGTTCATGAGAGTCAAGCAAACAGCCGCCGTGTTTCAAACAGGCACGTCGAATGTTTCGAACCTGTTACGTGGCATGCCTCAGCGCAGGATTCACGGAAACGTAAATCCTGCGCTGAGTGCGTGTGGCGGGAGCGTTACCCCTCGACTCCACGCCACACGCACATCTGTTTAGGCGCTGGCCAGTTCGTACGCATCCTCACCGTGCACGACGGTGTCGATGCCGGCGAGCTCGTCCTCGTTCTTGATCCGGAAGCCCATCGTCTTCTCGATGACGAGACCAATGACGTAGCTGATCACGAACGAGAAGATGAGTACCGTGAAGGCGGCGATTGCTTGCTTGCCGAGCTGGTCGAACGAACCAGAGAACAGCAGTCCGACATCGGTTGCGAAGAATCCGATGTACAGCGTTCCGATGAGCCCGCCGATGAGGTGGATGCCCACGACGTCAAGCGAATCGTCAAAGCCGAACTTGAACTTGAGCTCAATCGCCAATGCACACAGGGCTCCCGTAATGAGGCCGAGCAAAATCGCCCACACGGGCGTCAGGCTGGCACACGCGGGCGTGATGGCAACGAGACCTGCCACGGCACCCGACGCAGCACCGACCGAGGTTGCCTTGCCTTCTTTGAGTCGTTCCACGACGAGCCAGCCGAGCACGGCGGCTGCGGGGGCGGCGATTGTGTTGATAAACGCGAGCGAAGCGATGCCATCAGCGGCGAGTTCCGATCCGGCGTTGAACCCGAACCATCCGAACCACAGCAGGCCCGCGCCGAGCAAGACGAACGGAACGTTGTGGGGCTTGTCCATCCCCTTGGCGAATCCGATGCGCTTACCCAACACCAGGGCCAACGCGAGTGCGGCCGCACCGGCGTTGATGTGGACCGCCGTGCCACCCGCGAAGTCGATGGCACCGAGGTTATAGGCAATCCAACCGCCATCGACAATCTTGCCGTCGACAATAGTGAAGTTAAAGACCCACGAAGCAACCGGGAAATACACGACGGTTGCCCAGATTCCTGCGAATACGAGCCACGCACCAAATTTCGCACGGTCGGCGATAGATCCGGAAATCAAGGCCACGGTAATAATCGCGAACGTGGCTTGGAACGCGGCAAACGCAAGGGGCGGGAACATCGCACCTTCGGGGGTGGTCAGCAAGCCTTCCAGCCCGAGATTGGCGGTGTCGATTCCGATCACACCATCGATGCCGTAGAACGTGTCTGTTCCCGCGTTCGCAAAAGTGATTGCGTAGCCATAAATGACCCAGATGACACCGATGAGCGCAAGAGATCCGAAGCTCAACATCATCATCGAAATGACACTCTTGGCCTTAACCAGACCCCCATAGAAGAACGCCAAGGCTGGCGTCATGAGCAGCACGAGTGCCGCTGAGATCAACACGAATGCCGTGTTTCCTTGATCCATTTCATCCTCGCTTCATAAAGTTCGTCGAACGAGCCCAGAGAGAACGGGAAGTGCGCAAACGGGGGTTTCGTTCGGTGATGAATTGAGAATGAAGCACAAAAGTTTCGCGCTCGTGCGCGAGCGAGTTTCGAGAGCGTTACGAAACCGCCCGGCACGTTTCGTTCGTGTTACAAGGCGTGGATTCGCACTCAGACCATGTTTGTGAGGGCAATGAGCCGGGACATGCATCGCAAGTATTTCTTGCGGTATCCGCCGTTAATCATGTCCCCACCAAACACGGTACTGATGGGAACACCCGAGGCCAGCAGTGGAATCTGGGCGTCGTAAACACGGTCGATGAACGCCACAAGTCGCAACGCGTCTGTTTGGTTCATAATCACGTGCACGTCGGTGAGAGCAATGAGGTTGACGTTAGCCACGAGCCGCGGGTAGACGCTCGGGTGAACCGTGGCCAAATGAGCCAGCAGCCCGTCAAACGTGTCAAGAGTGACCACCTGTCCGAGCTCGCGCTGCGCCTCCACCGTGCGAGCAACCTCTGCGTTGGTGCGCACGGGAGCTTCACCCTCGACGGATCGCTTGCGGTAATCCGTTCCGTCAATTCGCAACGTGTCGAAATTTGCCGCGAGGGCGTGAATCTCGCGCAGAAAGTCGGCCGCAGCGAAACGGCCCTCGCCCAGTGCGTGCGGCGGAGTGTTGCTCGTAGCCGCCACGCGGGTGCCCCCCGCAACGAGCTCGCCGAGCATCCGCGTCATCATCATCGTGTCGCCAGGATCGTCGAGTTCAAATTCGTCAATGCAAATCAGACTCGAACCGCGCAGGGCATCGACAGCGTTTGCAAACCCCAATGCACCCACGAGCGAGGTGTACTGCAGAAACGTTCCGAAGAACTTTTTTCGGCCGCCCGATGCGTGCCAGGCTGCCGCCAAAAGGTGGGTTTTTCCCACACCAAAACCGCCGTCAAGGTAAACGCCCGGACGGGTGGAATCGTCTTTCTTGGAACGCGTAAAAAGACCCGTCTTGATGGGGCCGCCCGACGAGGCGAAGGATTCCAGACGGTCTCTGGCAGCCGCCTGTGATTCGAAATCCGGATCGGGTATGTAGGAGTCGAACGACGCGTCCGCAAACTGTGGCGGTGGGACGAGTCCGGCAACGATGGCAGACGCGTCAAGCGACGGAGACCGGTCACGCAGTGACGTCAGTGTGGCGGGCATGCAGTCAATTCCCTGAAAGTTTTCGTAACGTGATTTCGCGCAACCGGCGCGTCCTACCTAGAGTCGAAGTGCAGACCAAGACTACTGACCTTCTCGAGCACCATTCGTTCTACGCCAACGCGTGAACCGCCCAGCAAGGAGAATTCGCATGACTGTTGAACGCGACAACGCAGACCAGTTCGCTGCTTACGCTCACCCCGAGGTTCTGGTGTCGGGCGAGTGGCTCGAAGCGCACTTGTCGACGCCGGGTCTCGTGGTCATCGAATCAGACGAGGATGTCTTGCTCTACGAAACCGGACACATCCCCGGTGCTGTCAAGGTGGACTGGCACACCGAGCTCAATGACGCCGTTGTTCGGGACTACCTTGACGGTGACGCCTTTGCCGCACTCATGAGCGCCAAGGGAATCTCGCGCGATGACACGCTCGTTTTCTACGGCGACAAGAGCAACTGGTGGGCGACCTACGCACTGTGGGTCTTCCAGCTTTTTGGGCACGCCGACGTTCGGATTCTCGATGGCGGTCGAGACAAATGGATTGCCGACGGCCGCCCGCTGACCACCGACGCACCGAAACGGGTCACGACGACATACCCGTCGGTCGTTCGCGATGACTCGACACTTCGGGCGTTCCTCGAGGACACTCGCGCGCACATTGGCAAGCCGATGATTGATGTGCGGTCACCCGAAGAATATTCCGGTGAGCGCACGCACATGCCGAGCTATCCCGAAGAGGGAGCCCTGCGCGGCGGACACATTCCCGGTGCGGCGAATGTCCCCTGGGCGCGAGCGGTCCGCGAAGACGGCACATTTAAATCACGTGCAGATCTCGACACGCTGTACCTCACCGATGCGGGACTAAAACCGGGCGACGACATCATCGCGTACTGCCGAATCGGCGAGCGGTCTAGCCATTCCTGGTTTGTGCTCACGTACCTATTGGGTTTTTCGGGAGTTCGAAACTATGACGGTTCGTGGACCGAGTGGGGTTCCGCTGTTCGTGTCCCCATCGTCAAGGGATCAAGTCCCGCCGGCTCACTCGCGTAGTCGGAACCCTCGACGTCACCTTCCTGCCACAATGAAGTGGTGACTGAGCCCCTCTCCGACGTGCTGCGCGACATCCGTGATGGATTTCACGAACTCTCGGGCAACGACCGACTGACGTTCCTGCTCGAATTTGCTAACGATCTGCCCGAACTCCCTGCGCGTTACGCAGAACACCCCGAGTTGCTGGAGCGCGTCGAGGAGTGCCAGTCACCCGTCTACATCTTTGTTGAGGTGGATGATCAGTCGGTTGTGCACGTATTCGCGACGGCCCCGCGTGAGGCTCCGACAACTCGAGGTTTTGCGAGCATCCTCGTTCAAGGCCTGTCGTCACTCCCCGCCGCTGAGGTCTTGGCCACACCGGATCATTTTCCGGGAACACTCGGGCTCAATGAACTGATTTCTCCCCTGCGCGTTCGCGGCATGTCTGGGATGCTCGCCCGCATTAAGCGACAGGTGCGGGAACGCCTCGCCGCACAACCCGAGTAGTGATGACACCCGCGTCGGACGCACCCGTGTTTGAAAACCTTGACTGGCCCGCGAAACGCTGGATTCGCTCGAACATCCTCATCGATTCATCGGGTCATCCCGCGGGGGTCGACGGCACATCACGCACGCTTACTCGCGGCCGCGATCGTGCGCTTCTGCGTCTTCTGCGTCAGAGCGCGGATGTCATTGTCACGGGCGGCGCGACGGTACGCGCGGAGGGCTGGCATTTCCCACCGAACGGCGTTCTCCTGGTCGTCTCGAGCAGCGATCTCCCCCTCGCCACCTGCCCAGACCCTGATCGCCTTCGCGTGGTTACACCTGGCTCCTCGACGGCGTCGGTGGCGGCCGCACTTCGCGTTGCTCTCACGCAGTTGAACGCGACACGCATTCTCTGCGAGTCGGGGCCACGACTACTACGCACGCTGACCGATGAGAACGCTATTGATGAGGTGTTTGTCTCCGTTGTGACGTCAGATGGTCATCTCAGCGCTCCGAGCATTCGTCATCACGATGCTGGGTTCACGCAAGCGGTTGCTCGGCATCACCTGCGTTTGCAATCATCCAGATACGACCTCATCGAAAGCGTGAATGATCCTGGTCTCACCTTTTTGAGGTTCATTCGCCGGGAGTCATAATCCGCCACGCGCGGACTTCGGCGCGTTACCGTCGTGCGGTTCCGGTCGCTCGCTAAGGTCAAAGGGTGAACGACAGCACCCCCACGACCGTTCCGGCGGAATTCGCGAGCGTCGTGAGAGACCTCGAGTCCGCGACGTTGCGTTCTGATTTGCGCGTGCGCAAGATTGCCTCGCCCGGTGGCATTGCCCCCTACAGTGTGGCGTTTGCGGCCGAGGTTCTCCCGATCGACGATGACGGGACATCCGCGCATGGAGCGGGACGATTCATCTTCTTGTTTGACCCCGACGGCCAAGAAGGCTGGGGTGGAACACGTCGAATCGTTTGTTTCGCTCAGGCGCCGCTCGAGGGCGAAATCAGCACTGACCCACTTCTCACCGACGTGACGTGGTCGTGGCTTACGGATGCCTTGGCCACGCGCGAAGCGGAATACACGCACGCGTCCGGCACCGCGACGAGAGTCTTGGCCAAGGGTTTCGGCGAACTCGCAGGCCAAGAAGATTCGGCTCACATCGAGCTTCGCGCCTCCTGGTCGCCCGTCGGCAACTCCATCACAGGGCACTTGCATGCGTGGGGCGAGCTCCTGGCAATGCTCGCGGGACTTCCCCCGCACGATGGGGCGATCAGTATCGATGCTCATCGACGGGAGCGTGGTTAGAGTTCAGGTCATTGATGATGCCGCGGGGTTTGATCGTGCGTGCGACGCCCTTCGGGCAGGAACTGGCCCATTCGCAGTGGATGCTGAGCGGGCGTCCGGATTCACCTACTCGCAGCGCGCGTACCTGATTCAAATTCATCGCCGTGGAGCGGGAACGTTCCTCTTTGACCCTCCTCCCATTGGGGACATGTCGGTCCTGACCGAAATCGCCGGAGACGAGGAATGGGTCATTCACGCGGCGAGTCAAGACTTGCCCTGTTTGCGTGAGGTGGGAATTGCTCCACGCTCGCTTTTCGACACCGAGCTTGCGGCGCGTCTATTGGGTTTCGACAAGGTTGGCTTGGGAGCGGTTGTTGAGACCCTGCTCGGAATCCATCTCGCGAAGGAGCATTCGGCCGTTGATTGGTCAACGCGACCGTTGCCGGAGCCGTGGCTCGAGTACGCAGCGCTGGACGTGGAGCTACTCGTCGACGTGCGCGACAAGCTCGCCGATCTGCTCATCGAATCTGACAAAGAACTCATCGCACGACAGGAATTCACTGCGGCACTCACAAAACCCAACAAGGAGATTGCCAAGGAGCCGTGGCGCCGACTTTCCGGTCTCCACACCCTTCGGACGCCGCGACAGGTTGCGGTTGCCCGTGAACTGTGGCTCGCGCGTGATGCCATCGCAGTGGAACGCGATGTCGCTCCCGGCAGGCTGGTCCCCGATGCAAGTCTTGTGGCTGCCGTCACCGCGGAACCGGCAAACAAGTCAGAACTTGCCCGACTGAAGGCCTTCAACGGCCGTGCATCTCGCTCACTGCTCGACGAATGGTGGTCGGCCATTGAAAGAGGTCGCCGTTCCGAAGACTTGCCCCTTGTTCGCATCAAGTCGACAGAACCTCCGCCCCCTCGAAGCTGGCCCGACCGAAACCCCGAAGCTCACCGTCGCCTCTCTTTCGCCCGCCCACGCATGACGCAATTGAGCGAAGAACGAAACATTCCGCTTGAAAATCTTCTCACGCCTTCATTGCTTCGATCGGTGGCATGGAGTCCTCCGACTCCGCTGACGGCGCAGACAGTCGGTCACGAACTCGCCGTCGGAGGAGCCAGACAATGGCAAATTGAGGCCTGCGCCGAACTCATTGCCTCTGCTTTTCACGAGGCCGACACGACAGTCGACGAGGATGTCGAGATGGACGTTCACCCCGAGCACCTCGCGAGAATGGACGAGTCACCGTAGGCTCGAAACACGTTGAGTCAAACGAGGAGCCATCATGACGAACAATGACCGCGTTGTGTTTCTAGACGGCGTACGAACGCCGTTTGGTCGCGCTGGCGAAAAAGGAATGTACGCCAACACGCGCAGTGACGATCTCGTCGTCAAAGCAATGATGGGAATGCTGGAGCGCAACCCAAGTTTGCCGGGCGAGCGAATCGACGACGTTGCCATTGCAGCCACCACACAGCGTGGCGACCAGGGACTCACGCTGGGACGTACATCGGCAATCCTGGCCGGACTCCCCCTGTCGGTTCCTGGCTATGCCATCGATCGCATGTGCGCAGGCGCCATGACCGCCGTCACGACGGTCGCCGGCGCGGTTGCCTTTGGCATGTACGACTTTGCCATCGCGGGTGGAGTGGAACACATGGGGCACCATCCCATGGGATTTGATGCTGATCCCAATCCGAGATTCGTGGCCGAGAAACTCGTCGAAGCGGACGCCCTCAACATGGGCGCGACGGCCGAGCGTCTCCACGACCGCTTTCCGCATCTGACAAAAGAGCGTTCGGATGCATTTGCCATGGGCAGTCAGCTGAAAGTTGAAAAGGCATATCGGGAGGGCAACATCACACCCGATTTGATTCCCGTCGCGATAAAGACGCCAACGGGATGGGGCTTGGCCACCGAAGACGAAGGTCGCCGGCCAGAAACCACCATGGAAGGCTTAGCTGGGCTGAAAACTCCCTTTAGACCCCACGGGCGCGTGACCGCGGGAAACTCCTCGCCACTGACGGACGGGGCGACGGTGTCACTGATAGGCAGTGAAAATGCGGCTCGCTCGCTCGGTTTGAAGCCCAAGATGAAACTCGTCTCGTTTGCCTTCGCGGGCGTTCAACCCGAGGTCATGGGCATCGGACCAATTCCGTCGACGGAGAAGGCTCTCGCCAAGGCGGGCCTGCGAATTGACGACATTGGCTTGTTTGAACTCAATGAGGCGTTTGCCGTGCAGGTACTGAGTTTGCTCGATCACTTTGGGATAGCCGACGATGACCCTCGCGTGAACCCCTACGGTGGAGCGATTTCTATCGGCCACCCACTGGCATCAAGTGGAGTGCGACTAATGATTCAACTTGCCCGTCAGTTTGAGCAGCGCCCCGACGTGCGCTACGGCCTTACCGCGATGTGCATCGGATTGGGCCAAGGCGGTTCGGTCATTTGGGAAAACCCACATTTTGACGGAAAGCGAAAGTAGCCATGGGACAGTACGACAAGGTTGATTTTTCAGAACTCCTCGAGCTCTCCGACGAAGAAGTTGTTACGCACTCATCCGTCACCGACGTTCACCTCGCGTCGGGACGAATCCTGGCGCTCGTGACGCTGGACAACGGCATGGACCACACACGCCCGAACACGCTCGGTCCGCGAACACTGATGGAACTCGATGACGTTCTCGTCGCCCTCGCCGACCGGGCATCCCGTGGCGAAATCCACGGGGTCGCGGTCACGGGAAAGCCATACTTCTTGGCCGCGGGAGCGGACCTGAGCCGCGTTGCGGACATTCCCTCGAAGGCAGTCGCGCGAAAGCTCGCCGAACTTGGACACAGGGCCCTCGGACGTTTACGCGAGTTGGGCGTCCCCTCGTTCGTCTTCATCAACGGTCTTGCGCTCGGTGGTGGACTTGAGATTGCGCTCAATGCTGACTATCGCACGATTGACTCCAGCGCTGCCGCGATCGCACTTCCCGAAGTATTTCTGGGACTCGTCCCGGGTTGGGGCGGCGCATATTTGCTTCCCAACTTGATTGGAATCGAAAACGCCCTGACCGTGATGCTGTCGAATCCGTTGAAGAATAACCGGATGTTATCGGCCCGCGACGCCCATGACCTTGGTATCGCAGATGCCATGTTTGGACCCGCCCGTTTCCTCGAGCAGTCACTTACGTGGGCAGATTCGGTTCTTGGAGGCGCGAAGGTCAAGCGCCCCCATGAGCCAGGAACCATTGAACGAACCGTCAAGTGGGATGTGGCGCTCAAGATTGCGCGTGCGACCGTCGAAAAGCGAATCGGCACTGTCGCTACTGCTCCGCAGGCCGCACTGTCGCTGTTGTCTGCCGCGAAGAGCGGCACTCGGGTTGAAGGGTTTGCTCGAGAAGACGATGTGCTGGCAGAACTCATTGCAGGAGATCAATTCCAGGCGAGTATCTATTCGTTCAACCTCGTTCAAAAACGAGCAAAGAAGCCAGCTGGAGCCCCTGATCCCGCGCTCGCCGCAAAAATCACGAAGGTCGGAGTCATCGGAGCCGGGCTCATGGCTCGCCAATTCGCACTGCTGTTTGCACGGCGCCTCCGTGTGCCCGTCGTCTTGACAGACATTGACCAGTCCCGGCTCGATCAAGCCCTGGAGTACATCCACGGTGAAATCGACGGACTCTTGGCGAAGGGACGAATGGGGAGCGATGACGCGGGGCGCGTTCACGCCCT
Organism: Actinomycetota bacterium; assembly: GCA_947454495.1. Classification (GTDB taxonomy): domain Bacteria; phylum Actinomycetota; class Actinomycetes; order Actinomycetales; family Microbacteriaceae; genus RFQD01. Next base: position 33,637 of record CANGKD010000004.1, read on the forward strand.
CGTCTCGGGCTCGACGGATCCCCACGCTTTCGCCGATGCCGACTGGGTCATTGAAGCGGTGTTCGAAGAACTTGCCGTCAAACAAGAGGTCTTTGCCCGGTTCGAGGAGATCATCCCCGAGACCGCAATCCTCGCAACCAATACGTCGTCGCTTTCTGTCGATGCGATTGGCGCAAAGTTGAAGCACCCACAGCGACTCGTCGGTTTCCACTTCTTCAATCCGGTGGCTGTGATGCCACTCATCGAAGTCGTTCGTGCATCCAAGACAAACGAGCAGACCCTGGCTACGGCCATGGCTGTGGCAAAGCAGTTGAAGAAGACTGCGGTTATCACAGCAGATACGCCCGGATTTGTCGTGAACCGTCTGCTCGCCAAGCTCCTCGGTGAGGCGATGCACGCGGTTGACACGGGAACGGATTTTGAGGTAATCGAGAGTGCCCTTGACTCGTTCGGTATGCCCATGGGCCCGTTCGAACTACTCGACCTTGTGGGACTCAAAGTCGGTGCGCACGTTCTGGATACGCATCATGCCGCCTTCCCGAAGCGATTCTTCCGAAGTGACAACCTGCACGCTCTTGCCGAAGCAGGCGTCTTGCTCACTCGCGACAAAAAGGGAAACATCACCGGGTTTGACGCCCGTGCGAAGGCCATCGTGGCGGGAGGCACGAGTCCGCTCACTGCCGATGAATTGCGAATTCGCGTCGAAGATGGACTCGCAGACGAAATCGCGTTCATGCTCAAAGAGAAAGTCGTCGGCCACGCCGAGGACATCGATCTTTGCATGATCATGGGCGCCGGTTGGCCTTTTCAAATGGGTGGCATCACGCCGTTCCTCGACCGCGTCGGAGCGAGTGAACGTGTCAATGGCAAGCTCTTCCACACGCCACCCATCAAGGGTGTCGCATAGGTTCGAGGGCTACTTAGAGCGCTTCGCCTCGGCGCTCGTCATCGTCGGCTCGTCGAGCGGACGGGCGCTCGGAATCTTGCTGCCCAAGACCTGAGCAATGACGTCTCGAGCAATCGTTGCGGCCGTCAGACCCGCGTCGTCAAGAATCTCCTCGCGCGTCGCGTGGTCGATAAATTCGTCGGGCAATCCGAGCTCGTCTACAGCGGTGTCGACCCCGGCGCTACGCAAATCTTGCCGGATGCGCGTTCCGATGCCGGCGACACGAACGCCATCCTCCATTGTGATCACGAGTCGATGCTCGCGGGCCAGATCAATCACGCTCACGGGAACGGGAATTACCCACCGGGGATCAACGACGGTCGCACCGATGCCCTGCTGCGCAAGACGTTCTGCGACATCGAGAGCAACCCGCGCGAATGGGCCGATGGCCACGAGCAGCACATCTTTGTGCGGAGCCTCGCGAAGCACATCCACGCCATCCGTCGTGCGACGAACAGAGGGAATATCCTCACCAACACTCCCCTTGGGAAAGCGTATGACCGTCGGTGCGTCATTTATGGCGAGTGCTTCGGCGAGCTCCTCGCGTAAACGCGAAGCGTCGCGTGGCGCCGCAATGTGGATGCCCGGCACCACTTGAAGCAACGCGAGGTCCCACATTCCGTGGTGACTCGCACCGTCCGGTCCAGTAATTCCTGCGCGATCGAGCACGAACGTCACACCGGCTTTGTGGAGTCCAACATCCATTAGCACCTGGTCGAACGCACGGTTGATGAATGTTGCGTAGAGAGCCACGACCGGATGAAGTCCGCCGAACGCGAGACCCGCCGCAGACGTCACCGCGTGTTGTTCGGCGATGCCGACATCGAGTACTCGATCGGGGAACTTCTGTGCCATCGGATACAAACCCGTGGGGCGCAACATCGCTGCGGTAATGGCAACGATGCGGTCATCCGTGGTGGCATTGGCGACGAGCTCAGCGCCAAAAACGTCCGTCCAGGTCTCTTTGCTCGACGTCGAGATGGGCAGTCCGGTATCGGGATGAATTTGGCCCACCGCGTGGAACTGGTCTGCATCATCGTCACGCGCGGGAGCGTATCCGCGTCCCTTTTCGGTAATCGCATGAACAATGACCGGCGCGCCATAACTCTTGGCCTGCCGAAGCACGGCCTGCATGGCCGTCACATCGTGTCCGTCTACCGGACCCAGATACTTGATGTCGAGATTGGCATACAGCGACTGATTGTTTGTAAAGCGACTTAGAAAGCCGTGAATTCCGCCCCGAATACCGCGGTAAAAAGCGCGCGCCGTCGGGCCCATCTTGGCGAATGCCTTGCGACTCGAAAAGTGGAGATTGCGATAGGTCGGACGGGTGCGAACCTTGTCCAGATAGCGCGCAATTCCACCGATTGTTGGCGCGTAGGAGCGTCCGTTGTCGTTGACCACAATGATGAGGTTTCGAGTGTTGTCGTGGCTGATATTGTTCAGCGCTTCCCACGTCATTCCGCCGGTCAGCGAACCGTCACCAACCACCGCAACGACGTGGCGGTCACGTTGACCGGTCATGTCGAAGGCACGCGAAATGCCATCGGCCCACGAAAGCGAACTCGACGCATGTGAGCTCTCGACAATGTCGTGCTCGGATTCACTGCGTTGGGGGTAACCCGCCAACCCGCCGCGTTGACGCAAGTGGGAAAAATCTTGACGACCCGTGAGCAACTTGTGCACGTAAGACTGATGACCTGTGTCCCACACGATGGCATCTGACGGCGACTCAAAGACACGGTGAATCGCGAGAGTCAACTCGACAACACCAAGGTTTGGCCCCAGGTGTCCACCCGAACGGGCAACCTCACTCACCAGGAATTCACGAATCTCCCCCGCAAGCTCGCGAAGCTGTGTCTCGCTGAGTTTGTCGAGGTCGCGAGGACCCGTGATTGAGGGAAGAAGCGCCATGTTCGAAAGTCTAACGACGGCGAAGCGCTAGGCAACCAGCGAGCGGAGCACGTACTGCAGAATTCCACCGTTGCGGTAGTAA
>CANGKD010000005.1 GCA_947454495.1 Actinomycetota bacterium
ATTCCGTACATCGCAATGTTGTATGGGATGAGAAAGAAGAGTGTGCCAATGACGAACACGGGGTCAATCGCGCGTGCGGTCATGAGGTACGCGGCCGCGAAGGGAAAGGCCGTGTTTACCCACGACAGGGGTCGGGAGGACACGATCAGCGTCTTCACGAAGCTCATGCTGACCTGGACTTCCGACGCAACGCCGATATGCACGTCACAATCATGACAACGGCGACGGTGTAGGCAAAGTCCTCAATCGGCGCGAGTCCAATCCGCAATCCCGAGATGAGACGGTCGTCATATGCGACGAGTCCAACGCCAATGATGACGTTGTCGAAAATGGCCGTCAGGGCAAGCGTCACCAGCATCGTGACGCCGCTCGCGCGCCACGGCATACGGCCACGCACCAGCAGCACCGTCACCACAACAAAACTCAGCACAATACTGAGAAAAACGGCGTTTAATGCCAGGTAGGTCATGCGCGCCCGCCCCGAACACCGTCACGTCGAGTCGAAAGCCACGTCTGAGCGGCCCCAAAAACATTGAGCGTCACGTACGTCAGCAAGGTCAAGAAGAAGAGCTCCTCCAGCGGGATTTCCGGGGCGATGAGCACGCCAGTCATCCACGATGACTCGCCCCGAAAAAAGATGCCGTTTGCGACCCCGGCGAGATCCCAAGCAAGGAGGAATGCAATACCAGCGCCCATCGAAATCGCTGAGCCACGAGCATCCCGCCAAAAGCTCAGGCGCCATCGGCGATCGAGCAAAATCATTCCCGTCAGCGAGAACAGCAACGCTGCCAAATACGCAAAGGTCATCGATCCACCGTGGGGAAGAGTGGCTCGGGCAGCGGTTCGGTGGTCGTGTCACCACGCAGGCGTTTGACCAGCACCTCGGCGCTGATGAGGCACATGGGGAGACCGATTCCCGGAATGGTTGAACCACCCACGTAGAACAAACCATCCACCTTCTTGCTGACGTTTCCGGCCCGGAAGAATGCGCTCTGAGACAGAACGTGGCTCGGCCCAAGGGCGGTCCCGTGCCAGGCGTTCAGATCAGAGGCAAAATCGGCCGGGCCAATCGTCCGTCGCACGATGATGCGATCGGCGAGATCTGAAATGCCCGCCCATTCTGCAATCTGCCCAATGACCCGGTCGGCCACTGCCTCGACAACCTTGTCACCCTTGCCGTTGAGCCCGCCCTTACCGATGGAGGGGTCGGCTGGGACCGGAATCAAGATGAACAGGTTCTCGTCACCCGCCGGAGCGACCTGGTCATCCGTAGCGCTCGGCATGCACACATAGACCGATGCGGGATCAGGAATCGAGGTGGGCTTGTTGAAGATTCGACCGAAGTTGTCGTTCCAGTCGGTCGTGAAGAAGAGATTGTGGTGGATAAGCTGCGGCAGTCGCCCCTTGATTCCGAGATACACCAGAACGGCGCTCGGCCCTGGAACGCGCTTGTCCCACCACTTCTGGTCGTAGGTTTGCAGCTCGCTAGGTAGCAGCTGAGTCTCCGAGAAGTGCAAGTCGGCGGCCGATACGACGACATCCGCTGCCATGGTCTCTGTCTTCGCACCCTTCAGGTACTCGACGCCGGTGACGGATGCCTTTCTCCGGCTCGACGCCGAATTTACGCTCGTGAGGATGCGCGTCACAGGAGCCTTCGTGACAATCGTCACGCCCTCTTCGCGGGCGAGCTTCGTTATCGTTTCGATGACCCGGTTGAAGCCTCCCTCGGCGTAGAGCACACCGTCTTCGAGGTCGAGGTAACTCATCAGGTGGTACATGCTCGGCGTGATGTAGGGGGACGAGCCCAAGAAAACGGCCGGGTAGCCAAGAATCTGCCGGAGCCGATTGTCTTTCACATGGCGTCCCGCAAACTCGGCCAACGAGACTCGGAGCAAGCGAATCAGCTTTCCGGAACGACGAAGCACGTCTGCGCGCACGAGCGGACCAAACTTTTCAAAGCTCGTGTAGAGAAAGCGCTTCTTGGCGATCTCGTAGGTGTCTTTCGCCGAATCGAGATAGCGCTCCATTTTGGGTCGGCTTCCCGGTTCGAGTTCTTCGAATAGGGCCAGGTTCGCCTCACGGTCCGCGCGCACGTCGACCGGACGCGCGGGGAAGACGTTGTCGTCCTCAAAAAGCACGCGGTACCCGGGGTCCAACTTCGACAACGAAATTTGCTCGTCACTCGATGTTCCCAACAGTCGATAAAAGTGATCGAAGACTTCCGGCATGAGGTACCACGACGGACCGGTGTCAAATCGGAAACCGTCTTTTTCCCACGACCCGGCGCGACCTCCCACCGTGGCGTTGGCTTCAAGAAGCGTCACGTCGTAACCGTCGCGGGCCAGCAACGCTGCCGACGCCAGCCCGGCAATTCCTCCACCAATGACCACAACCTTTTTCGACATCAGGACACCTTTCCAAACCACGCGGTAATGGCAAGCCACATTTTGGTCAGCGTGGGCACGCTGACCCGGGTCGTGCGCAGGGTGTGCGCCGGAGTCTTTTCGATGCGGCGATTGAGCGCCGCAAAGAGGGACTGCGCCAACGCGACGGCACGCCGGCTCGAGTGCGGGAGGTCGGGCACAATCGATCGCGAAAGGGCAAGGTCCGCGTCGATATCAGCGACCAGTCGAGCCTTGTCAACGTCCGTGAGGTTTTCCAAGTCAACGCCGGGAAAATAGCTGCGCCCGAGGTGGTCGAAGTCGGCTGAAAGGTCGCGCAAGAAGTTGACCTTCTGGAATGCGGCGCCCAGCGCGCGCGCACCACGAACAAAACGCGCATGTTCATCTGGAGTCACGGGAGTGTCACGCAGAAACGCCTGTAGGCACATCAGCCCGACGACTTCGGCCGAGCCGTAAACGTAGCGGTCAAAGGAATCATTGTCATGCGTGGCTTCGGTGACATCCGCGCGCATGGACGCAAAAAATGGGCGCGTCAGGTCAACGTCAATATCGCACGCCCGAGCCGTAAGGGCGAAGGCATGAATGATGAGGTTCGTGCTGTAGCCACTCGTCATTGCAGCTTCGGTTTCGCGTTCAAATTCATCGAGTTGGTGTCGCACTGCATCGGCCTTCAATCCTGCCTCCGCGGCCACGCCATCAACGATCTCATCGGCAATGCGCACCAGTCCGTAAATGTTCTCGACATCCTGTCGCACCCCTGACCCCAAGAACGTGGTCGCAAGTGAGAACGACGTCGAGTACTCCCGGATGACCAGCGACGCGCTTTGCTGCGCGATGCGGTCGTAGAGGTCTGACTGGGCGGTCATGCGCGCACGTCGTGGGTAGGCTGGAGAGGCACGTTCCCACCCTAACCGTGAAGGACACTTTGCTGTGACTGCTCCGAGCGCAACCGAATTTGTGGTGCTGCTTGACGAGTCGGGACTGCCAATTGGGCAGCACGACAAGGCAACCGTGCACTCCTTTGATACGCCGTTGCACTTCGCGTTTTCGTGCCACGTATTCAACGCGGAAGGTCGACTTCTCGTCACTCGGCGCGCTCTGACAAAGAAGGCCTGGCCCGGGGTGTGGACCAATTCATTCTGCGGTCACCCAGGTCCGGGTGAATCCCTTGAAGAGGCCGTGGCGCGTCGTGCGCAACGTGAGCTCGGGATCGATGTGTCCGACGTACAAGCCGCTCTTCCTGACTTTCGCTATCGGGCTGTTGACGCATCCGGCATCGTGGAGAACGAGATTTGTCCCGTGTTTGTCGCGACGACGGCCGCCATTCCTACACCCGCCATCGACGAGGTCGCGGAGTTCGTCTGGGCAGATCCAGTGGCGCTTCTTGACGCCGTAACGACCACGCCGTGGGCATTCAGTCCGTGGCTGACCTTGCAGCTTCCTGCGCTCGCCAGCGCGGGACTGCTGCGTCGCTAACTAGCCCCCGAGCGATCCGGCGTCGGTCACGCTGACATCGGTGTGGTGAAAGTTCATGAACGACCGCGACGCCGTGGGGCCACGCTGACCGTGATACCGGGACTTGTATTCCGCGGATCCGTATGGCTTCTCCGCGGGCGAGGACAACCGGAAAAAGCAAAGCTGACCGATCTTCATGCCGGGCCAGAGCTTGATTGGAAGCGTGGCCATGTTCGACAACTCCAGCGTGACGTGACCGCTGAACCCGGGGTCGATGAAGCCAGCAGTCGAGTGCGTCAACAGGCCCAATCGACCGAGCGAACTCTTGCCCTCCAGCCGAGCGGCGATGTCATCGGGCAACGTGACCTGTTCGTACGTGGCACCGAGAACGAATTCCCCCGGATGCAGGATGAACGGCTCGTTCGGCGCGACCTCGATGAGTCGAGTGAGGTCGGGTTGATCTTCCGCCGGGTCGATGAAGGGGTACTTGTGGTTATCGAACAAGCGGAAGTAACGATCAATCCGCACGTCGACACTTGACGGCTGAATCATGGAGACATCGAACGGGTCGAGCGCGACGCGACCCGACTCAAGCTCGGTGCGAATATCCCGGTCGGAAAGAAGCATGGGAGAAAGTCTACCGACGCGGTCTCACGTGTGACGTTAGAACGGCACGGCGGTGGAACGGGAATCGTCGACGAGGTCGCCCATGAACCGTTCCACATCTGGGTCCACGATGATGTCTGATGGGCGTAATCCTCGGGTCAAATAGAGCCCGTCCAGAGAGGTGATGCGACTCAGCGCTACATACGTTTGCCCCGGCGCAAAGGCGCGATTACCCAGATCAATCAGGGCCCGGTTGTAGGTCTGCCCCTGAGACTTGTGGATAGTCACGGCCCAGGCCAGTCGCAGTGGGAACTGGGTGAATTCCGCGACGACATTCCTCGTCAGCTCTTTTGATTCGTTGTCGTAGGTGTACTGGTACTGCTCCCAGGTCGCGGGCTCGACTTCGTATTCGTGTTCGTCGCCGAATCGGTCCTCAACGATGACCTTAATTTTCTCGCCGAGATGGCTCACGGTGCCCATGGTTCCGTTGACCCAACGTTGCTCCGAATCGTTACGCAAAAACATGACGCGAGCACCGACCTTGAGTGTCAGGTTTTCCTCGGCCGGAAAAGAGTTGACCTTGAAATCGCCGTTGATGTCAGCTTCTGCTGTCAACGCGCGGCCACCGAGAGTTGCGAGTCGGTCCGCGTTAATCTTGTTAACCTTTTCGTTCGTCGTGCACAGCGTCATGATGTCGGAATCCGGAACGGGTCGCGCGCCCGCTCGATTGAGGGCACTTCCGATTTCTTCATCCACGCGACCGTGGCGAACCGCGTTGAGCATTCGCTTGAAGTCATCGTCACGCTGTCGATGAATCTCGGAAAGTTCACAACTCACGAGACCTGATTCTGCCCAGACTTTTGCGTCGAAGAACCAGGTCGAGGCGTAGTTGTCGGCAAAGTACTGTCTTTCCTCGGCCGTTCGTGGGGGGACCGGGGCCAGCTGATACGGATCGCCGAACATGATGACTTGGACTCCGCCAAAGGGTTCCCGGCGGCGATGACGGGCCTCGCGCAGCACGCGGTCGATCCCATCCATGACGTCGGCGTTCACCATAGAAATCTCATCGATAACGAGTGTTTCGATGGCCTGAAGCATCTTGCGCCGGGGCGCCGTGATTGTGAGATCTTGGTTTGCAATGAGTCCAATTGGCAAAAAGAACAGTGAGTGGATGGTTTGTCCCTCAACGTTCAACGCCGCAACCCCGGTGGGCGCGCACACCGCAACCTTCTTCTCAGTAGTTTCAGTGAAGTGTCGCAAGAGGTATGACTTGCCCGTACCCGCACGTCCGGTGATGAACATGTGGGCGTTGGTGCCCTCCATCTGGTCGAACAGGCGTTGCTGTTCCTCGGAAAGTTCAACCGTCATCGAGACCCCTCATAGCTGCTCGCCTGCAAGTCTCCCAGTGTACGTTGACCGCGGTCATTCGACCCGGTTTCCACACCAACGAGGTCGATAGTATGACGCACGTGAGAACCGGCTCGATTGCACCGAAGTTGAGGCGACCGCCGCGCAATGAACTCGTCGCAATCGTGGTGATTGCCGCTCTCGTGGTTATTGGTGGCGTAACTGCGGGGCTCGCGCTCACGCGCGACGTCTTCAGCGCATCCGCGTTCGTCACGCAGTATCTCCAGGCAATCGAACGTCGGGACGTTTCAACCGCACTCTCGATGCCTGGTGTGCTGCCCCCCGACACTCATCGTGAGGATTTCATCGCCGACCCGCAGAATGTTCTGCTCACAGCGGCCGCGATGGCGACGGACCTTAAATTTTCCGTCGTGAGCGACGACGAAGTGCAAGGTACCCACTTCGTAACGGTGCGTGTCCAGAGCGGCAAAGCCGGAAACATGGCCACAACTGCAGCCGGCGCCAGCCGGGATGTTGTGTTCTCTGTCTCTCCCTCACCACGCGGGGTAAGCCTCTTTCCGCAGTGGGAATTCACGACAACGCCCTTGGGCGCGGTGAGTGTCAGCGTCAGCCACGCCACGTACTTCTCGGTCAACGGCTTTGGTCCCATAGACATCGCCGCCGTCAATTCCTCTGTATCACCTCAAGATTTCGAGGCGACGGCCTCGTTCACGGTGTTCACACCAGGCGTCTACACATTTGACGTCGACTCGTCTGCTCTCTCGGCGGAGCCCGTTACCGTCGCACTCAATGAACCAGGGGAAACCGGCAGTGTTTCCCTGACGGCAACTCCGACACCGGCATTGATCAACCGGGTGCAAAAAGAAGTGGACCAGTTCTTTGATGGTTGTGTCAGTCAGCGGGTACTTCTTCCTTCGGGATGTCCGTTTGGAATCGCCATCGACAACCGGGTCTCCGGCGAACCGCGGTGGGGTGTCGCCAACTACCCTCAGGTCGAATTGCGAGCCGGTACTTCCGGCTGGGAGATTGTGCCAGCCACGATGGGGCTAACTTTCGATGCGGACATTCAGTCTCTTTTTGACGGAAGCATTACGCCCGCACACGAAGACATTTCGCTCACGATCTCCGGCAGTGTCCTCCTGACGGCGTCGGGCGACGTCTCGGTATTGATCAACCGAGTCAACTAGGGCTTACCGCGAGGGTCGAGAGATCTTCTGGAGCATTTCGTTGTAGGCGGCCAGTTCAGCGTCTTCCGTTCGATCCGCTTGCCGATCAAGACGTTTAGCAACCTTTGTGTCGTTCCGGCTCCACTGAATCGCAATCACGACAGCCAGTATGGCGTTCGGAATTTCCCCCACGCTCCACGCAATTGCGCCGCCTGCGGCCTGATCGTCGAGTGGAGTTGGGCCCCAGGTTCTCCCCATCGCGCCGTACCAATCGGCGAGGAGCAACGCCTGCCCGCTCATAATCGTCAGGCCAAAGAATGCGTGCACCGTCATGGCAATCAGCAACTGCACCAGGCGGAACGGATACGGGAACCTGTTGACGCCCGGATCAATCCCAATCAGACTCTGCACAAACAGGTAACCGGCGAGTAAGAAGTGGATGATCATCCACTCGTGACCGATGTGATTGGTAATCGCCCATCGCAGAATTCCCGTGTAGTAAAAGAACCACAGGGAACCCACGAAGTTCACGGTCGCGAAAACGGGATTCGAAATGATGCGCGCGTATCGCGAGTGAACCGCAATCAAAATCCACTCGCGCGCACCGCGACTCGAATCTTGCCTCTTCTCAATGGCTCGCATCGCGAGGGTGACCGGTGCCGCGGGAACTAACAGGAGTGGTACCAGCATGCCCAGAGCCATGTGTCCCAACATGTGCTGGCTAAACAGGATGTGCTCGTAGGCATTGATGCCGCCGTTAGTTATCCACAGCAATAGGGACAAGCCTGCGACCCACGAAATCGTGCGCAACACGGGCCATGCATCGCCGCGACGCCGAAGACGCAGGGTTCCCGCGACGTAAAAGAAGATCCCGAAAAGACATACTGCCAGCCAGATGGGATCGACTCGCCACGACGTCACGTACGTTGCCCACGTCAATTCGGGTGGCAGAACTTCGCCAGTGAGAATCTGCGCAGGTGTCGGTAGTGCGGCGACGCCTTCCGAAACCGGAGATGGTGTTCGGGACAGTCCGGCAGCCACTCCCGTGGCAAGCCCCAAAACGGCAAGTTCGAGCGCGATAAACCATGCGTAACCTCGGCGCGGGGCGGCAAGAAAAAACCAGCGATGCCACGCACCGAAAACGAGGAGTGCGCCCAAGGCGATGACTTTGATCAGGATGAGCGTTCCATACGGCGTCGACAGCGCCTGCCAAGACCCCAGACGTACCGCTGCGTTGAGCACTCCCGATCCGGCGACCACTATGAACGAAATCAACGCCAGCGTGGAATATCGGCGCAGAATAGCGACGCGTTCGTCGTCTCGAGTCATGGGCAATACGAACGGGAGGGCGAGCAACCCACCCGTCCACACCGCGACAAATACGACATGCAATAACAGCGAGTTGGTGGCGATGTCATGGGCGGCCGCTCCAGCAGCATGACCCTGAAGCGCAAGTGGCACGAGGGTTCCGAGCGAAAGCAGTCCAACGAAAAACAGTGCCGTCTGATTCGAGATGGCAACACTGAGCACCGCAACACTTGCCGCGCACAGCGTGACGATGAGCCATGCCTGACCGAGTCCCACCTCGGTGAGGAAGAAGCCGAGCTGTTGTCCGAATTCAGGCGACGGGATGAACGGGCTTTGACTCACGTTCATGAACGACAGCACAGCCGCGCTCGCTGCACTTACCGTCGCGATGACGCTCGCCGACGCGGCGACGTCAATGCTCCGCCGATATCCGCCGCTCGTCGTGGGTAACGCCCAGAGCGCCAGGGTGAGTGAACCGATGGCCACGGACGCGCTGAGATAGACGAGGAGGGTTGCGACCGTCAGGGCAATCGGTACGCCGACGTTGCCGGGTGCGGAGGTGAGTGCGCCGCCAATGGCAAAAGCCAGCCATACCCCCAGTGCTCCGCAAAGAAGCAGTGCACCGGGTGCGACGATTCGAACCAGGCGACTCATGAATCAAGCCTACGCAGGCGGTGCAGTGCTTAATGACGTGAGGGCCACCCGAAACCGGATGACCCTCATGTCGTGAGTAAGAAAACTTACTTGACAGCTGCCTTCAGCTTGCTACCGGCAGCAATCTTCACTGAGTTGCTGGCGGCGATCTGAATGGTGGCACCCGTCTGCGGGTTGCGTCCCTGACGAGCGGCGCGCGCGGTGCGCTCGAACGAGATGAAACCGGGGATGGTGACCTTGCCGCCCTTGGCGACCTCGGACGAAACAACCTCGAACATCGCGTCAATGACGCCACCAACGGTAGCTGCCGACTGGCCAGTCTTTGCTGCGATTTCCGCAACGAGTTCAGACTTGTTGAGAGCCATGGGGTGTCCTCCTGGACCTTCTTATGGGAACGAGAAAGAGCCATTCGGCCCTTCGCAGATCAGCCGTGTGGCTGACCTGTCCTAAAAGTTACCAGCTTGACTTGCGAATACCCGGCAATTCGCCGTGGTGTGCCATTTCGCGAAAACGGACACGAGAAATGCCGAATTTCGTGAGAACACCACGAGGACGGCCATCAATTGCGTCACGGCTGCGCACGCGGATGGGCGATGCGTCGCGCGGAAGCTTCTGGAGAGCGACGCGGGCGGCTGCACGCGATTCGTCCGTGCCCTTGGGGTCAACGAGTGCCTTCTTGAGCTCGAGTCGCTTCGCGGCGTAACGCTCAACGATTACCTTGCGCTGCTCGTTACGAGCAATCTTGCTTTTCTTGGCCATTTAGCGCTCCTCACGGAATTCAACGTGCTTGCGCACAACGGGGTCGTACTTCTTGAGCACGAGACGGTCAGGGGTGTTTCGACGGTTCTTGCGAGTCACGTATGTGAAACCCGTGCCGGCCGTCGACTTGAGCTTGATGATCGGACGAATGTCCTGTTGCTTTGCCATTAGATTTTCTCCCCGCGTGCCAGGAGGTCCTTGACGACCGATTCGATGCCACGAGCGTCAATAACCTTGATGCCCTTGGCGGAGAGGGTGAGCGTTACATTCCGACGAAGAGACGGAACGTAGTACGTCTTCTTCTGAATGTTCGGGTCGAAACGACGCTTCGTGCGTCGGTGCGAGTGTGAAATGTTGTGCCCAAAGCCGGGAACGGCTCCGGTCACTTGACAGGTCGCAGCCATGTCGGTTTCCTCCTACCGTGGCGCTTTCGCGCCACCCAAGATTTCTTGTCTGCAGTCCTCCGTCGGCTCACGCCGGAGAGCACCGCGATCTGCACGAGGGAATTTCGTACAGCCAAGGAGTGAGTCTAGCCCGACTGCGTGCTGGGAGGCGAATCGGTCACCCGAGGCGTTCCCGACGAACAGTCAACACACACACCATAAATGTCCAGCACGTGGCCTACGTCGGTGAAGCCGTGTTCGCGAGCCGCAGCCCGAGCCCATTCCTCCACCGCGTCGGAATGCACTTCCACGGTGGTTCCACAGCGACGGCAGACCAGATGGTGGTGATGACCGGCGGTGGCGCATCCTCGAAACAGAGTCTCACCCGTGGGTGTTTGCACGGTGTCTGCCCCACCGACCTCAGCGAGTTCATTCAAGGCCCGATAGACCGTTGCCAAGCCAATTCGTGACCCGGCATTCTCGAGAATGGCGTGCAGGGTCTGTGCGCCAACAAAACCTGGCACAGAACGCAACGCGTCACGCACAGCGATTTTTTGTGGCGTCAGGCGTCTCGCCGGAGCACTCATGCGCGTGCCCGAATCCGAGCGGACAATGCCGCCCCCACGTAAATCAGGCACGCGACAACCGCGACCGACGCGCCGGCGGCGAGTCCCCACCAACGGGAGAGCAGAAGTCCGACAATCCCCGCACACACGGCGAGAACGGGTGCGATGACGACCATGCCGCGCAACGTGGACGTGAGTTCTTTGGCCGCAGCCGCCGGTGCGGCAATCAAACTGATGGTGAGCAGTGCACCGAGTGCCGGCATCGTGGCCACCACCGTTGCCACCGTCATCGCCAGGAGCACGAGTTCCGCTCGCCAGGGGCGCATTCCGCTGACCTGGTATCCCACGTGATCGAAAAGATAGAACTCTAACCGGCGACCGAACACAATCAGGACGAGTACCGTGCCGCCGAGCACGGTGCCCAACACGACGATGTCGGTCGAGGTACTCGCCAGGACGGATCCGAATAAGTACGCGTCGAGTCGCAGCGGAACTTCCGGATTCATTGCCTGCAGAAGAATTCCGACCGCAAACCCCGCGGTCAGCAAAACGCCGGTGGCTGCTTGCAAGATTGCCGGGCGTGCGCGCCCAATCAAAATCAGGAGGACCAAAATAAGAACGCTGGCGCTGAGCGCTCCTAATTGCACGGAAAGTCCAAGCAAGACCGCGACGACTGCCCCGGGGAACGTTGCGTGCGTGAGCGCCTGCACGAGCAGAACACGGCGACGCAGCAGGATGAACGTTCCAGCGAGCCCCGACAACGCTCCGGCGAGGGCAATGGCGACGAGCGCGCGGTCAAAATAGGTCATTTGCGCACCCGCAAAGTCAAGGTCACCAGATAGACCGCAACAAACATCAAGGCGACAGTGGCGCCACCGGGAATCGGCACATCAACGGAAAACGACAGCACGACGGCAACAAGGATGCCCACGACGCTGGCGACGACAGCTATGGCAACGGACAGGAGCACCATCGTCGAGAATCGACGGGCAATCAGTCGCGCCGCGGCTCCTGGAACAATGAGCAGGGCGAGAACCAGAAGGTTTCCCACGGCAATCGATGCGGATACGACGACGAGCGCGATTGCCAGGTTCAACGTGATATTCGTGGTCATGCTCCGGTACCCCGCACCCTGTGCTCCCTCTCCGTCAAACGCGGTGAAGACCTGGGCCCGATACGAGACGACAAGCAACAGCGCTGCAAGACCACAGGCCAACGCCGCTAATCCAGCCTCGGCGATAGACACGGTGAACAGATGCCCAAATAACAGAGTCTCGATCGACGTCGTGATACCTCCCGTGCCCGAGACAATCAGCACGCCGAGACCGAACATTCCCGACAGGGTGATGGCCGTCGCTGTATCCGAGGAGAGGCCAGCTCGGGCGAGGTAGGTCAAGAACACGGTTGCGACAAGTGCTGCCACGAGAGCACCCGGGAGAAGTCCCGGATTTCCCGCAATGACGTAACCAGCCGCCAGTCCGGGAAACACGGCGTGGGTGAGTCCATCGGATACGAATTCCAAACCGCGCAGATTAATGAACACACCAACGAGCCCGGAAACGAGGGCAAGGGGGACAACCACGGCGAGCGCGTGCTGGATAAATGGAAAACGAAAGCTCTCACCCAGAAGTTCGATTGGTCCCATGTCAATGACCGTGATGACTCGACAGTATGACGGTGCTGGCATCCGAGTCGAGTTCGATGCTTGGGAACACCTTGCCGAGGTTCTTCATGGTGAGCGTTTCGGCGACCGGACCGAAGGCTTCGACCTTGCCGTCGTTGAGCAACGCAGCCGTGTCACACACGTCCCGCGCGAGATCGAGGTCGTGCGTCGTAAGAATGACCGCCGCACCCGAGTTTTTGAGTCGCACAAGGGTGCGGGTGAGCGAGTCACGGTTCGGCTTGTCGAGACCGTTGAATGGCTCGTCAAGAAGAAGAATCTTGGGCTGGTTGGCCAGTGCACGAGCAAGAATGGCGCGCTTCTGCTGTCCGCCACTCAAATTCGCGAAGACCGTGCTCGCGACATCCGCGAGATCGGTCACGGCCAGTGCGGCCGAGACGGCGACACGGTCGACCTGTCGCATGCGACGCCACCAACTCAATCGGCGGTAACGACCCATCTCTACGGCCTGACGCAAGGTGACGGGGAATGTTGCGTCGTACGTTTCGGCTTGCGGGAGATACCCGATGAGCATCGCCGTCTCATTCGTGCGAGGCCCTCCAGAAAACAGAAGGGCGCCCGAAATCGGCTCCAGGAGTCCGGCTATGGCGCGCAAAATCGTCGATTTGCCGGAGCCATTAGAACCGATCAAAGCGAGGGCCTGACCGGCTTCCACGGTGAGGGTCACGCCCGTAACGGCCGCCTCTCCGTCGTAGCCAAACGCGCCGTCCCGGATTTCGATGAGCGAGTTAGACATTTTGGAGCTCCTTGGGAACCGGGAGTGGCGCGACGCCCCACGCTTGGGCGAGGAGTGACACGTTATGGATGGTCGCGGAAATGTAGGTGTCAGCACCGCTGCCTCGGGCTCCCAACGTGTCCGAGTAGAGCGAGTTCTCTCCGGCAAAGACCTGGATTCCGGCCTCCGCAGCCACAGTCTGGGCAAGTTTGGGTGCGATTGAGCTTTCCGCAAAAATCGCGCGAACGCCCGTCTGTGCAATCTTCTCGATGAGAGCGTCAATGTCGGCGGCACTCGGTTCCGCGTTGTCATCGAATTCCGGGATGATCGAGCCAACCAGCGTGATGTCATAGGCCGACACGAAGTAGGTAAACGCATCGTGGTTGGTGACCAAGAGCCGGCGCTCGGCAGGCACTTGATCGAGTGTTCCGCGAATCCAGTCGTCGAGCAGACTCAGTTGTTGCTCATACTTAGCAGCATTGCGCCGATACGCGTCGCTACGGTCGGGGTTGAGTTGGCTCAAACTGTCGGCAATGAACTGTGTCATCTTTGACGCGTTTTTCGGATCGGTCCAGACGTGCGGGTCAACCACGCCGTCACGGCTCTGCACGGAAACCGGGTCCGAGGCGACGATGACACTTCCGGTGAACCCCGAAGCGGCAATTGCGTCGTCCACCCAAGGCTCGAGGTGTTCCCCGTTCATCACGAGAGCATCCGCTCGACTCAGTTCGAGCAGGTCTCGCGCAGAAGGATCAAAACTGTGCGCAGATTGGTTTGCCTGGAGCAACGCGTAAACGGAACCCGACTCGCCCACCACCTGCTCGGTGAAATCGGTGATCTGTGTCGTGGTCGTGACAACGCGAAATTCCGCAGATTCAATTGGGGCGCAGGCCACCAGCGATGCAGCAACGAGGCCGGCTACGAGAACGGGCGCTATGCCGCGCACGCTCAGACCCTGACCAGAAAGACCTCGACCTCGACCTCGCATGGCTCGACCATAGGCTTATTGAGAATGATTGTCAATTCAGTGTTCGGCGGCAACAAGGTCTCTGAGCGGCTCGCCCGCCACTCATCGGGGCAATAAAATTACGGGGTGGCCATTCCAAAGATCGCGCTCTACTACGCCTTTGCGCCGCTGGCCGATCCGGAGGCTGTTCGCCTGTGGCAGCTGCAGTTGTGCGAATCTTTGAACCTGCGCGGGCGCATCCTGATCTCTCGTCATGGAATCAACGGCACCGTGGGCGGAACAATTGACAACGTCAAGAAATACGTGCGCAAGACGAAGCAATACCCCGCATTTACCGGTCTTGACGTCAAGTGGAGCGATGGATCGGGTCTCGACGAAAACGGTCGCAGCACTGACTTTCCGCGCCTCAGCGTCAAAGCCCGCGCTGAGATTGTGAGCTTTGGCGTACCCGACGAAATTGTCGTGGATGCGCAAGGCATTGTGGGCGGCGGCACCAAGCTCACCCCCGACGAGGTCGACAATCTCGTCGCAACACGCGGTGATGACGTGGTCTTCTTCGATGGGCGTAACGCGTATGAGGCAGCGATCGGGCGCTTCAAGAACGCCGTGGTGCCGGATGTCTCGACCACGCGAGATTTCATTTCCGAGTTAGAAAGCGGAAAGTACGACGACCTCAAGGGCAAGGCCATCGTCACGTACTGCACGGGCGGTATCCGCTGCGAGGTACTCACGCCGCTGATGCGTGCCCGCGGATTTTCCGAAATTTACCAAATCGACGGAGGCATAGTCCGTTATGGCGAGGCCAAGCGAAACAGTGGACTCTGGGAAGGGTCGCTCTATGTTTTCGACGGACGTATCGCCGTTGACTTCGCGCCCGATGCGGCACGGCTCGCGAACTGTCGGGTCTGCGGCGAGCCGACCAACCACATGGCGAACTGCCGCGAAGCGGTCTGTCGCAAACGGTTCGTGTGCTGTCGTGACTGTGAAGCCAGTGCTCCGCCGTGCGAAGCGCACGTTGACGCGTTGACGCGTTGACGCGTTGACGCGTTGACGCGTTGACGCGAACCTAGCAGGCGGGTGTCAACGCAGAGGTAAGCCCTGCAATGAGTGTGTCGATCGCACCATCTGCCGTGGTGGCGTCAACACGTACTCCCGCGTGACGGGCATCCGTCGCTGTGCGTGGCCCGAGCGCAAGAACAAAAGTGCCAGTCGGAATCTCGCCGAGTTGCGCGGCCATCTCGTCTGCGACACTGCCCGAGGTGACGAGAACGGCGCTGAACTCACCTCGGCGGACTTGGTCGATGACATCGTGGTCGATTGGTACGCCGACGGTGCGGTACGCAATCACGGAGCGAACATCGTGCCCGATACGTTTCAGACCATCCGTGAGAACGGGCACGGCCACCTGCGAGCGCAGCGTCAAGATGCGCAGCGGCACGACGCCACCCGTCGCCGATTCCCATGCTTCGAGCAATCCACGAGCCGTATTTTGTTCGCCCGGGGTCAAGTCGGCCTTGTATCCAATGGCCGCCAGAGCACTCGCGGTCGTCTCGCCGACGGCAGCGATTCGAGTTGTCGGGGGAATAATCGCGCGATATGCATTCAATACATCGACCGTCGTAGAACTGGTGAGCGTGATCCAATCGAACGCACCCGCGGCCAGGTCTTTCAAGGCTGATACGAGGTCTTCCGTGTCGGGGGCCGGCACGAAGTTCGTCATCGGAACAATGACCGGCGTCGCCCCCTTTGCGCGCAGTGCCGACGCGACGGAATCACCCCACGGTCCACCGCGCGGCACAAGAATGCGAAAGCCACCAAGGGGCTTCGCTTCAGTAGGTGCGGTGAGAGACATCGAGGTCCTTTGATCGGACACGGCTTCACTCACAACGACGACGTCGTTGCCGGGCAACGAACAATCGGCACAACGTTTTGCACGTGGGCAAAACAAGATGAAGTGGGCCGTGTCTCCGTTGACGGGTCTAGCGAATAGAAATTACCGCTTTGTTGCGCTCTTCACAACTAGTGCGAGGATTCCCGCGGCGGCAACCGCGCCTCCGACCACCACGGCCGCGAAGACGAGCGGACGTTCTCGACGCAATTTTTTGAGCTTTACGGCTTGCGCGGTCGCGCCCTTTTTGAATTGCTTAGGCACATTGGCCTTGTCCTCGAGGGCATCGAGGGTCGACGCGAGTCGCGCTCGAGCCGAGGCAACGTGGTCAAGCAGTTCTTCACGCGAAAGTTGATCGACGGTGAGGTCACGTGGCTGAGGAGTCAAAACGGCCTTCTCCCTTGAGTGCGTGCGCGTCTTGCACGATGCTGTCCATCGTCTCCGTCGGAATCATGCCCGCCGACTTCTTGAACAGCGAAACGCCAACGGCGATAAGAATAAGGATGAGTACGAGCAAGACTCCCGAGACCACGAGTGCAGCCGCCCAGCCCGGCATGACAAGCGCCAAGGCAAGAATCCCTGCGGTGGTGAGCGTTCCAAGGAGAAAAAACGCGATACTCCCGGCGATAACAAAGAGCAGAGTCGCGATACCGAAGTTTTTTGACTTGCGTGCCATTTCGCGCTTGAACTGCTCAAACTCAGCGCGAAGCAACTCCATCACAATTCCGGGAAGCTCACGCAGGAGTTGCACGAGTGAACGAGTGTCTTCCGCGGCGTCCGTCGTTGCCGTAGCCGACGCGTCACGATCGCGAGGTGAGCGTGCCATGAGTGCTACTCCGCGGACTTAGTCGGGATAATCGGGATCGCCCCAGTGGCAACGCCACTGCGCGCACTCGGCTCGGCCATGGGCGAAGCCGGCTTGGGCTGCGGTCGTGCCGAGGCGCGCTTCTCGGTTGTTGCGGTTGGCTTACCGGAAGACGTGGCGCGCGGCTTGGTCGTGGCGCGCGGCTTGGTCGAGCCCGCGGGAGCCTTTTGCGGCTTACCTTGGGCCTGCGAAATGACCGACTTGGCTTTCGCAATCGCTTGGTCAGCAAGTTCGCCGGCGGCATCTTGCACTTGAGAAACACCCCATTGCACGGGTTCTGATTCCCACAAATTGAGAGCTGTCGCTTTGATCTGGTCGTACCGGCGACGACCCGCACGGGTTCCGAGAAGATAACCGATTCCGAGTCCCACAACGAAAAGGACTTTGCCTCGCATGTCGCGCTCCCTATATGTCGTTTGCGGAATATATGCGTTCTAAAGCCTAGTCCTCTAGGTCTACGGGGCCTATCGGCGAGTAATCAGGGTCACGCAGCAGCTCCCGACGTAACTCCCGTGCCCGCTCCCGTGCGCGGGGAATCCCGACGTGGAGTGCTCGGTTGAACAGCTGGTCCGACAGGTCAAGTTCAACTCGGGCTTCCATCGATGCGGAGGGGAGCGAACCGCGGTTGACTGCAAAAAAATCGGCTTCGCGCTCCGCCGCATGTTGGATGGCCACGAGCCCACCGTCGGGAACGATTAATCCGACGGTTGAGGGGTCTGCGGATGCAAGCTCGAGCACTCCGAGCGAGAGCGAGCCCACTCGACTCATCGCCTGGAGCAGGCCGGGAGCAACATCCCGAATATCGACGTCTTCCGGTTCGCAGTCGAGCTCGCGGCGCGTCACGGGTCGCACAAGCACATCCAGGGCAGAACGACCCATGCGCGCACGCACGAGTTGGGCAAGGTTGTGTTCTTCGCCGATTGCGAGCAATGGCTTGAGTCGATCGAGGTAAACACGCGCGGCTCCTGCAGACCCCATCGCTGCGCGAGTGTGAGGCGAGAGGGGTGATCCGGGGATGCCGAAGATTGTGGCCTCTCCCGGCGCGGGCCATTGCTCACGGTAGGTGACACCCAATTCATCACATACGCCGGCTACCACTCCACCCCACGATGAGGCGGCGTCACGCAGTTCTTTACGAGGCTCACTCGTTGACTCGTCAGCACGCTCTTCTGCAGACGAAACAAGAGCCGTGCGCAAGCCCACTCGAGCGAAATCTGTTGCCGCCAGCGTGGCAGCAATGCCCTCGCCGCGAACGACAACATCAAAGCGGTTCGAAACTCGGCGTGGAGTGTCTTTTTTTGGCATTCAAAGAACCCAACGCGCGTGACGGCGCGGAGCTACGCGCCGAGGAGTCTCTCGGCGAGGAACGACGTGACGGAGGCGAGCGGAATTCGCTCCTGTTCCATCGAGTCGCGGTGACGCACGGTGACGGCCTGATCTTCAAGAGAATCAAAGTCAACCGTGACGCAGAACGGAGTGCCGATTTCGTCTTGTCGACGATACCGACGCCCAATCGCGCCCGCATCGTCGAAGTCAACGTTCCAGAACTTGCGCAACGAATCCGTGAGTTCACGGGCGACGGGCGAGAGCTGCTCGTTGCGGGAGAGCGGGAGTACCGCTGCTTTTATCGGCGAGAGGCGAGGATCCAGGCGCAACACAGTGCGCGTATCCGTGTCGCCCTTCGCCGTCGTGACGGTCTCTTCGTCGTAGGCGTCGACGAGGAACGCCATCAAGGATCGCGTCAACCCGGCCGCTGGTTCAATCACATACGGCGTCCACCGCTCGTTCTTCGTTTGGTCGAAGTAACTCAAGTCTTTGCCGCTGTGCTCAGAGTGCGTTTTGAGGTCGTAGTCGGTGCGGTTGGCAATGCCCTCAAGCTCGCCAAACTCACCTCCACTGAAGCCGAATCGGTATTCGATGTCGACCGTGCGCTTCGAATAGTGCGACAGCTTTTCTTTCGCGTGCTCATAGAGACGCAGGTTTTCGGGCTTGATACCAAGATCGACGTACCATGCCATGCGGTGATCAATCCAGTACTGGTGCCACTCTTCATCGGTGCCCGGCTCGACGAAGAACTCCATCTCCATTTGTTCGAACTCGCGCGTGCGGAAGATGAAGTTGCCGGGCGTGATTTCGTTTCGGAAGCTCTTGCCAATCTGACCGATGCCAAATGGGGGCTTCATGCGGGCCGCCTGCAGAACGTTGGCGAAATTGACGAATATTCCCTGCGCTGTCTCCGGGCGAAGGTAGTGCAGACCCGCCTCGTCATCGACCGGACCGAGGAAGGTCTTGAGCAGGCCGGAGAACGCTCGCGGTGCCGTGAACTGGCCCTTATTCCCGCAGTTGGGGCAAGGAACACCGGCCAGGCCACCCTCGGGTGCACGGCCCTTGCGCTCTTCGAACTCTTCGAGCAGGTGGTCCTCACGGAAGCGCTTGTGGCAGCTCGTGCATTCCACGAGTGGGTCGCTAAAAACCTCGACGTGGCCGGATGCTTCCCACACCTGTTTGGGGAGAATCACCGACGAGTCAATGCCGACGACGTCGTCACGGCGCTGCACCATGTAGTTCCACCATTGACGCTTAATGTTCTCCTTCAGCGCGGTACCGAGTGGGCCATAATCCCATGCGGAACGCGAACCACCGTAAATCTCTCCGGCTTGAAAGACGAATCCACGATGTTGCGCAAGCGCAACGACGGCGTCAAGTTTCGAGGTAGGTGCCATAGGGCAAAATCCTACCCGGCTACCAGATGGTGACCCGACGCTCCGGGGCGAGCCAGAGGGCGTCGTCGCTGCTCACGCCGAACGCGTCGTAGAACGCGTCGATGTTGCGCACGATCTGATTACACCGAAACTCGGGCGGCGAGTGTGGGTCGATTGCGAGAAGACGGATGGTCTCTTCCGGGCGGCTCTTTTGCTGCCAGGAATTCGCCCACGAGATGAAGAACCTCTGCGCCGCGGTAAGCCCGTCAATGACCGGTGGCTCAGCGCCGTCGAGCGCAATGAGGTAGGCCTTCCACGCAATGCCGAGGCCTCCCAGATCGCCGATGTTCTCTCCAATTGTGAGCTCCCCATTAACCGTCTGCCCATCGGCGCCTTCAGGAGAAAGGGCGTCGTATTGCTCGATGAGGGCAGCCGTACGTTCCTCGAATCGCCCACGGTCCGCGTCCGTCCACCAGTCAATGAGGCGCCCGTCGCCGTCAAAGCGAGACCCCTGGTCGTCAAACCCGTGCCCGATTTCGTGTCCGATGACTGCACCAATCGAGCCGTAGTTGGCCGCATCGTCCCAGCTGGCGTCAAAGAAGGGTGGCTGAAGAATTGCGGCGGGAAACACGATTTCGTTGAAACCCGGGTTGTAATAGGCGTTGACCGTCTGGGGAGTCATGAACCACTCCTCGCGGTCGATGGGCTTACCCACCTTTCCGAGTTCTCGGGCAAGGTCGAACTGCGCAATTCGGCGCACATTACCCATGAGGTCGTTCGGCTCAATCTCGAGGTTCGAGTAGTCCCGCCACTTGGAGGGATACCCAATCTTCGGCGTGAATTTCTCCAGCTTCTCAAGTGCTCGCGCGCGCGTATCCGGTGACATCCATTCAAGGTCAGAGATGGACTCGCGATATGCCGTGATGAGGTTCGCGACCAGTACGTCCATGTGTGACTTGGACTCTTCGGGGAAGTGCCGCTCGACGTAAATGCGGCCGACGGCTTCTCCGAGCGAGCCCTCGACGAGAGCAACGCCGCGCTTCCACCGATCGCGCTGCTGCGGTGTGCCCGAGAGCGTGCGTCCGTAAAAGTCGAAGTTCTCGTCGACGAAAACCGTCGGAAGGAAGGGAGCCGCCGAGTGGACGACCTGCCATGCCAGCCAGTCGCGCCATTCATCCAGCTTGGAATCGACGAGCAGGGAGCCCAATCCGTCAATAAAGCTCGGTTGTCTGACGACAACCGTGTCAAAAGACATCTCCGGCGCGCCGAGTGCAACGAGCCAGGTGTCCAAGTCGGCCGGCGGATGCTCGGCACTCGCAGCCGCTGACGCACGTCGCAACTGCTCTCGAGTGTCGTCCCAAGACTGTGGGTTGTACGTCGCCTGTGCGTCGCGCGTGCGCACGTTGTCCCAGTGGGTCGCGGCGAGTGCGGCCTCCATATCGAATGCGCGCTGCGCGCGAACCGCAGCAGAGACGCCGTCGG
Organism: Actinomycetota bacterium; assembly: GCA_947454495.1. Lineage (GTDB taxonomy): Bacteria > Actinomycetota > Actinomycetes > Actinomycetales > Microbacteriaceae > RFQD01. Next base: position 20,968 of record CANGKD010000005.1, read on the forward strand.
TGGCCGACGGAATGCGCTCATCGATGAGCTCAAACATCCGCTGAATGTGCGAGACGTACGCCTCGCGAACCGAGGCAAACTTCTCGTCGCGATAGTAACTTTCATCGGGCAAATTGATGCCGCCCTGTTCGACGAACACGAGGTAGCGGTCGGGTTGACCGGGGTCGTTATCGACAAACAGATCGAAGAAGCCGCTGACGCCGTGACGTTCCAAGCGCGCCACAGTATCGAGAAGCTGACTGACCGTCGCGACGTTTGCGGCCACGGCCAACTGGCTTGCGATGGGTTCCACGCCCTGTTCGTTAATGTGTTCGACCGCCATAAAACTGGCGTAGAGGTCGCCAACCTTGCGCTGCACAGCATCACCCGGCGCGTCACCGATGCCGGTGATGATGTCGCGAACTGCCTTCTCGGCCTCTTCGGCGAGCACGTGAAAAGATCCGTATCGGGCCTTGTCCTGCGGAATCTCCGTGCGCGCCATCCACTTTCCCGTCACGTGTCGGAAGAGATCGTCTTGGGGGCGCACCGTGGGGTCGAGTTCGGCCGCGTCGATTCCGGAATTGTGTGCACGTTCGTCAGGTTTGTTCACGCGACTAGCCTATGAGTCATGACTTCACGTTGGACCCATGTGCTCTTCGACATGGATGGAACGTTGCTGGAGTCGGGCGACGCGATCATGGGTCGAATCGCACGCACCTTCCTTGAGTTTGGGGCCGCGGTGCCGGACCGCACCGAACTGCAGCTCTTGCTCGGGCCGCCCACACACGAGATCTTGGGGCGTTACCTCCGGCCCGAGCAACTGAGTGAAGCAACCGCGTATTACCGGGGTCTCGCCGAGGCCGATGGCATGACCGGCATGTCGTTGTTTGACGGGATGCGCGACCTCGTTCGCGATCTGCACGACGCGGGCATCCCGCTCGCCACGGCGACGACCAAGTTACGCGTCGAAGCTGCCCGCGTGGTCAACCACTTCGACATCGGCCAGTTTTTCACCGTGATTCAGGGGGCAGACCCGGAGAACGGCGTGCACACCAAGGGCGACGTCGTCTCCGCGTGCGTTCGTGACCTCGGAATTGGCGAGCGCGACCGACCCATCATGGCGGGCGATCGCATCTTCGACGTTCAGGGGGCCGCGCGCTGCGGCATCCCAACTCTGATGTGTTCGTGGGGTTACGCCGATGAAAGCGAGTACGCCGTGGCCTACGGCCGTGTCTCTTCGGTCGCGCAATTGCGGGCAGAGCTGTTGCAATGAGGGTTGTCGTCGCCACGTGCTCGGTCGATTACGCCGGCCGGCTGACCGCGCACCTGCCGTTGGCGAAACGGGTGCTCATGCTAAAAAACGACGGGAGCATCCTGATTCACTCCGACGGTGGCTCGTACAAGCCGCTGAACTGGATGAGTCCACCCTGCATGCTCATCGTCCAAGAGCCTGATGACGATCAGCGCTCGGCTGGCGTGCAAGAGCTGTGGCGAGTGACCCATGCTAAGACTGCCGACATGCTTGTCGTCAGCATTCATGACGTCATTGCGGAGATTGACCACGACCTCGGCGAAGACCCGGGGCTCATCAAAGAGGGTGTCGAGTCTCATCTACAGAAGCTTCTCGCCGAACAACTTGACATTCTGGGAACCGGGTTCTCGCTCGTGCGACGCGAGTTCATGACCGCCATTGGTCCGGTTGACATCCTGGCTCAGGATGCGCAGGGCCAAAACGTCGCCGTCGAAATAAAGCGGCGCGGCGACATCGATGGCGTCGAACAGCTAACTCGGTATCTCGAGTTGCTCAATCGCGATGCGCTGTTGCGCCCAGTTGCCGGGATTTTTGCAGCGCAAGAAATCAAGCCCCAGGCCCGCACTCTTGCGGAAGACCGGGGAATTCGGTGCGTTGTGTTGGACTACGACGCCATGCGGGGAGTCGACGACGCGCACCTGCGACTGTTCTAACTGCCTAGGCTAAGTAGGTTATGTCTTCGCCCCAGCCCTATGACGCCGTCCTGTTCGACCTCGATGGAACGCTCATCGACTCCGCGCCGGGAATCATCGACTCCCTCGAAGAGACCTTTCGGCACTTCGGATGGGCTGTTCCTCCGCGATCCGAATTGATGCACTACATCGGACCGCCGCTCATCGATTCGTTCCGTCGACGCCTGGGGCTCGACGAAGAGGACGCCTGGGAGACCCTGCGCGTATACCGCCAGGATTACCGACGTGATGGCGCGTTCGATGCAGCCATCTTTCCGGGAATCGTTGGTGTCCTCGATCAACTCTCGTCGGCGGGTGTTCCCCTTGCCGTTGCCACAAGTAAGCCGGAAAGCCAGGCAATTCGCATTCTCGACCACCTCAATCTGAGTAAGTATTTTGCTGTGATTAGCGGAGCGACAGAAGATGAGACGCGCTCAACGAAGGCCGACATTGTGGGGCACGCACTCATCGGCCTGCGAAACGCGGGGCATTCGACCGATCGCGCCATACTCGTGGGCGATCGTGTCTACGACGTCGAAGGAGCCGCTGCGCAGGGAATACCCGCGGTCATCGTCGAATGGGGCTACGGTTCGCCGACTGAGGCTGTGGATGCGGTCGCGACCGTGTACTCCGCAGATCAGCTCCGCACGTTCCTGCTGAACTAAGCACCAGAGCGTCCTTTGTGGCGGAGACCGGAGAGACTCGCCAGCGCCGCACCGGTCGCCACAATAATGACCGCGGTGACGAGCGACGCGTCAATCCCGCCACCTGTCGGATCGGCGACATCAAATGCCACCGCGGAGGCAAGCTGGCCCGTCGTCGCGCACAGTCCATAGACGAGAATTCCGATGTGTCGCACGACGATACTCGCGATGGCGATAAAAACGATGCCCACTGGGCCACCCATATAAAGCAACGGGTTGGTTGGAAAATTTACGGCGGGTCGTGTGATCTCGACAACCGTCGCAGAGCCCAACAGCAGAACGCCAAAGCCAACCGAGAAGTTGATGAACGTCGTCGACCATGCATTGTGCCCAACGGACGTGAGTCGACCATTCGCGGCCTGTTGCCAGGCGACGGCAACGCCGCAGGCAACCGGAAGGAAGATACCCATGCTGAAGACCTGAGTTGATAGCGCACCCCACGACGCGATGACAACCGCGCACACGCCCAACGCGGCGCCCACAAGTCGAAGTGGCGTGATGGCTTTTCGTCCCGCAGGACCGACGCCCCATCTATCAATGAGGAGTCCACCCATCGTCAGTCCGCACACGAACGCGACCGTGAAAAGTCCCAGTCCGAGAATAGGTGCGACGGTACTTTGGCTGAGCACAAATGCCGCACCCGCGGCACCCGCTAGCGTGAACGACCACGACGTCTTCTGGGTCGAAATTGCCGCTCGAATCGCAACGAGGCCGTTTCGCATGCGACCAGAAACCGCGGCACCGATGACCAGCAAAAGCACACCGCCGCCGAACGAGAGCGTGGCCGCGACGATCCCACTCCCGAGCGCAGTGCCCAATTCACCGTTGATGTGCGCCTGGAGCGACATCGCAAGGCCGGCAACGAATGCGAGGCCAAAAGCGACGGTCCGAGGGATGCGCCTCGCCTGGTCGTCCGTCACGAGCACTCTTTCGACACGACCAAAGACTACGGCCTCCGTTCCTGAGAGAACGGAGGCCGTAGTGAGCGGTTCGTGTCGAGGCTACTTGCCAGTCACGTTGACCGTGAAGGTCACGGTGGTGGTGCCATCGGTCATGGTGACCTCGGTGGTTCCCACGCCCAGGGCCTTGAAACCAGGGTTCATGACGGCGCCACCGTCGGTTCCTCCGGCCGAGAATTCGAGAACCATGTCATCCGCAATCTTTGCGGTCCAGAGGGCTTCGGAGTCCTTGGGGACGTTGACGTCAATGAAGTTGCCTTCTTGAACGTCAACCGTGGTGCCGTCGAGGTCCGCAACATCGACGATGACGGGAGCAATCACGGTCGAGCCGGCCTCTTCGGTGGTCTCGCTGGATTCGGGGTTGCTGGTTGCCGTCGAGCAAGCCGCGAGGCTGAAGACGGCTGCGCCGGCCAGAGCGACGATAGCGCCAGCCTTGATGAGCTTGTTGTTCATGCTGTTCTCCTTAGTTGAAACAGGTGTGTTGCGTGACTAACTTTAGCCACCGACCAAAGTTCCAGTTTGAGACACACCCGGGTGTTTGCTGACTGTTAGCTGGGAGAAAAATGGGGTGCCGACGTAGTCGACACCCCATGTTCGTGCGCGAGGTGGGACTTGAACCCACACGCCCTTGCGGGCACTGGCACCTGAAGCCAGCGCGTCTGCCATTTCGCCACTCGCGCGAACAAGAATCGAGGCTATCACGCGACGCAGGTTGCGCGCGAAGCGTGCCCGAACGTGAGCTAGATGTCGAGAACGAGTTTCTCGGTTGTCGCCCGAGACACGCACGGGTACATGATGCCGAGGTCGTCCTTATCGGCATCGGGCATGACCGAGTCGAAGTGCGCCGGGGTGCCCTCGAGAACGCGAACCTCACACGTGCCACACACGCCGGTTCGACAAGAGCCCATGATCGGCGCCCCCCGGGCCTCCATCACGTCGAGCAGCGACTCGTCGGCCGGAACGAGGAACGACTGTCGGGATTTGCGACACGTCACCTCGACGGGGTGGGCCTCAAATGCACTGGCACGATCAAGCGCGACAAATCTCTCGAGGTGGAGGCGCTCCTCGTCCACGACGAGAGCCAGTGCACTCATGAGCGACTCCGGGCCGCAACAGTAAACCTGTGCATCGGCAGGAGAGTCCGCGAGTAGGGACTCCATGTGCACATCCATAGCGCCCTGTTCGTCGCGAGCCCACACGGTGATGTGTTTCGGATATCGAGCCTCAAGTTCGTCAAGAAAAGCCATCGTCGTGCGGCTTCGACCGAAATAGTGCAGCGTCCAGTCGCGTCGTTCGGGGAGCGATTCGATCATCGACTTGATCGGCGTGATGCCAATTCCACCCGCCACAAAAATGTAGGACGTCGCGGGCTCGAGTTCGAAGTGGTTGCGAGGCCCGGTCACCAAAACCTCGGAACCGACCGCAACGTTTTGGTGCAACCACGAGCTACCGGAGCCCGGCTCGTCGATGCGAAGCACGGCAATGTCAAAACGAGAACGATCCGCGGGGTCACCACACAGCGAATACTGGCGGGTGCGGCCGTCGTCGAGATGAATCGTGAGGTGCGCTCCCGGGTACCAAACAGGGAGTCGGGCGTTGTCTGCGTCGACCAAGCTGAATCGCGTGATTTCGGGGGTCAGCGTGTCCACACGATCGACTCGCATGCGACGCGTTTCGGGCACGATAGGCGCGGACGCCTGGCTGGGCGCCGGGGCGCTCTGTCTGGTGACTTTTCGCGAAATGGGCGCGCCAGAAGCCTTCACGCGAGACCCCACAAGAATCCTGGTGATGGCCGCTCCCGCACCGAGAGCGACGAGAACAATCGCGAGCGACTGGTACCAGAACTGACCGACGTCCTTCGATGATGAAAAGCCGGCGTGAAACGAAACAGCGACCAGTGCAACGTACGAGGTGTAGTGGATTCCCTTCCAGACCTTTGCGGGAATGCGGTTCTTCAGATACGACGACACCTGAACAGCAACCATGACGTAGAACGCGAGAATCCCGAGCGCAATCGGAAGGCCGGCAAATCGTGGCTCAACGGCAAACGGCACGAGCAATTCTTCAACTGTGAAGTGCGCGTAACTGTCGAGCGCGAGGCTCACCATATGCAACACGATCATGACAAGCGCGGTGCCGCCCAAATAGCGGTGGAGGTCTTGCAGCCACGAAGGGTTGTCTATTTTTCGCAAGACTCGTGTCGACAGAAGAACTCCCCAGACCACGGCGATGGTGAGGAGCACCCACGCGATGATGGCGCTCGCTCGGGTGACGTACCACCAGATGTGCGGCTCGTTCATCGATACACGCTCCAGTTCGCTGACTCGTGGTGGTTGCCCTCGTCGTCGATGACGAGTCCCGCGGCACCCTGAGTGGGGAGCCACGATAAATAGTCTGCCGTCGAGCGAACGAAAGCGGGCTTTGTCAACGTTTCGGCGATTGCAGCCGTGAGTGCAATGACGGTGACGGTTTGAACGGATGTCAGCGCGCTGTCATGAGTGTGTGGGTCGATGAGGTGATGTTTCTCACGCGATGTTCCGAAGCGTCGCTTTCGCTGACTTGAGGTCACGACGCCGCCATCGGGCACGCGAACAACGTCTGCATGCTCCGCGGCCGCGAACGGGTTTTCGACTCCGAGACGCCACGCAACTCCGTCGGGCGCCTCACCGCTCACGCGAATGTCCCCCGCGATTTCCGCCATGATCCCCCACGCGCCGTTCGCTCGAGCAAAGTCGCTCACCAAGTCCGCCGCGAGTCCCTTGCCGATGCCGCCCGCGTCAATCGTGGTGCCTTTGGGCATCGTCACGACATGACCGTTATGCGCGACGTTATCGATGCGCCCGGGGGCGACCGCCGTGGCGGGCAGGGCTGTTGATTTTGTCGGATCCTGTCGCGACGCAGCGTACCCGGCCCGGACAAGGTCTGGGAGAAGGGTGGGGTCGAAGTCGCCTTTCGTGCGCGCGTAACCAGCTTGCATCTCCTCGATGAGCCGAACGGTGAAATCATCAACATCGACGGGCTTTCCCTCCGCCCAGTTCAATCGAGTGACATCGCTCTCGGGCAAGAATCTGCTCCAGATTTGCTCCAGATGGTCGAGAAAGCTCCAGCAGTCCTCAAGCAGAGCGGCTCCGCCGCCAACGAGCGTCAGAGTGGCCGTGCTCCCCATCATGGGTCGCGTTCGAGAGACGGGAAGAGGGCGCGAGCCACTGTGCGTAAAGACCGCGTTCAGCGCATCGCGACTGATGTCGCTCACGCGAAAAGTCTACGAGGCGGCCGTCGTTCCCGACGGAGGAGCCGGGGCCGGAGCGGGTGCAGGTGCGGGAGGAGCGGGGGCTGGCGCCGGCGCAGGATCAACCGCAGGCGCGGGGGCAGGGGCAGGGGCGGCAGCCGGGGCAGATCCTGAACCGGCTCCTGCGTCGACAACCACGACTGTCTCGACCGGTGTCACCGCGGTAGCACCGGAATCAGCCGACGTGCCCGCGGGTGCGACGGCACTGGGATCCGCTGTCGAGCCACTCGGCTGAGCCGGTGTCGGCGTCGTGTCCTTAGCTGAAACCGCGTTTATCGTTTCGGACGCAGCAGCGAACTGGAATCCCGTCACCATAGCGACGAGTGCAAGTGCGGACGCAGCCCCGGTGAGATTGCGGGCGCGACGAGCTGGGTGATGTGCCGGTTTCATGATCTAGTCCTCAAACGAATCGTCGTGGAAGTTGCCGTCATCATCGTTCTCGTCGTCGTGTCCTTCATTTTCGTCTTCGTAATCGTGCCCGGAACCGCCGCCTGAGCCACCCGTCGTTCCATCGACGTTCTCTTGCGTGGGAGGAGACACAACCACGGGATCGGTCGTCGGCTCGGGCGCCGTTGCGCCGGCGTTCGGTGACGAGGGTTGCTGCGTGGATGTCGTTGTGGAACCAGCGTTGGTTGCGGGCGCGACCACGACGATTTGTTTTGTTTGCGATGGCCCAGCAGGCGCCGGAGCGGTCGACGAAGCCGGGTCGGTTGCGGAGCCATTGGATTGACTCGCCGGGGTCGACGGAACGAGAACCGCACTTGCGTTTCCAAGTGCAGAATCCGCGGTTCCATCAAGTACATCGGCGTTGACCGCCATCGCGGCACCCGCCGTACCGAGGATGCCGACAACCGAGAGAACTGCTACTGCTGAAGATGCCATGACTTCAGGTTAGGGATTGCAAATACAGGGGCGGGGCGGGTCACGTCCAAGAAATGGCAAAGATTTTTAGGCTGCGCTCTCCACTGGCGTGCCCCGTGTGCTGAAAGGGGAGACAATGGTCGCGTGCGCATCCTGATTGTGGAAGACGACCCCTCGGTAGCCGACGGCATTCTTGACGGACTCGCGTCGACGACGTTTGAGACCAAACACGTGGCCACGGGGGCAGATGCGCTGGCGGCTATTCAAGATTTTGACCCAGAACTTGTGTTGCTCGACCTTGGTTTGCCCGACATGGACGGCACCGACGTGTGTCGCGAAATTCGGAAAATCTCCAGTGTCCCCATCATCGTGGTGAGCGCTCGAGACGAAGAGATTGACCGAGTCATTGCGCTCGAAATTGGCGCGGATGACTATGTCGTCAAACCGTTCGGGATGCGCGAACTCGTTGCCCGCATCAAGGCCGTCGCGCGCCGCTCGTCGTCGAGTGACGCGCATGTGGCTCCCGCGGCAGAACGTGAATTTGGGATTCTCAAAATTGATAGACGCGCCATTCGCGTCACGCTAAACGGCGACGAGATCCACTTGACCCCGAAAGAGTTCGAGCTGCTCGTCTACCTCAGCGAGGACCCCGGGGCGGTCCACCGGCGTACGGACATCCTCCACGACGTGTGGGATACGAACTGGTACGGCACCACGAAAACGCTCGACGCTCATGTGGCTGCCATTCGCAAGAAACTTGGTGACCCGGCGTGGATTGAGTCAGTGCGAGGTGTGGGCTTCCGGTTCGGCATCCCGTCATGAAGTGGCGAATCATGGCGGCTTTGATGAGTTTCTCGCTCATCGTTCTGGTCGTTCAGGACATTCCGCTCTACAACTTCATGCAGGCAAACCAGCACGAGCAAGTGCAGACGTCGCTGCAACGCGATGCCTTCGTTATTGCCGGTCGCGCGCAATCCGCCCTCTGGACCGGATCCGCGGACGCCACCGCCTTTCTTGATCGCACCTCCCGGGCCTACCGCGATGCGGGAGGCGCGCGCGTCGTCGTTGTCGACAAAACCGGTCTCGCAATCGTCACCAGCGACGACGATCAAACGGCATTGGGGTCGGACTACTCCACTCGTCTCGAAGTTGCCGACGCCCTGACGGGAACCATTGCCTCCGGCGAGCGCTTCTCGACGACCCTCAACGAGGATCTCATGTACGTCGCGGTACCGGTGCTCAATGGTGCCGACGTCATAGGGGCCGTTCGCCTGACATACCCCGCAAAGGTGGTCGATGACGCCGTCGACGGCCAGCTGCGGATGCTGGGCATCATTGCCGTCTCCACGCTCATTTTGGCGGGCATTATCGGCTACATCATCGCGGCGTCGCTCAATCGACGACTTCGCTTACTCGAAACGGCGACGCAAAAACTTGCCGAAGGAGACCTCAGCATTCGTGCCGACGAATCGTCCGGCCCCTCCGAGATCCGCGCCTTGTCCTCGTCTTTCAATCAAATGGCGCAGCGCCTCAACGTGCTCATTGAACAACAACGTCGATTTGCGGCGGATGCGTCGCATCAGTTACGCACTCCCCTCACGGCCTTGCGGCTTCGACTCGAACGCGCAAGTGATCTCATCAGCGAGGACCCGAAGGCCGCGGCTCAACGACTCCGGGCCGCGGAGACGGAGGTTGACCGATTGGCGGCCATTGTCGAGGGATTGCTGCTCCTGAGCAGAACCGAATCATCGACCGCCCCCGCCGAGACGGTCGACCTCGCTGTCGTTGCACGGGAACGCGTCGAGCACTGGCAGCCCCTGGCAAAGGAACACGGCGTGACCGTGCGATTCGAAGGCCCAGCTCATGCCGTGGGGTTGGCGATTCGAACCGCACCCGAACAGGTCATCGACAACTTCGTCGACAACGCGCTCGGCGTCAGCCCGCCGGGCAGCCGCATCATCATTCGCGTGGTCGACGGGGTAACGGTCAACGTGAGCGTGCTCGACGAGGGTCCGGGCCTGAGCGAAGAGGACTGCGCGCGCGCATTTGACCGGTTCTGGAGAGCGACATCTGACAACCAGGGGAGCGGGCTCGGGTTAGCCATCGTTTCGCGCTTGATGTTCGCCTCGGGTGGGTCGGCCCGGCTGGAGCCCCGGTCACCACGCGGGCTGTGCGCCATCGCGGTGTTCCCGGGGAGCAAATAGCGCGCGTGCGAGGTCGGCGCGCATCGAGGGCGTTCCACGCTGGCGCGCCTAGGATTTACGTCACGGGTGAAACCCGCAAAGGAGCTTCGTGAATTTGTTGGATGCGTTAGAGCGTGCCTTAGAGCGCGCGGTCAATGGCGCATTCGCAAAGACCTTTCGGTCGGGAGTTCAGCCGGTAGAACTTGCGAGCGCACTGCGGAAAGAGTTGGACACCACTGCCTCGGTTATTTCGCGTGACCGCATCCTCGTGCCGAATACCTTCACGATCACCCTTGGATCAGCTGACTACGACCGGATTGTGGGCATGGGTGCCACGCTCGTTGACGAGCTAACTCGCATCGTCACCACGCACGCAAAGAAGCAGGGATACCAGTTCACCGGGGGGATTCGCATCACCTACGCCCGGGACCCCTCGCTGGCCGTGGGAGTGTGTCGAGTTCAGTCAGCTAGCTCCGCCGGGCGCGTGAACTGGGTTCCGGTGCTCGAAGTCAGCGGAAGGCGCCACGCGCTTTCGCGCTCTCGCACGGTGATTGGGCGCGGAAACGATGCGGACGTCGTGATCGACGATCCCAACGCATCACGTAAACACGTCGAAGTTCTCTGGGATGGCACGCGGGCTCAAGCGAACGACCTGGGGTCGACCAACGGCTCGCTACTTAACGGCGCGCGCCTTCAGTCGGCCGCGCTTCCTCCCGATTCTGTAATCCAAATCGGCAAGACGCAGATTGTGTTTCGTGTGGTCCCCGAGGCCGAATCCACGGATCTTTCGAATCGAGCTCGGCTCTCATGAGTGAACTCACGCTTCTCGTCGTGCGGATCGGTTTCCTTGCTGCCCTCTGGGTTTTTGTCTTTTTCGTGGTCTATTCCATTCGCGCCGACCTTTTCGGGCAACGAGTTCGAAAACTCCCCGGCACGGCGGCAACAGCGCCGGAAACTGGCTTTTCGGCCGAACCGTTCATTCCGGCCGCGGCGGGTGGGTCATCCGGTGTCATCGCGTCGGCGGGTGAAGAACTTGACCTCGTGATCACTTCCGGAACGATGGCAGGAAACTCGCTCGGGCTTTCAGGTGAGCCGGTAACGATCGGGCGCTCGCCGGACTCGACGCTGGTCATCCGGGATGACTACACCTCGACGAACCATGCACGAATCTGGGTCGAAGGTGGTAACTGGGTGCTGACCGATCTCGATTCCACAAACGGCACCACCTGCGGCGGTGTTGCCGTGCACGGTACCGTTCCCGTGCACCTCGATGAAACCGTGACGATTGGCGCCACCTCATTCGAGCTTCGGCGACGGGCCTAGGTATGGCCACCCACAGCGCCGCGGCCTCAGATATCGGTCTCGTTCGGCAAAGCAATCAAGACTCCGGTTTTGCGGGCCGATTCCTCATGGTCGTCGCCGATGGCATGGGTGGCCATGCCGGTGGTGATGTGGCCTCCCACGTGGTGATTCGTCAAATGCTCGATCTTGACCGGCCCTTTGATTCCCCGGAGAAAGCACGCAAGGTTCTCCGCGATGAGCTGCTGAAAATTAACGCGTTGCTGATTGGGGCGGTTGTTGAACGTCCCGAGCTCGCCGGACTCGGCACAACGGTCAGCGCCCTGCTTCGAGTGGGAGACAAGGCCGTCATTGCGCACATCGGCGATTCTCGCGTGTATCGCATGCGAGAAGGAAAGCTCGAGCAAGTCACCGAAGACCACACGTACGTTCAACGCCTCGTCGACAGTGGACGTCTCACGGAGGAGGAGGCGCTGGTTCATCCTCGACGCTCGGTTCTCTTGCGAGTGCTGGGAGACGTGGATGCTCGTCCCGAGATCGACACGATGATTCTGCCCATCGCCCCCGGTGATCGCTGGATGCTCTGCTCAGACGGATTGTGTGGTGTGGTTCGACCCGACGAGATGCGCGGCGCCCTACTGGCGAACGCCGATGCGAACGCGGCGGCCGAAGCGCTGGTTTCCGCGAGCATGCAACTCGGTGCTCCCGACAATGTCACGGTCGTCGTAATGGATGATCGCGAGGAACCCGCGGTGGAGTCCGTTCGCCTCGTCGGAGCAGCCGCCAAACCGATTTCCGTCAGCGCCACGACGCCGGCTCCCAAGGGACGACGTCGTCCCACGCGCAGTCTGCCGGTCGCGACGAGTGAGATTCCGATTGTTCCAGCGGGCGAGTCAGAGTCGAATCCCGATTCGCGAGCGGACACATCGGGTCGAGATCGGTTTGGTGCGATTTTGAACCGGTGGTTTGGCGACAAGGGCAACACGCCATCATGAGCGTGAGC
>CANGKD010000006.1 GCA_947454495.1 Actinomycetota bacterium
AAACCGCGCACACAGGGTGGAGCAATTACGCTCGCGGCCGCCGAGGTCGCAGAGTTCGTGGGCGCCAAATACCTCTGCGTTTTCACTGAGTCAGGCGACTCGGCGCGCCGCATGGCCCGTCTGCGCTCGGAGATTCCGATGATTATTTTCACGCCTCACGAGAGCATCCGTCGACGCATGAACCTCACGTGGGGCGTGCGCTCAGTTCTGGTTGATCCCGTGACGCACACGGACGACATGTTCGGTCAGGTCGACGACGTTCTCCTGGGCAACAAGCTGGCGGCCGTGGGCGACAAGGTTGTCGTCATCGCCGGTTCTCCTCCTGGAATCGCCGGCTCGACCAATGACCTTCGCGTTCACACCGTGGGGGATGCGCACAACGAGGCTGCACCTGCTTACGCGCGTTTGAGCTAGCTCAGCGCAAACGCCGCGGCCGCCTCCGCGTGGAGGCGCGCCGTGGCAAATAATGGCACGGGAATATCTTCCTCGCGCAGGAGCAACTCAATTTCGGTGCATCCGGCGATGATTCCCTGTGCGCCCGCGTCGATAAGCCGTTCGACGATCTCGACGTAGGTGCGTCGAGACTCTTCGCGAATGACGCCCTGAACGAGCTCCTCGTAAATCACGTCATGCACGCGCGTTCGGTCGGCTGCGCTCGGCACGAGGACGGTTAAGTTGAATCGATCCGTCAATCGGGCCGAAAGAAAATTCTGTTCCATCGTGAACCGGGTACCCAGAAGTCCGACGGTCGAAATTCCGGCCGACGTGACGGCATCTCCGGTCGGGTCACCGATGTGCAGTAACGGGATTGAGAGTTGCGCCTCAATCTCGTCGGCGACGGCGTGCATCGTGTTCGTGCACAAAACGAGGGCTTCTGCGCCGGCCATTTCAAGCGCGTGAGCCGCGCCTGCCAAGGTATTTCCCGCTGTGACCCAGTCGTTCGACATTTGAAGGCGTTCTATGTCTGCAAAATTGAACGAGCGGATGATCAAGTCGGCCGATGCGACGCCGCCGAGCTCTGCGCGTATCCGTTGATTGATGACGCGTTCGTACTCGATCGAGGACTCCCACGACATGCCACCGAGTAACCCAACAACACGCATGGGTTCACGCTACTAAACGTGAACCCATGAATTTGATGTGCCGGATGTGGGATTTGAACCCACACGCCCTTTCGGACAAAGCATTTTGAGTGCTCCGCGTCTGCCATTCCGCCAATCCGGCTTCAGCACAACAAAGGCAACAATATCCTAGGCTGGGTCTCGTGAGCGACGAAGACAGCACCATACTCCCGGCCGACGGCTTTGCCGCTAACTCTTCCGAAGCGGATTCGGGTCCGGCTCGCATCCTGGTCGTCGAAGACGAATCAATCATTCGAATCGACATCGTCGAGTCTCTTCGCGGCTTCGGCTACGACGTCGTTGGTGAGGCGGCCGATGGTGAGTCGGCTGTCGCGATGGCAACCGAGCTTCGACCCGACCTGGTCGTCATGGACGTCAAGATGCCCAAAATGGACGGCATCTCGGCGGCGGAGAAGTTGCACCAGGGTCGCATCGCGCCCGTACTTCTTCTCACGGCATTTAGCCAGAAAGAGCTGGTCGAGCGAGCGAGCGAAGCCGGGGTTGTCGCATACATCGTGAAACCGTTCACCCCAGCAGATCTCTTGCCCGCCGTAGAGATTGCTCTTTCGCGTGGTGCCGAGTTGCGCGCACTCGAAGCCGAAGTCGCCGACATGAGCGAACGTTTTGAAACGCGAAAGATTGTTGACATTGCCAAGGGCATCCTGAACGAAAAGATGGGTCTGACCGAACCCGAAGCATTCCGCTGGATTCAGAAGGCATCAATGGACCGCCGATTGACCATGAAAGACGTCGCGATGACCATCATCGATCAGCTTGGCGCCAAGCAATAACAGATCGTTGTGCGTTAGATCTCTTTGATGAGGTTCGTGATGCGCACGGTCGAAAGTCGTCGACCGGATTCATCCCGGCACACGATTTCGTGAGTTGTCAATGTGCGCCCCAGGTGAAGAGCCGTGCATTCGGCTATGACATATCCCGTCTTAGCACTACCGGTGTGCGTTGCATTGATCTCAATTCCCACCGCCATACCTGTGCCCGCGGCGTGCATGTTGGCCGATATTGAACCGAGGCTTTCGCCGATGACAACGTAGGCACCACCGTGGAGAATTCCGAACGACTGGGTATTTCCTGCGACCGGCATCGAGGCAATCGAGTGTTCCGGGGTCAGCTTATGAAACTCAATATTCATGTGTGCGCAGAGGTCACCGGCGCTCACGCCGACGAGTTCCTGCAAATTCAGGGGCTGGGGCAAATCATCCCGTTTCACGTCGCGCTCCTTTAGTTAGGCTTACCTCGTGACCGACGAAAAGAAGCCTACCCTCCTGCTCATTGACGGTCATTCCTTGGCCTTTCGTGCGTTTTACGCTCTGCCTGTCGACAGTTTCAAGACAGATGATGGCCAGCACACCAACGCCATTCACGGTTTTATCTCAATGTTGCTGAACCTGTTGGCGAAGGAAAAGCCCACGCACATTGCCGTGGCATTCGACATTTCGCGGTACTCATTTCGGACACGCGAGTATCCCGAGTACAAGGGCACGCGTGGCGAAACGCCAGCGGAGTTCATCGGACAGATACCGCTTTTGCAGGACGCGTTACACGCCATGAACATCGTGACGATCATGAAAGAAGATTTTGAAGCCGACGACATTCTGGCGACGCTGGCTCATCAGGGTGAGCGCGACGGCTACCACGTCCTCGTCGTCTCGGGAGACCGAGACACAATCCAACTCGTGAACGATAACGTCACGCTGCTGTATCCATCAACACAGGGCGTTTCTTCGCTCACGAGGTACGACCCGGACAAGGTGCGCGAACGCTACGGCATCAACCCCGAGCAGTACCCCGAGATTGCTGCCCTGGTCGGCGAGACGAGTGACAACCTTCCGGGCATCCCGAAGGTCGGTGAAAAGACCGCCGTCAAGTGGATCACGCAATACGGCTCCCTCGACGCGATTTTGGAACATGCGGACGACATCACGGGCAAAGTCGGCGAGTCGCTTCGGGAGCACAAGGAAAACGCAATTCGAAACCGTCGACTCAACCGTCTCGTCACCGACGTGGAATTGCCCGTCACGCCAGGCGATCTGCACCGCGTCGATTTCAACGTGGATGCGGTGCGCGAAGTATTCACGCGACTTCAGTTCCGCACACTCCAGGAGCGCGTCGTCAAGCTTGCCGGTGGAGGAAACCCGGAGGGCTCCGAGATGCCGTCTCGCCGTTCGCCGGAAACAGAGCCCCGCTCGGCCTTCCCCCACAGCACCGCTTCCTTTGTCGAGGTGGGCGCATGCCCATCGCCGCAAACACTCCTTGATGAAGAACTTTCCGCCTGGATTCATCGTGCCGGAGAGGCGTCACCACAGGGCGTCGCGGTGCACGTCGAGTTGCTGGGCTCCACGGTCACCGCTGTTGGACTTGCAACGGAGGATTCCTGTGTCACGGTGCCCTGGAATCCGGGAGCCGACGTCGAACCGCTGCGCGCGCTCCTGACTGGCCCGGTCCCCGTCGTTTTCTACTCCGCGAAGCCGCAAATCAAAGCGTTGGCTCTCGTCGACATGGAGGTGAACAACGTTGCGTGCGACGCTGAGATCGCAGACTGGCTAGTTCGGCCTGACGTTGCCTCACGGTCTCTTGCTGGCCTCGTCGCGACGACGTTCGGTATTGAACTTGCCGAAAGTGATGCCAACGCGCTCATCGATGACGGCGCGCTGTCTGCGGGGGAGCTCGCGTGGTGGGCTGGTCGCCTCGCCCACGCGCTAACGTCGCGACTTTCGGCAACCGATCTCGCGCTCTTGCTGGATATCGAGATGCCCACCCTCTTATCCCTCGCGGCGATGGAAAATCGGGGCGTGTCCGTCAACGCCGTTAAACTGGCCGCGCTGTCGACTGAACTGGGAGAGCGCGCGGCGGCGGCTCAAGCTACTGCGTTTGCGCAGATCGGTCGTGAGGTCAATCTTGCGAGCCCCAAACAACTTCAAGAGGTGCTCTTTGACCAGCTCGATATGCCGAAAACGAGGCAGACCAAGACGGGCTACACCACCGACGCCGCTGCACTGACGGATTTGCAGATTTCGAACCCGCATCCGTTCCTAGACGCGCTTCTCGACTTTCGAGACACGACGAAGTTGAGACAAATTGTGGATGTCCTCGCGGGCTCGATCGCGGTCGACGGGCGCATCCACACGACGTACGTGCAGACCGGGACATCTACCGGCCGGCTTTCATCCGCGAACCCGAACCTACAGAACATCCCGGTTCGCACGGCGGACGGTCGTCGGATTCGTGAGGCCTTTCAGGTCGGCGATGGCTTTGAATGCCTGCTGACCGCGGACTACTCGCAAATCGAGATGCGCGTTATGGCGCACTTTTCCCAAGACGAAGGATTGATCGAGGCATTTCGTTCGGGCGAAGATTTGCATCGCTTTGTCGGAGCACGCGTGTTTGGTGTGTCACCCGAAGACGTGACGCCAGACATGCGGACCAAGGTGAAGGCGATGAGTTATGGCCTCGCGTATGGCCTCAGTGCGTTTGGGCTTGCGCGGCAACTCAAGATTCCTAACTCCGAAGCCAAGACCCTGATGCAGGACTACTTTGCGCGGTTCGGCGGCGTGCGGGACTATCTCCGTGGCGTGGTTGAAGAGGCAAAAGCCAACGGCTACACCGAAACCCTGTTCGGTCGTCGCCGGCCGTTCCCAGACCTGCAAAGCCCGAATCGCGTGCTGCGGGACAATGCCGAACGAGCGGCACTCAACGCCCCGATGCAGGGGACCGCGGCCGACATCATGAAGATCGCCATGAACGGAATCGAGTCGGATCTCATGGCAGCACGACTGACCTCTCGCTTGTTGATGCAGGTGCATGATGAATTGATCGTTGAGGTTGCGCCGGGGGAATGGGATGCTGTCGAGGGCATCGTTCGCGGGCGGATGTCGACGGCGGCGCAGTTGCGAGTTCCGCTCGAGGTGCAGGTCGGTCGCGGAAGTGAGTGGAACGAAGCGGCCCATTGATGCGATAGCCTAGAAGGCGCGTGTTTTCGCGCATCCATATCCGCATGCCTGCATGCTGTCGGGTCTCGCAATTTGCGGAGCCTCAGCGTGCGTGCCCGAGTAAAGCCCCATCTGGAGCACCATTTCATGACATCAGCAACGACCAAGGCAACCAAGCAGATTGCTATCAACGACATCGGATCTGCTGAGGATTTCCTCGCCGCCGTCGAAAAGACACTGAAATTCTTCAACGACGGAGACCTCATCTCCGGCACGGTTGTGAAGATTGACCGCGACGAGGTCCTCCTCGATGTGGGTTACAAGACCGAGGGTGTCATTCCCTCGCGTGAACTGAGCATCAAGCACGACGTCGACCCCAACGAGGTCGTTTCCGTGGGCGACTCGGTTGAGGCTCTCGTCCTCCAGAAAGAAGACAAAGAAGGCCGCCTGATTCTTTCCAAGAAGCGTGCACAGTACGAGCGCGCCTGGGGCGACGTCGAGCGCATCCGCGACAACGACGGTGTCGTCACCGGTTCGGTCATCGAGGTCGTCAAGGGTGGACTCATCGTGGACATCGGTCTGCGTGGCTTCCTCCCCGCGTCACTCATCGAGCTGCGTCGTGTTCGCGACCTCACCCCGTACCTGGGACAGGAAATCGAGGCGAAGATTCTCGAGCTCGACAAGAACCGCAACAACGTTGTGCTTTCACGTCGCGCGCTCCTCGAGCAGACTCAGTCGGAAAGTCGCAGCACGTTCCTCGTAAACCTGCAGAAGGGTCAGATCCGCAAGGGCGTTGTCTCGTCGATCGTCAACTTCGGTGCGTTCGTGGATCTCGGCGGCGTCGACGGTCTCGTGCACGTGTCCGAACTCAGCTGGAAGCACATTGAGCACGCCAGCGAGGTCGTCGAAGTTGGACAAGAAGTCACGGTCGAGGTTCTCGAAGTTGACATGGATCGCGAGCGCGTTTCGCTCTCGCTCAAGGCGACTCAAGAAGACCCGTGGCAGGTATTCGCTCGTACACACGCCATCGGTCAGGTTGCGCCGGGTAAGGTCACGAAGCTCGTTCCGTTCGGTGCATTTGTTCGCGTTGCCGATGGCATCGAGGGCCTGGTGCACATCTCAGAGCTCTCCGGCAAGCACATCGAGCTCGCCGAACAGGTTGTCTCGGTCGGAGACGACGTGTTCGTCAAGGTCATCGACATTGACCTCGAACGTCGTCGCATCTCGCTGAGCCTCAAGCAGGCCAACGAGGGCGTTGACACTGAGGGCACCGAGTTCGACCCTGCGCTCTACGGAATGGTCACGGAGTATGACGACAAGGGCAACTACAAGTACCCCGAAGGGTTCGACCCCGAGACCAATGAATGGCGCGAGGGCTTCGATGCTCAGCGCGAGAAGTGGGAGCAGGACTACGCCGCTGCCCAGGCCCGTTGGGAGCAGCACAAGAAGCAGGTCGCTGCCATGCGCGAGGCCGAGTCCAAGGTTGTCGAGAAAGTTGGTTCGGATTCGGACAGCTCGTCGACGTCGTTCTCTTCGCCCGAGGAGTCGGCAGGAACACTCGCCGACGACGAATCGCTGGCTGCGCTCCGCGACAAGCTCGCCAACGGTTAGCAACAATTTGGCGACGTAACGTTCGCCACAGGGCCGACACTTCCGCGAGGGAGTGCCGGCCCTTTCGTTTCGCTCTTCGTTGTGTGCGCATCAACGTAAGGTTGACACCATGGTCGTTATCGCACTCACCGGCGGAATTGCTTCGGGCAAGAGCACCGTTGCGACAATGCTGCAGGAGCTGGGCGCGCACTACATTGACGCCGACGACGTGGCCCGCCGGGTCGTGGAGCCCGGCTCTGAGGCGCTCAACGAAATCACGCAGACATTCGGCGAGAGCCTCATTCGCGATGGCCAGCTCGACCGGGTCGCCATGGGGGCCCTCGTATTTTCCGATCCGGATTCGCGTGCGCGGCTGAACGCGATTGTGCACCCGCGCGTGCGCCAGTTGACGTCGCGCCTCATCGAGGAGGCACGGCAACAAGATCCCGAAGGCATTGTCGTCTACGCAGTTCCGTTGCTCGTCGAGGCGGAAAGCGCACAGTCGTTTGATCTCATCGTTGTGGTGTCAGCGAGTCCGGAGGTGCGCATCCAGCGGCTCATTCAGCATCGTGGCATGTCACTCGAGCAGGCTCGAGCGCGAATCGCGGCTCAGGCCACCGAAGAGGAACGATTGTCGATTGCCGATGTCGTTATCGACACCAACGGATCTCTCTCAGAGACCCGTCAACAGGTCGAAGCTCTGTGGCATCAACTTCATGACGGGCACCCTGCTTAGACTGAGCACATGGAGCCCACACGTAGTCGCAACCCATTTCGCGTGGTGAGCGACTACCAACCCAGTGGCGATCAGCCGGGCGCCATTGCCGACCTCGCCGGCCGAATCACAGCGGGGGAGACGGACGTTGTTCTCCTCGGCGCCACTGGAACAGGTAAGTCGGCGACAACGGCCTGGCTCATCGAGGCGGTGCAACGCCCGACACTGATTTTGGCTCACAACAAAACGCTGGCTGCGCAGCTGGCAACCGAGTTCCGGGAGCTCATGCCGGACAACGCGGTCGAGTATTTCGTTTCCTACTACGACTATTACCAACCGGAGGCGTACGTTCCGCAGACGGACACCTTCATTGAAAAGGACTCGTCGACGAACGCCGAGGTCGAACGCCTCCGTCACAGCACGACGAACTCGCTGCTCACCCGTCGCGATGTTGTCGTGATTTCAACGGTGTCCTGCATCTACGGTCTTGGTGAGCCCGCCGAGTATCTCGAGGCAATGCTCAACATTTCGGTGGGCGACCGCATTTCGCGCGACGTCATTTGCCGGCGGTTTGTCGACATGCAATACGCGCGCAACGACATCGATTTCTCGCGTGGAAACTTTCGCGTCCGTGGAGACACAATCGAAATCATTCCGATGTACGAGGAGCTCGCAATTCGAATTGAAATGTTCGGCGATGAGGTCGAGGCTCTCTACACACTGCATCCGTTGACGGGCAACGTTGTCGAGAAGTTGGAGTTTGTGTCCGTCTTTCCGGCATCGCATTACGTGGCGAGCACCACGGTTATGCAACGCGCCATTGAGACAATCAAGGTCGAACTTGCGCAACGTCTGTCCGAACTTGAGTCTCAAGGGAAACTTCTCGAAGCCCAGCGCCTGAAAATGCGCACGACATTTGACCTCGAGATGATGCAACAAATCGGATTCTGCTCGGGCATCGAAAACTATTCGCGACACATCGATCAGCGCGCGCCCGGTGAGGCTCCAAAGTGTTTGCTCGATTACTTTCCCGATGACTTCCTGTGCGTCATCGACGAGTCCCATGTGACCGTCCCGCAAATTGGCGGCATGCATGAGGGTGACGCGTCACGCAAGCGCACACTTGTCGAACATGGATTCCGGCTCCCCAGCGCTCTCGATAACCGCCCCTTGCGGTTTGACGAGTTCAAGAACCGCGTCGGGCAAACCGTGTACTTGTCGGCGACGCCGGGGAAATACGAAATGGGCATTGCCGACGGCGTTGTTGAGCAAATCATTCGGCCCACGGGTCTTGTCGACCCGCAAGTTGTGGTGAAGCCATCAAAAGGCCAAATTGACGACCTCCTCGAACAGATTCGCGTGCGCGCGGCGCGCGACGAGCGCATCTTGGTTACGACATTAACCAAGAAGATGGCCGAAGAGTTGACGGACTTCTTGACGGAGGCGGGTGTGCGTGTGCGGTACCTTCACTCCGACGTCGATACTCTGCGCCGCGTCGAGTTGCTGACGGAACTTCGTCAGGGCGTTTATGACGTACTCGTCGGCATCAATCTGCTGCGCGAAGGCCTCGACCTACCCGAGGTCTCCCTTGTCTCAATTCTTGATGCCGACAAGGAGGGCTTTCTGCGTTCGACGACATCATTGATTCAGACGATTGGACGTGCGGCCCGAAACGTTTCAGGCGAGGTGCACATGTATGCCGACGTCATGACAGATTCGATGAGTCGCGCCATCGACGAGACGACGCGGCGCCGAGACAAGCAAATCGCCTATAACGAGGAACGTGGAATCGATCCGCAGCCGCTGCGCAAGAAGATTGCCGACATCACGGAAATGTTGGCCCGCGAAGAGGCCGACACGGCCGAATTGCTCGGCGAAGCCGAGCGTAGCCAGCGCGGTAAACAGAAAAAGTCTGGGTCTGGCGTGGCGTCACTTTCGACGCGTCCGATTGCGGGCGAGGGAATCGACGCGCTGGAGAGTCTCGTCGCCGACCTGAATCAGCAGATGTTGGAAGCAGCCGCAGAGCTGAAGTTCGAGCTCGCGGCCCGCATCCGTGATGAATTGTCAGAGATTAAGCGCGAGTTGCGTAACATCACGCGTGCCGGACACGACTGACCCGACACGTAGACTCAAACGGTGACTGCGCATACGAACCGGGACCTCGACACGCTTTCCGTTCGTGGCGCGCGGGTGCACAACCTGCGCAACGTTGACGTCGAAATGCCTCGAAACTCGCTCGTCGTGTTTACGGGTTTGTCGGGCTCAGGCAAGTCATCGCTAGCGTTCGACACAATTTTTGCCGAAGGTCAACGGCGATACGTTGAATCGCTGTCCGCGTATGCACGGCAGTTTCTGGGCCAGGTTGATCGCCCCGATGTTGATTTCATCGAGGGACTCAGCCCGGCGGTCTCCATCGACCAGAAATCGACCAACCGCAACCCACGGTCGACAGTCGGAACAATCACGGAGATTTACGACTACATGCGATTGCTGTGGGCGCGCATCGGAATTGCACACTGTCCTGAGTGCGGTGAAGTCATTGCATCGCAAACGGTCCAGCAGATTGCAGATCGACTCATGGGTCTCGATGACGGCACGCGATACCAGGTCGTGGCGCCCGTCGTTTCACAGAAAAAGGGAGAGTTTGCCGACCTGTTCGCCGAACTTTCGGCGGCCGGTTTTGCGCGCGCTCTCGTCGACGGCGAGACGATTTCTCTGAGTGACGCCGTGCCACTCAAAAAGAGTTTCAAGCACGACATCTCCGTCATCGTCGATCGCTTGGTCGCTGGCCCAGACATTCTTGGTCGGCTCACGGATTCTCTTGAAACCGGTCTCAAGTTGGCGAACGGAACCATCACCGTCAACTTTGTTGACCGCGAGGGTGAAGGTGCATTCGAAACGTTCAGTGAAAAACTGTCCTGCCCTAATCAACACGCACTCGCCATTAGCGAGATTGAGCCCCGTACGTTTTCGTTCAACGCCCCCTTTGGTGCCTGCCCGTCGTGCTCCGGCCTCGGAACGAGAATGTCTGTCGACGACGAACTTCTTCTGGGCGATCCCGCGCTAAGTATCGATGACGGCGTCATCGTGCCCTGGGCAACACAGGGCAAAGGTCTTTTCCAGTATTACGAGAAGCTTCTTCGCGGGCTCGCGGCTGACCTCGAGTTCTCTCTCGCAACACCGTGGCAAGACTTAGACGAGGATGTTCGCGAAGCGGTTCTCCACGGTAACAACTTCAACGTGCGGGTCAAGTGGAAGAACCGATACGGGCGCGAGATTGCCTATTCTTCGGGTTTCGAAGGAGTCGTGCCCTACATCGAGCGTCAATACCTGCAGGCCGAAACAGATGTACAGCGGGCGCGTTGGGCTGAGTTCCTGCGCGAAGTTCCCTGCTCCGAGTGCAACGGTGCGCGATTGAAGCCCGAGGTTCTTGCAGTCAAGGTCAACGGCAAGAGCATCTCTGACGTCACGCGCGTCTCCCTCCTTGACGCGCGCGATTTCATGGACAACCTCGAGCTGACCGACCGTCAGGCCCATATTGCCGCCCAAGTTTTGCGAGAGATTCGAGCTCGCCTCAACTTCCTCATTGAGGTCGGCTTGACGTATCTCGATCTCGCGCGGAGCGCGGGGTCGCTGTCCGGTGGTGAAGCGCAGCGCATCCGGCTGGCAACTCAGATTGGTTCAGGTCTGACCGGTGTGCTCTACGTGCTCGACGAGCCGAGCATTGGCTTGCATCAGCGCGACAATCGGCGCCTCATTGACACTCTCATCAAGTTGCGTGATTTGGGGAACACGCTGATTGTTGTCGAGCACGATGAAGACACCATCCACACGGCCGACTGGATTGTTGACATCGGTCCCGGCGCAGGGGTGCACGGCGGTCGTGTGGTGCACTCGGGTACGGTTGAGGCACTTCTCGCAAATACCGAGTCCCTCACAGCGGACTACCTCAGTGGTCGACGCTCGATTGCCGTGCCGACGACCCGACGGCCGATTGATCCGGCGCGAATGGTGACGGTCGTCGGTGCCGCCGCGAACAACTTGAAAAAGATTGATGCGTCTTTCCCGCTCGGCACGCTAACGGCGGTCACCGGTGTGAGCGGGTCGGGTAAGTCGTCGCTCGTCAACGACATCTTGTACCGCGTGCTCGCTAACAAGCTCAATGGGGCCCGTCAGGTACCGGCAAAGCACACGCGTGTTGAGGGTCTCGAGCATCTCGACAAGGTTGTGCATGTCGATCAGGCTCCGATTGGGCGCACGCCGCGATCAAACCCGGCGACGTACACGGGCGTCTTCGATCGAATTCGAACGCTTTTTGCCGAAACGGCCGAATCGAAAATGCGCGGATATCTACCCGGGCGTTTCTCGTTCAATGTCAAGGGTGGGCGATGCGAAGCGTGTGCGGGCGATGGCACCATCAAAATTGAGATGAACTTTTTACCCGATGTCTACGTCGACTGTGAGGTGTGTCACGGGGCGCGCTACAACCGCGAAACCCTTCAGGTGCACTACAAGGGTAAAACCATCGCTGATGTTCTGAATATGCCCATTTCAGAGGCAGCCGACTTTTTTGAACCGGTGTCGAGCATCCATCGCTATCTTCAAACCCTTGTCGAAGTTGGTCTCGGATACGTGCGACTCGGTCAGAGCGCCACCACTCTCTCCGGAGGAGAGGCTCAGCGGGTCAAGCTCGCAACAGAGTTGCAGAAGCGCTCGAACGGTCGAAGCATCTATGTTCTCGACGAGCCGACGACGGGGCTGCACTTTGAAGATGTTCGCAAACTCCTGCTTGTCCTCAACAGCTTGGTCGACAAAGGCAACACGGTCATCGTGATCGAGCACAATCTCGATGTGGTTAAGTCGGCCGACTGGATTCTCGACCTCGGGCCAGAGGGCGGGGCCGGGGGCGGCGAGCTCCTTGTGGTCGGTACACCAGAAGATGTCGCCACGAACAAGCGAAGTCACACAGCGGTCTTCCTGCGAGAGATTCTCCGCGGCTCCTAGAGAGATGAGCACTCAACTTTCGTATCGCCCCGCAACGTCGGATATCCCGACGAACCCCGGTGTGTATCGCTTTTTTGATTCACAAGGTCGAGTCCTCTACGTCGGCAAAGCAAAGAATTTGCGTGCGCGACTGTCGAGCTACTTCGCCCCACTAAACACGCTGCACGAGCGAACTCGGCGTATGGTCACTTCGGCGAGTGATGTGAAATGGACCGTTGTTGGCACCGAGTTCGAGGCCCTTCAACTCGAATTCACGTGGATCAAGGAATTTGACCCGCCGTTCAATATCCAGTTTCGCGACGACAAGTCGTATCCCTATCTCGCGATCACGATGGGCGAAGACGTTCCGCGAGTTTTCATCACTCGTCGCCGGGGCATACCGGACGCCAAGTACTTCGGGCCATACACCAAGACGTGGGCAATTCGCGAAACCCTCGAGCAGGTCCTTCGGGTCTTTCCCGTGCGCTCCTGTAGTGACGGCGTCTACCGCAAGGCTGCGGCTGCCGGCCGCCCATGCCTGCTCGGTGACATCGGACGGTGTGCTGCTCCCTGTGCTGGTCGTGTGACCCCTGAAGACCACCGCAAGATTGCTCTCCAGTTGGGTGCTTTTATGGCCGGACGAAATGACGGCTACGTCGATCAGTTGCGCTCGGACATGATGGCGGCGAGCGAAGCTCAGGAGTACGAGCGGGCCGCAAAGATTCGCGACGCAATCGAGGCGCTCCTCACCGTCGCGTCAAAGAGTTCCGTAGTCTTGGACGACGCAATCGATGCCGACGTCTTTGGAGTAGCTCGGGACGAGCTCACGGCGGCCGTGCACGTTTTCAAGGTTCGGGGAGGCCGGGTTCGGGGCGTTCGCGCCTGGACCGTGGATACCGAGCTAGATGCCAGTGACGAGGATTTCTGTGATTCCATGTTGCGTGCCGCCTACGAGGCGGGTGAAGAGATTCCGTCAGACGTCATCGTGCCGACACTTCCCGATGACGCCGAGGCGCTGTCGGATTGGCTCACCTCGGTCCGTCGTTCCCAACGTGATGAGAACAGATCCGCGCGCGTAAAGCTCCGCGTCGCGCAACGAGGAACAATGTCCTCTCTTGCCGCGACAGTGACAGACAACGCCGTCCACGCGCTCGCACTTCATCGAACAAAGCGTTCCTCTGACTACGTGACCCGCACGACGGCACTCACGGATCTTCAAGAGGCTCTTGGATTGCCCGAGGCGCCTCTGCGTATCGAGTGCTTCGATGTGTCCCACCTCGGCGGAACAAAAGTCGTGGGATCTATGGTCGTTTTCGAAGACGGTTTGCCGAAGAAGGCGCATTACCGAAAGTTCAACATTGCCGAAACGACAGATGACACGGAGTCAATCGCGCAACTTGTCCGGCGGAGAGTCGCGCGACTTGATGGAGACGCTGATGAGGACTCGACGGGTTTCGCCTACCCGCCCGGGCTTCTGATTGTCGACGGCGGACGGCCGCAGGTCGAGGCGGCAGCGCGAGCTCTGCGTGAATCGGGCCACGGACACATTCCCGTGTGCGGGCTCGCAAAGCGCCTCGAGGAGGTGTGGTTGCCGGGAGACTCGTTCCCGGTCATCCTGCCCCGAAATTCGAATGCGCTGTTTCTACTGCAACGCGTTCGCGACGAAGCACACCGCTTTGCCATTACCTTCCAACGGGCTAAACGCAAGTCCGACATTCGCTCCGAATTGTCGGATGTGCCTGGTGTCGGACCGACACGAATGTCGGCATTGCTCAACCATTTTGGCTCGGTGACGGCACTGCGGTCGGCGAGTGCGGAACAAATCGCCGAGGTTCCCGGCATCAGTCACGACCTCGCGACAACAATCTTGACCGCAATCCGTCCGCAGAAATCGGGCGTCGCCAGTGAGTAGCATTGAGGCGGAAGGTTGACCCCACAATGACTCAGATCGATAGTGACGAACAGCGTCTTCTGATCGTCACGGGCATGTCCGGTGCCGGGCGGTCTACCGTCGGCAATGCCCTCGAAGACATGGGGTGGTACGTCGTTGACAACCTCCCACCGCAGATGCTCCGTCCTCTCATCGACCTGTCCAGCGTCGCCGAAGGCAGAATTCCTAAAATTGCGGCCGTCGTTGATGTGCGCGGTTCGTCGTTCTTCGCAGACCTGCAGGAGATTCTCCAATCCGTGCGAGCCGGCGTCGATTTGAGGATTCTGTTCCTTGACGCGACCGATGCGACCCTCGTGCGTCGTTTCGAGTCGGTCCGCCGTCCTCACCCCCTGCAAGGAGACGGCACAATTCTCGACGGTATTGGCGCCGAGCGCAGTCGAATGAACGAGATGCGGGAGCACAGCGACATTGTGCTCGATACGAGTGATTTCAACATCCACCAACTGTCGACGGCGATCAACGAGCTCTTTTCTGACGAGTCAAGCACGGGCATTCGGGTGACAATTCAGTCATTCGGGTTCAAGTACGGCACACCGACCGATGCAGATCTCATTGCGGATGCGCGCTTCCTGCCAAATCCATTTTGGGAGTCAGACCTTCGCGCGCTTAACGGAAAAGACGAAGCCGTGTCGACCTACGTGCTGGGTTCCGAGGGGGCGCGCGAGTTCATCGAGGCGTACACCGTCGCCCTCAAACCTGTCTTCTCGGGCTACCTTCGAGAGAACAAACGTCGCGCGCTAATTGCGGTGGGCTGCACTGGTGGCAAGCATCGCTCCGTAGCGGTGGTCGAGGCACTCTCGATAGCGCTGTCGTCATTTCCGGGCGTTACGGTAAACGTCCGGCACCGTGACTTAGGACGAGAGTAATGCGGATAGGGTTTCATTGCGTACGAAGGGAGGGAGCAGCGTGAATTTGACCGAGACTGTCACTCGTGAATTGCTCCGCGTAACGTCTCCCCGAGTCCCGACGCGCGCCGCTGAGTTGGCAACAATGCTTCGCCTCGCGGGCGGCCTGCACAACATCGCCGGTCGTATCGCGGTCGAGGTTGAACTTGAAGATCAAGAAATTGCGGCCCGAATCCGTCGCGACATCGCCGAACTTTACGGACTGAAAAGCGAAGGCCGCATGAGTCCCTCATCCGGTTCCCGGTCCGCTCCCATTTTTCTCGTTCGCGTTCTTGATGGGGGAGAGACGCTCGCGCGCCAAACCGGCCTTTTGGATTCACGACGCCGCCCCATTCGCGGTTTACCCAACAAGATCACGACAGCGAACCTTGAAGATCTCGCCGCTGTGTGGCGAGGAGCTTTTCTTGCCGCTGGCGCCGTGACGGATCCAGGTCGCTCGGCCGCACTCGAGGTCGCCTGCCCCACGAACGAGGTCGCCATGGCTCTCGTTGGTGCTGCGGCTCGACTCGGAGTTGCTGCCAAAGCGCGCGAAGTCCGCGGCATGCATCGGGTCGTCGTCCGCGAGGACGATTCCATCGCCAACCTCCTCACCCAAATGGGAGCCAGTGCGGCCGTTTCGGCATGGAATGAACTCCGGCAGCGTCGCGAAGTACGCGCAAATGCCAATCGTCTCGTGAACTTTGATGACGCCAACCTGCGTCGAAGCGCCCAAGCCGCAGTGGCAGCGTGCGCGCGAGTTGAACGAGCACTACAAATTCTCGGCGACGACGTTCCCGAACACCTGTCGTACGCCGGCAAGTTGAGACTCGATTTTCGAGATGCGAGTCTCGACGAACTAGGTCACCATGCAAACCCACCGATGACGAAGGATGCCGTGGCAGGCCGCATTCGTCGCCTCTTGGCCATGGCAGACAAACGCGCCGCCGACCTGGGCATTGACAACACATCCGTGAACTTGCCGGACGACCTCGACGACTAAACCTCATAAACTTATCGACGTCAGGCTTCCATTACGTCACCAAACCACCACACACGAGGAGACCACACTCATGGCCGTTTACACCCTTCCGGAGCTGACCTACGACTACTCCGCGCTTGCTCCGCACATCAGCGCACAAATCATGGAGCTGCACCACAGCAAGCACCACGCGGCCTACGTTGCCGGAGCAAACACGGCTCTCGAGAAGCTGGCCGAAGCGCGGGAAGCGAACGATTTTGCCAACATCAACCGCCTGCAAAAAGACCTTGCATTCCACCTCGGTGGCCACACGAACCACAGCATTTTTTGGAAGAACCTGACGCCGGATTCGCAGGAGCGCCCATCGGGAGAGTTGGCCTCTGCCATCGACGAGTTCTTTGGATCGTTCGACAAATTCCGTGCTCACTTCAACGCTGCCGCGCTCGGTCTACAGGGCTCGGGATGGGCGTTCCTCGCGTGGGACGCTATCGGCAATCAGCTCATCATTGAGCAACTTTACGATCAGCAAGGAAACATCGCGGCTGCGACCGTTCCCCTTCTGATGCTGGACATGTGGGAGCACGCGTTCTACCTCGACTACAAGAACGTCAAGGGTGACTACGTCACGGCGTTCTGGAACATCGTGAACTGGGACGACGTTGCTCGGCGCTTCGCCGCAGCTCAGGCCGGGGCAGCGAGCACCCTGCTAGTCTGAGACCTGGTACTTGACGGGTGACGGAACATTGTCACCCTCGTACTTGCGTGCTGTGCGCGCTTCCCTCCCAAAAAAACCACGAACTTCTGGAGAAGACTGTGACCGTTAAGGTTGGCATCAATGGCTTCGGCCGCATCGGACGAAACTACTTCCGCGCCGCGTTGGCGCAGGGGGCCGACATTGAAATTGTCGCGGTGAACGACCTCAGCGACAACAAGGGTCTCGCTCACCTGCTGAAGTACGACTCGGTCACCGGGCGACTCGACGCCGAGGTCGGCCACTCGGGTGACAGCATCACCGTCAATGGCAAGAAGATCAAGGTGCTCGAAGAGCGCGACCCCGCCAACCTCGGTTGGGGCGACCTGGGTGTCGACATTGTCATCGAGTCGACCGGTCGTTTTACCGACGCCAAAGACGCGATCAAGCACATCCAGGCCGGTGCCAAGAAGGTTCTCATCTCGGCGCCCGCGACCGGAGAAGACGCGACGTTCGTCATGGGCGTGAACGAGCACCTGTACAACCCCGAGACCGACAACATCATCTCGAACGCGTCGTGCACGACGAACTGTCTTGCGCCCCTGGCCAAGGTGTTCAACGACAACTTTGGTATCGAGTCCGGTCTGATGACGACGGTGCACGCCTACACGGCTGACCAGAACCTGCAGGATGGTCCGCACAGCGACCTGCGGCGTGCACGCGCTGCCGCACTCAACATTGTTCCCTCGTCCACGGGCGCAGCGAAAGCCATTGGCCTCGTTCTCCCCGAACTTCAAGGCAAGCTCGACGGTTTCGCACTGCGTGTGCCGGTTCCGACCGGATCCATTGTCGATCTCACCGTTGTGTCCAAGAAGAAGGTCAGCAAAGAGGAAATCCTTGAGGCCTACAAGGCGGCTGCCGAGGGTCCGATGAAGGGCATCCTCAAGTACACCGAGGATGAAATCGTGTCGAGCGATATTGTGACCGACGCGCACTCGTCGATTTTTGATGCAGGCCTTCTTCGCATCCTGGGAGACCAAGTCAAGCTCTCGAGCTGGTATGACAACGAGTGGGGATACTCCAACCGACTGGTTGACCTCACTGAGTTCGTCGCATCCAAGTTCTAAACGTGGCACTGAGAACCCTCACGTCCCTCGGGGACCTCGATGGCGCACGGGTCATTGTTCGTTGCGACTTGAACGTTCCGTTGAAAGACGGAGTGATTACGGATGATGGCAGGATTCGCGCGTCCATTCCGACGCTACGCCACCTCCTGGCAGCGAATGCCCGCGTCATCGTGTTAAGCCACCTTGGTCGCCCCGATGGAGCGCCAGACCCCGCGTACAGCCTCGCCCCAGTCGCACACCGACTCGGTGAGCTCCTCGAAAGCGATGTCTCCTTTGTCGCCGACACGGTGGGAAACGACGCCCGCTCGGCTGTGGAGGCTCTCGGCAAGGGCAGTCTGCTCGTCTTGGAAAACGTGCGTTTTAGTGCTGCCGAAACGTCGAAGGATGACGCGATCCGCGGCGAGTTCGCTGCCGCCCTCGCCGAATTCGGCGATGCCTTTGTCTCGGATGGCTTTGGGGTAGTCCACCGCAAACAGGCCAGCGTGTATGACCTGGCGAAGCTCGTGCCGAGCGCTGCGGGTCTGCTTATCGAGACCGAACTCGATGTCCTCTACAAACTGACAGAGGCGCCACAGCGACCATACACCGTCGTACTTGGCGGTTCTAAGGTTTCCGACAAGCTGGGGGTCATCGATCACCTTCTTCCTCGCGTCGACCGCATTCTGGTTGGAGGTGGCATGGTGTTTACCTTCCTTGCTGCCTTGGGAAACAAGGTCGGGTCGAGCTTGTTGGAGCCAGATCAGATTGAGACGGTTCGTCGCTACATGGCCGAGGCTGCGGAGCGGGGAGTGGAACTTGTGCTTCCTACCGATGTGGTTGTCGCGGCTTCATTTGCAGCCGACGCAGATCACACGGTCACCGCGGCAACCGAAATGGAGTCCACTCCATTTGGGTCCCAGGGGCTCGGGCTCGACATTGGCCCGGAATCAGCAGCGCGATTCGCGCACATCATTGAGTCAAGTTCTACCGTCTTCTGGAACGGCCCGGCTGGCGTATTTGAATTCCCTGCCTTCTCGCACGGTACTCGCGCTATCGCCGAGGCATTGACGAAGGTCTCGGGTCTCAGCGTGGTTGGTGGTGGCGATTCTGCCGCCGCCGTTCGGGCGCTTGGATTCCGCGATGACCAGTTTGGTCACATATCGACGGGCGGAGGAGCCAGCCTTGAGTTCCTCGAAGGCAAATCTCTTCCCGGCTTGGAGGTCTTGGGATGGTAACAACACGACTGCCGCTGATCGCGGGAAACTGGAAGATGAACCTGGATCATCTTCAGGCGATTGCGTTTGTCCAGAAATTGTCGTGGACTCTCGACGAGGCACGTCATGACCGGTCCGCTTCGGAAGTAGCCGTGTTTCCTCCGTTCACCGATCTGCGCAGCGTGCAAACGCTCGTCGACGCGGAAAAGTTCTCGATTGCATATGGCGCCCAAGACTTGTCGGCTCATGATGCCGGTGCGTTCACCGGTGAGATTAGTGGCGCCTTTCTCGCCTCGCTCGGATGTACATACGTTCTGGTCGGACATAGTGAACGTCGCCAGTACCACGGTGAAACTGACGAGGTCCTCGGAGCAAAGGTCGGTGCTGCGCTTCGATACGGAATCGTGCCCGTGCTCTGCGTTGGAGAGACCGCAGCGGATCTCGAAGAATTCGGAGCAAGTGCGGTTCCCGTCGCTCAGCTGAAGGCGACTCTCGCAGGCATTTCGCCAGACGCCGACATCGTGATTGCCTACGAACCGGTATGGGCGATTGGATCCGGTAAGGCAGCCACGGAAGAGCAGGCCGAGCAGGTTTGTGCTGCCCTTCGCCACACACTTTCTGAGATTGTCGACGCAGATTTCGCGTCCCGTACACGAATCCTCTACGGCGGCTCGGTCAAATCTGGCAACATCGCGTCGTTCATGCGTCAACCAAACATTGATGGCGCGCTGGTGGGCGGCGCAAGTCTCGAGGTCGCCGAATTCGCTTCGATCGTCCGGTTCTACAAGCACGTCATCTAGGTGCGCAACGTTCCTTGGGCGGAGCGTCTAGACTTAGTCAGATTTATTCAAGGGAAAGGTCCCCGCGTGGAGATTATCCAAGTTGTGCTTCAGATCATTCTGGCCATTACCAGCCTGTTGCTGACGCTCCTCATTCTGTTGCACAAGGGCCGCGGCGGTGGCGTGTCGGACATGTTCGGCGGTGGCGTGACCTCGTCGCTCGGCTCGTCCGGCGTAGCCGAGCGAAACCTCAACCGAATCACGGTCATCCTTGGACTCATCTGGATCACGAGCATCATCGTGTTGGGACTGCTGACTAAGTTCTCGGCGGGCGTCTAGTGTCGTCGAGCGGTAGCGCAATTCGGGGTTCGCGCGTTGGTGCGGGCCCAATGGGGGAGCAGGACCACGGCGTTCACGCAGACCGAATTGCCATCAGTTATTGGGATGCGCTCGGCAATGAAACAGTTCGTTTCTTCGCCGCGAACCTGCCCGAAGAAGAGATTCCCGAGACGATTGATTGTCCTCAATCGGGACTACCTGCGGGGCGCGACAAGGACAACCCGCCCTTGGTAGCCAAGCTCGAGCCCTACAAGACTCACCTGGCGTACGTCAAGGAGCGCCGTACCCCCGAAGAAGCGGAGCAGATTCTTGAGGACGCTCTTCACCAGCTTCGCGTACGACGTGGAACGGTAAAGTCCTAGGCCTCTCCGGCCGAACGTGAGAGATGTTCGGCATGAAATGCGGCGTTGTCGACGAAGAAGACGGTCTCTTCGATGCCGTGAACTGCACTCACCGGTGACACACTCGGGTCATTTGCTGATTCACTCGACCTAATCGCCTCCGCCTTGTCGTTCCCGGCGGCAACGACCCATACCCTGCGAGAAGCGTTGATCGACGGTAGTGTCAGCGAGACACGCTCGGGTGGCGGCTTGGGAGAGTTTCGCACCGCGATGACCGTTTTTCCTGATTCAAGAACCCCGGGGAGCCGTGGAAACAGACTCGCCACGTGCGAGTCAGGTCCAACTCCGAGGAGCACCACGTCAAAATGGGGAAAATCGACACCAAAAAACTCCTCAAGGGAATTCGCGTAGGAGCTCGTAGCATCGTCAGCAGACGCGTAGCCAGCCGTTGATCCCATTCGATGAATGTTCTCAGCCGGCACGTCAATTCGATTGAGCAACGCCTCCCAGGCTTGACCTTCGTTGCGGTCAGGACTCTCGGGATTGACGAATCGCTCATCTCCCCACCAAAAGTGAACGCGTGACCAATCCACATCTGACTTCGCGCCAACATGATGAAGGAGAGCGATGCCGAGAGTTCCGCCGGTCAACACCACATGACACTCATCCCGGGTTGACACGTCCACTCGAATGGCATTCTCAAGGTCTTCCGCGACGGCAAGTGCCACATCGGCTGCAGACTCGAAGACGCGGAACTCACGACGCTTCACGCTTGCTCGACAATCAAGTTCATTCCATCGCTCAGAATGCGGCCATAGACTTCGTCGGGGTCAAGGTGGCGTAGCTCTTCTGCAAGGCAATCGCGCAGATTGCGACGGAGCAGCGAAATCACGTGTTCCGGCTGACCGGGCTGAACCAGTCGTGCCATGCCTGGCTCGGTGCGCTCGAGAACGATGTCACCCGAGGATCGTGTCAACGTCACACACTGAATTGACCCCACACCGGGGCGATCCGGAACAGGTGTAAACGTCACGCGGATGTCCAGAGACAACGAGAGCCAGGCAGCGAGAAGCCGTGCCGATAATGAGGTGTCCGCGGCTTTCACCTCGGCCGCCAGAATGGGCTCGTAGGGTGGTTGATCGAGAACGGACGCAAGTTGTTGGCGCCACGGCGTCAACCGTGTCCACGCGAAATCGGTGTCACCCGGCGCATACGCAGATGCAAGCGTGGGCAAGAAGGCGAGCTGATCGGGTTGCTCCGCCGAATCCGTGATGCGACGCTGGGCGATTCCGCCGAGCGGAGAGGAACTTAGGGCCTGGGGAGCCTCGCCGGGCCACCACACAACGACGGGCGCGTCGGGAAGTAGAAGACCGGTGACGAGCCCCAACTCGTCAGACCCGGCCTCACCGTAGGCGCGAAGAATGATGACTTCACTCGCTCCCGCATCGCCTCCGACTCGAATTTCACCGTCGAGGCGGTTGGTAATGTTGGTCGACTCTTCAGGAATGCTGACGACGATGACGCGCATCGGATGCTCCCGAGACGCCTCGTTCGCTGCGTTGATCGCGTCTTCCTCTTTGCCGGGAGACGTCGAGATCACCAGAGTGAGGACACGACCGAGGGCGACGGCGCCACCCTCTTCGCGAATATTGACGAGGGCCTTCGAAATCTTGCCCGTGGTTGTCTTGGGAAATTCAATAATCACGGTCGCCTCCAGGCACGGCCATCGCGCTCCATTAATGCGTCAGCGGATGCGGGACCCCACGACCCCGGAGCATATTGTTCGGGCGTTCCCCGTGACGCCCAGAATTCCTCGATGGGATCGAGGATCTTCCAACTCAGCTCGACTTCTTCGTGCCGGGGAAACAATGGCGGGTCGCCCAGGAGAACATCGAGGATGAGCCGCTCGTAGGCTTCGGGGCTTGCCTCAGTGAACGCGTGTCCATATCCGAAGTCCATGGTGACATCGCGAACTTGCATGCCCGCACCGGGCACTTTCGACCCAAATCTAATCGTGACACCCTCGTCCGGTTGAACCCGAATGACCAGTGCGTTCTGGCCGAGAGCCGACGTTTGATGTTCGGCAAAGAGGTACTGAGGCGCACGCTTGAACACGACGGCGATTTCTGTCACGCGACGACCGAGTCGTTTCCCGGCTCGCAGATAGAAGGGAACACCGGCCCACCTGCGGGTACCAATGTCGAGACGCATGGCGGCATAGGTTTCCGATGTGGATTGCGGATTCATGCCCTCTTCTTCGAGGAAGCCGGGAACGAATTCGCCTCCTTGCCAGCCCGAACCGTATTGACCGCGCGCGGTGACCGTCGACAAGTCTGCCGGCAAACGAACCGCGGCCAACACCTTTTCTTTTTCCGAGCGAAGGTCGTCGGCATTGAATGAAATAGGTTCTTCCATGGCGGTCAGTGCCATCAGCTGAAGAAGGTGATTTTGAATCACATCTCGCGCTGCTCCGATGCCGTTGTAATAGCCCGCGCGACCACCAACGCCGATGTCCTCAGCCATTGTGATTTGCACGTGATCAACATGTTCCGCGTTCCACAACGGTTCAAAAAGCTGATTTGCAAACCTCAACGCCAAAATGTTTTGGACTGTCTCCTTGCCCAGGTAGTGGTCAATGCGGAAAATCGAGTCAGCTGGGAACACGGACTCGACAACGTCATTCAGTTCACGAGCAGTGGCGAGATCGCTTCCGAAAGGCTTCTCAATCACCACACGTCGCCACGAATTACCATCCGCATTTGCAAGTCCCGAGCGACGCAACTGCTGTGTGACCACGGGAAAGGACGCGGGCGGAATGGACAGATAGAAACAGTGGTTTCCCATCGTGCCCTGCTCGACATCAAGCTGTTCGAGTGTCAGTTTCAGCGAATCAAAGGCAGCATCATCGTCAAAAGTTCCGCTGACGAACCTAATTCCCTTGAGGAGCTGCTCCCACACATCTTCTCGGAACTCAGTCCGGGCGTACTCCTTCACCGAGTCATGAACAACTTGCGCGAAGTCCTGCTGTTCCCAGTCTCTTCGTGCAAAACCGACAAGGGCAAACCCCGGCGGTAGAAGCCCTCGATTGGCGAGATCGTAGACCGCGGGCATGAGCTTCTTCCGAGCCAGGTCTCCTGTAACGCCAAAGAGAACAATCGCACTCGGTCCAGCAATTCGATGGAGTCGTCGGTCCTCCAAAACGCGGAGTGGATTGTCGCCCACCGAAATGTCATTCGGCATGACTAATTGAACGCCTCGAACAGGGAAACCATCTGCTCGTCGGGACGAGTGAGTGTGATGGTGAGCACCGGTCGACCGTGCCCCGCGAGCACATTTGCGTCTCCCGCTGCCTGCGCCGCGATGAGCTCACCGAAGGTGAACGGGCGCCCGGGAATTTCTAGGTCCTGGCGGGGAACCTGAAGAATCTGGATGAAAACACCGGTTTCTGGTCCGCCCTTGTGAAACTGACCCGTTGAGTGCAGGAATCTCGGACCCCAGCCAAACGTCACTGGTCGACCGGCGCGAGCAGCAACGAGGTCGCGCACACCCGACACCTGAGGGAAAGTTTCACGGTCCATATACGCCTGCACGGAAAGGTAACCCGTGCTGGAAAGGTGGGAGAGCGCAGCCGTGATTGCGTCGCGCACGGTTGTCGCTCCGTCGAGGAAATCACCGTGAGCCCGTACTTCGATGCCGTCATCAACAAATGTTGGTGTGCTCTGCTCCGGGCGGTGATCCAGAAGGGCACGTGCGGCAATCTTCGCAGACTCGACATCGGGCTGATCAAAGGGATTTATCGAGAGGAGTCGACCGGCAACGGCCGTCGCGTACTCCCAGACCATGAATTGCGCACCAAGCGTGCCGCTCACGAGAATTTCACCGTCGTGCCGATCCGAAGACAAGAGGTGGTGTGCGTGTGCATCTTCAACGAGGCGACAAAGGACGATGTCACTCGTCGGCGCTAGTGCCTCCGTAGAAACGACGTCGAGCACAACCGGGAGAACTCCGGTGCCCTCTTTTCCAGTCGATTCAGCGACGAGTTGCTCGATCCAATCGGGAAGTCCAATGATGTGTGTTCCGTCGGTGATAAGGCCGAGCTTATTGACGGTCGGGACACGACCGGCAATCGCAGTCCCCAAAATAAGCGCGGGGTTTTCAACGTGGTCATTAGCGATGTCGAGCAGGACCGCCTCGGCTTCGTCCAGGATTTCGGCAATGTTCACGCCAGCTAGACCGCTCGGCACGAGTCCAAACGCGGTCAGCGCGGAGAACCGCCCGCCCACATTGGGGTCAGCATTGAACACGCGATATCCGGTTTGGCGAGCGCTGGCGTCAAGGGGCGATCCCGGATCGGTTACAACCACGATGCGACTCGTGGCATCGATGCCGGCGGCCTCAAACGCGCTGTGGAACGTGCGTAGTTGACTGTCTGTCTCCACCGTCGAACCCGATTTGGACGAGACGATGAGTGCGAGATTGCCTAGCCCGGCTTCTAACGCGGACAGCACCTGACCTGGTTCGGTTGAATCAAGAATCGTCAGGTCTACGCCAAAGGTTGAAGTGATGACCTCTGGCGCAAGAGACGAACCGCCCATGCCCGCGAGCACGAAGCGACTCACCCCCTGAGCAAGCAGAAGCTCACGAAGCTCGACAATTTCAGATACCAATGGCCGCGACGTCGAGACAGACTGCACCCAACCCAAACGAATGGAAGCCTCGGCCTCGGCGGCCGCGCCCCAGAGTGTGGGATTTGCGTCCGTAATGGAGGAGGCGACAAGATCGTCCACGAGTTGTGGTAAGTGCTGGTCTACCGTCTGCTTGACGACGCCACTGACATGGATGCGAAAACTCATTTTGCTGCCTCCATTGCGGCCGTTACGGTCTCGAGCAGTTCGCCCCACGAAACGATGAACTTTTCGACACCCTCGCTTTCTAGGGTCGATGTCACGTCAGCAAAATCGATGCCCGCGGCTGCCAACGATGCAAACAACAGACGAGACTCGTCGTAATTGGGTGTAATCGTGTCTCCGGTCACCTTGCCGTGGTCGGCTGTTGCGAGAAGCGTCTTCTCGGGCATGGTGTTGACCACGCCCGCAGCCACAAGTTCCGTTACGTACAGGGTGTCCGGGAGAGCCGGGTCCTTGACACCCGTGGACGCCCACAGTGGGCGCTGCACGTTTGCTCCCTCTGCCAGAAGTGATGCGGCACGCTGTGAATCAAATGCCGTCTCGAAGAGCTCGTACGCCAACCGCGCGTTGGCAAGACCAGCGCGGGACTTCAACTCGGGATCCGCATCCAACGCGTCAAGCCGCTTATCGACCTCGGAATCCACGCGTGATACGAAGAACGAGGCAACGGAATGAATCGACCCAAGGTCGTGTCCGGCAGCGTGGGCCTTTTCAAGTCCCGCGAGGTAGGCGTTGATGACGGCCTCATAACGTTCGAGCGAGAAAATCAGGGTGACGTTGACCGAGATTCCAGCGCCGATGACGTCAGTAATCGCATCCAGACCGGCCAACGTTGCCGGAATCTTGATGAGAGCATTCGGACGATTGACTTTGGCCCAGAGCCGGTGGGCCTCGGCAATGGTGCCTGCGGCGTCGTGAGCGAGTGTGGGGGAGACTTCAATCGAAACCCGGCCATCAACGCCGTGCGTGGTGTTGTAAATCGGGGCGAAAAGATCACACGCCGCCGCGACGTCGTCCGTTGTGATTTCAAAAACGGCAGACTCGGCGTCAACACCGGCCGTTGCAAGCTCGGCTACCTGGGCTGCATAGCTCTGACCATCCGTCAGCGCACCGGCAAAAATCGTCGGGTTGGTCGTGACGCCAACGACGTTCGAGTTCGAGACGAGTCCCGCCAGTTTGCCGGTTGTCAACGCGCTCCGAGAGAGGTCATCAAGCCAAATGCTGACGCCCGCGTTCGACAGGGCCTGGGTGTGTGCGTTCATTTCTTCCTTTTTTGTTTTGTGGAGCAAAGCGAAAATTAGTGCGAGCGCGACGCCGCAATCGAATCTTTAGCCGCGGCGACAACGGACTCTGCTGTCATGCCGAACTCGCGAAACAGTGTCTTGTAATCGGCGGATGCACCGAAGTGTTCAATTGAGACGCTGCGGCCAGCGGTGCCCACGAGCTTGTCCCAGCTCATTGAGATACCTGCCTCGACGCTGACGCGTGCCGAGACCTGCGGCGGAATGACCGAGTCGCGATATGCCTGATCCTGCTCGGCGAACCACTCCATGCACGGGGCCGAGACCACACGTGCTCCAATTCCCTCGGCAGCCAAAAGCTCACGCGCCTCGACGGCGAGCGACACCTCCGAACCAGTGGCAATAATCACGACGTCCGGCGTTGCCCCCGGCGCATCGATCAAGATGTAGGCACCCTTCGACGTGTTCCGAGCCGACGCCATGACGGCGTCTGTCGCCTCACCCGTACCACGCTCAAAGACCGGGATGTTCTGCCGTGACAACGCGATACCGGCGGGCCCACCGCGACGCTCCAACATCGTCAACCATGCCCACGCCACTTCATTCGCATCGGCGGGGCGCACCACGTCAAGGCCCGGAATCGCACGCAGCGTGGCGAGCTGCTCGATTGGCTGGTGCGTCGGACCGTCTTCACCGAGTGCCACCGAGTCGTGCGTCCATACGAAAATCGACGGGACTTTCATCAGCGCCGCCAAACGCACGGCGGGGCGCATGTAGTCGCTGAAGATCAGAAACGTTCCGCCGTACGCGCGTGTCTTACCGTGAAGAACGATGCCGTTCACGATTGCGCCCATCGCATGTTCGCGAATACCGAAGTGAAGGGTGCGCCCGTAAATGTCACCGGACCATTCGTGCGTCGACCATTCCGATGGAATGAACGACTTCGCGCCTTCGATGGTGGTGAGATTCGATTCCGCCAAATCAGCGGAACCACCCCACAGTTCCGGAACAACAGACCCCAACGCACCCAGTACCTTGCCCGAGGCGGCTCGCGTCGACATTTCTCCCACCGGGAATTCCGGCAAGACGTCGGCGACCCCCGTTGGCAATTGACCAGCTTCGAGACGATCGAGAAGTGCTTTCTCATTCGGATGCGCGGCGGCCCACGCGTCGAACGTCTTTTGCCACTCGGCGCGAGCCCGGGCACCCCGTTCGATGGCACCCCGCGCGTGGGAAATCACACGCTCATCAACCGCGAAGCTGACACTGGGATCGAATCCGAGTTCCGTCTTCAAGCCAGCCAACTCGTCGGCGCCGAGTGCGGAGCCGTGAATCTTGCCCGTGTTCTGTTTTTTCGGGCTGGGCCAACCGATGATTGTGCGCAACACGATCAACGACGGCTTAGAGGTTTCCGACTTAGCCTGCTCGATGGCGGCATAGAGCTCGGCAACGTCTTCAACGTACTTTCCGGTCTTCTTCCAGTCGACCGTGAGCACCTGCCACCCGTAGGCCTCGTACCTTGCTGCCACGTCTTCGGTGAAGGCGATGTTCGTGTCGTCTTCAATGGAAATCTGATTGCTGTCGTAAATCGCAATCAAGTTTCCAAGTTGCTGATGACCTGCCAGTGACGACGCCTCCGACGTCACTCCCTCTTGCAGGTCTCCGTCGCCCGCGATGCAATAAATGAAGTGATCGAACGGGCTTGTTCCGGCGGGCGCTGTGGCGTCAAACAGTCCTCGTTCAAACCGCGCGGCGTAGGCGAAACCAACTGCAGATGCGAGGCCTTGTCCGAGCGGACCCGTGGTGATCTCGACGCCTTTGGTATGACCGTATTCAGGGTGACCCGGAGTCAATGAGCCCCAGGTTCGAAGTGCCTTGAGGTCCTCGAGTTCGAGACCGTAACCGCCCAAGTAGAGCTGAACGTATTGAGTCAGGGAAGAGTGCCCGACCGAGAGAACGAAGCGGTCGCGGCCAATCCATGTGTCGTCGAGCGGATCGCGACGCATGACTTTCTGGAATAGGAGATAGGCCGCGGGAGCGAGGCTGATCGCAGTTCCGGGGTGTCCGTTGCCAACCTTTTCCACCGCGTCAGCCGCCAGTACGCGGGCGGTGTTTACCGCAGCTGTATCTAGTTCATTCCAGTCCAATGCCATGGGAGCTCAGTGGCCTTTCGTCTAACGGCAAACACGCCGGTTTTTTTCACAGCGCAGTAGGTCCTAAGCATACCCGTCACGTTTCTGCGCCGAGCCGGGCGACGGGTCTGTTACGACGGGTGTCATAGACTCACACCCATGGCGGAGAACATCACCGAGATGGGCGCGCGGGCATCCATAGGGTTCCGCAGAAAGTTCTCGGCGTACCTCTCACTGACCAAACCGAGAGTCATGGAATTGCTTCTCGCCGTTACGATTCCGACCATGTTTTTGGCCGAAAACGGCATCCCCAACTTGGGTCTTGTCCTCGTCGTTCTCGTCGGCGGTGCGATGAGTGCCGGGAGCGCGGGAGCCTTCAACTGCTGGTTCGATCGTGACATTGACCGTCTTATGAACCGCACCTCTGGTCGCCCTCTCGTAACTGGTGTGATCAGTGATCGTGAGGCCCTTTTTTTCGCGTGGGGATTAGCCATCGTGAGCACCGCGTGGTTCGCGGTCTTCACGAATTGGTTGGCCACCGGACTCTCGGTCGCCGCGATTGCCTTCTATGTCATCGTCTACAGCATCTGGCTTAAACGTCGCACCCCGCAGAACATCGTCTGGGGTGGCGCTGCGGGAGGGTTTCCCGTGCTGATTGGGTGGGCATCCGTCACCAACTCGTTGACGTGGACACCGGCCGTTCTCTTTCTCATCATCTTTTTGTGGACGCCGCCGCATTACTGGCCCCTGTCGTGGCGCTACCGCGAAGACTACAAAGTTGCCGGCGTACCAATGCTCACCGTTGTTCGTGGCCGCGTCACGGTCGGTCTGCAGATAGTTCTGTATGGATGGGCGACGGTCGCTGCGAGCCTGCTGTTGATCCCCGTCGCGGGTATGGGCGTGCTCTATGCGATCGTTGCGGCCAGTGCAGGAACGTGGTTTCTCATCGAATGCCACCGGCTGTACTCGCGAGCACTTGAGTCAGTGGACCCGAAACCGATGCGTCTCTTTCACCTATCCAACGCGTATCTGACTCTGCTGTTCTTGACGGTGGCAATCGACCCGCTACTGCCGTTCTAGCCGCCGCGAAACGGTCACCATCCACGTCGTGGCAGAAACGACGAGGCACGCGAGAAGCATGTGCAGGCCGACGAGCAACTCGGGAAGCCCGAGGTTAGCCTGAGCGATTCCTACGGCAGCCTGCACGGCGTTGACCGACAGCAGGATTAGGGCTACCCGCGACACATCCGTTCGCCCGCGACGCCACGCCACGCCGATCAGAACCGCCGTCGTGAGCAAGGCCGCGTAGGCGGGATACGAATGCACGTGCTGCAGGAGCTCGCTCGGCAACCCGTTGCGCGGCGAATCTGCGTCGCCCGCGTGCGGACCGGAACCGGTGACCAGAATGCCGACAACAACGGTGACGCCTTGCAAAGTGGCGACAACCCACGCCATGAAGGACAGAATTTCCGTGTCAGCACGTTCGCCCTGGCGATAAACCCGAGTGACGAGCAGTGTGGCGAGCACGATCATCACGGCCGACACTACGAAATGCAGGCCGACAACATAGGGATTGAGATTCATCCAAACGCTGATTCCGCCGATGACGGCCTGGGCGGGAATCCCGAGACCGATAACTAAGGCGAGCACGAAGAGGTCTCGACGCGATCGTCGCCCCCGAATTACGGCGAGAAACATTCCAATCGCCACGATAACGAGCACAAACGTGAGGAGCCGATTCCCAAACTCGATGATTCCGTGGATGCCCATTTCGGGGGTATTCACGAGCGAATCAGCGGTGCACTTGGGCCAGGTCGGGCATCCCAAGCCACTGGCGGTCAGGCGCACCGCCCCACCGGTAACA
Source organism: Actinomycetota bacterium (assembly GCA_947454495.1). Taxonomy (GTDB): domain Bacteria; phylum Actinomycetota; class Actinomycetes; order Actinomycetales; family Microbacteriaceae; genus RFQD01. Next base: position 30,566 of record CANGKD010000006.1, read on the forward strand.
ACGATGAGGACCTGAACGACCCAGGTCGTCCACGCCCACGCACGCACCGAGCGCGAAACGGTCGAAGGTAACCAGCTGGTAAGTCGACTCATCGTCATTTGTTCCCTAGAATCAAGAGGCAGTGTTCAGCAGTGCTTGAGAACGCCAGCGAACGAGGTGTCAACGTCGAGACCTGAAAGATGCGCCGATCGCCGCTATTTCTCGTTTCAGTCTATGTTTCGAATTTGGCCCGATTAGTACGCATCGTCCCGTGAATCCCGCTGAGGGGAATACGGCCTCAGGTCACGGTTGTTTACTTCTAACACACACGTTTTTACGAGGAAGGGCTTGGCGCATGTCTGACATCATCATCGACCGTCCAGAACTCGACGGGCTAGGTAACTACGAATTTGGCTGGCACGACAAAGACGTGGCAGGGGCGTCGGCCCGCCGTGGCATCAACGACGCGGTCGTTTCCGACATTTCCGCTCGAAAAGAAGAGCCCGAATGGATGCTCAAACTCCGCCTGAAGGCGTACGAGATGTTCCTCCGCAAACCCATGCCCAACTGGGGGGCGGATCTTTCCGGCATTGACTTTGACAACATCAAGTACTTTGTTCGCGCGAGCGAGCGTCAAGCACAGTCATGGGAAGATCTGCCCGACGACATCAAGGACACCTACGAAAAACTCGGAATTCCCGAGGCAGAGCGCCAGCGACTGGTAGCCGGTGTGGCGGCACAGTACGAGTCCGAGGTCGTCTACCACCAGATCAACGAAGAACTCGAAAAGCAGGGTGTCATTTTTATGGACACCGACACCGCACTTCGGGAGCATCCAGAGTTTTTCGAAGAATATTTCGGAACTGTGATTCCCTCGGGCGACAACAAGTTCGCTGCGCTCAACACTGCAGTATGGTCGGGCGGCTCGTTCGTCTATGTTCCCAAGGGTGTTCACGTAGAGATTCCGCTTCAGGCCTATTTCCGCATCAACACCGAAAACATGGGTCAGTTCGAGCGAACGCTCATCATCGCCGACGAGGGTTCCTACGTTCACTACATCGAGGGCTGCACCGCGCCCATTTACAAGAGCGACTCGCTCCATTCGGCGGTCGTCGAAATCGTCGTAAAGAAGGGTGCTCGTGTGCGCTACACGACCATCCAGAACTGGTCGAACAATGTCTACAACCTCGTAACCAAGCGCGCCATTGCGCACGAGGGCGCCACGATGGAGTGGATCGACGGAAACCTCGGCTCTAAAGTCACAATGAAGTACCCGTCCGTGTATCTCGTGGGCGAGGGGGCCAAGGGCGAGACACTGTCCATCGCATTTGCCGGTCCCGGACAACACCAAGACGCCGGCGCAAAGATGATCCACATGGCGCCCAACACTCAGTCGTCCATCGTCTCGAAGTCGGTCGCTCGTGGTGGAGGTCGAGCTGGTTACCGAGGCGAAATCCGAATGAATGCGAACGCACACGGCAGCGCGAACACCGTTCGTTGTGACGCGCTTTTGGTTGACACCATTTCTCGCAGCGACACGTATCCAGCGATCGATATTCGGGTGGATGACGTGCAGCTCGGACACGAGGCGACCGTCTCGCGCGTGAGCGAGGATCAGCTTTTTTATCTGATGAGCCGCGGCATGGCCGAAGACGAGGCAATGGCAATGATTGTGCGCGGGTTCATTGAGCCGATTTCGCGCGAACTCCCGATGGAATACGCGCTCGAACTGAACAAACTCATCGAACTTGGCATGGAAGGGTCTGTCGGCTAGATGACCTC
>CANGKD010000007.1 GCA_947454495.1 Actinomycetota bacterium
ACCATCATGGTGGCGATATCAAGGTCTGGTCTCTTCCCGGACAAGGCTCGACATTTACGATTCGACTCCCACACAACCCCGCTGAATCGGAGTGAGGACCACCTCGACCATGCCCCACATCTTGCTTGTCGAAGACGAAGTCGCGCTCAGCGAACCGCTCGCGTTTCTCCTCGAGCGTGAGGGATTCACGGTCACAGTCGCCCCGGACGGCGCCGAAGCGTTGCGCGTGTTTGATCACGCCACGCACGACATGATCCTGCTCGACCTGATGCTGCCCCAGGTTTCTGGAACCGAAGTGTGCCGACAGATTCGCTCCTACTCGCAGGTTCCGATCATCATGCTGACCGCGAAGGACAGCGAGGTCGACATCGTCGTGGGGCTCGAGCTCGGGGCCGACGACTTCGTGACGAAGCCGTACAAGTCCCGCGAGCTTCTCGCGCGCATCCGTGCGGTTCTTCGTCGCAACTCGAACGCCGAGTCGCTGTCCGGCGACGGCGTCATTGAGATTGATGACATTCGACTCGATGCCGACCGCCACGCGCTCACCGTGCGGGGTGTGGTCACGCCGATTCCGCTCAAGGAATTCGAACTGCTCGAATACCTCATGATGAACTCGGGCCGCGTTCTCACCCGAGGCCAATTGATTGATCGAGTCTGGGGCGCGAACTACTTCGGTGACACCAAGACGCTCGACGTGCACATCAAGCGCATCCGCGGACGAATCGAAGTCGACCCAGCCGAACCGAGCCTGTTGATGACGGTTCGCGGACTGGGTTACCGCTTCGAAAACTAGACCGCGTTAGCCGGCGGGTGTCTGGACCGGTGCGGGCTCGACGTTGTTCGTTTGCTCGCCAGTGTTTGCGCCCGCGGTAGCAGCGGCGGTCGGCACGATAATCGGTTCGGGCGTCGGCGTTGGCGTCGGGGTGAGTCCGTTGTACTCCGGCTGAGCAGTCGTCAACACCGGGACAAAAACGGACTTGGTCTCTGAGCCGTCGGCCTCGAGTGCGAGTTGAATCATTCCACCGGGTGCCACGCCAAAGCCGAAGAGCTGAATCTGGGGCTCTCCGGGACCACCGAAGCCGACGGTCTTTTCTGAGGATGCGATTTTCACATCTTGCATCGTGATGGTGCCGTCGACCGTGTACGACAGGTGCAGCACAATGTCGGCACCCGTGGTGTTAACGGCGTCAAACATCAGCTGTCCGACTTCGCCGTTGTCGCTGATCAGAATGAGGTTGCGAATCTGGAGGGCACCGACGTTGACTCCGACGCCGTCGCTCGGGTCGTAGTGGTGCGTCGTGGCCTGCGGTTGAATCAGGTTGCAACCAGCGGTTCCGAGAGCGACCGATGCGATGAGTGCCGAGACAAGCACCAAACGAATCTTCACGACGAAGGCCTCCAAAAACGAGAGAAAAGGAAAGTCGGGTATGTGCATCCTGCGCGCCCCGCACCGCTGACGAGCCTATCGCACCAGCGCAGGGCCGGTCGGAGGGTGGCAGTGGCGCGTGGTAAACTTGGGCGTCTTCGAAGGGTAAGAAAAATATGCAGTTTGTCGTCGGTGAAACCGTCGTTTATCCGCACCACGGTGCGGCCACGATCTCCGAAATCAAGACCCGCAAAAACCCGAAAACCGGCGAAGAGAAGATTTATCTCAAGCTTCACGTGAAGCAGGGTGATCTCACCATCGAGGTTCCGCAAGACGGAGTCGAAGATGTTGGGGTTCGCGACGTCATCGGTAAAGAGGGTCTCGCCAAGGTTGAAGAGGTTCTGCGCGAGCCCTTCACCGAAGAGCCGACCAACTGGTCGCGTCGTTATAAGGCAAACCTCGAGAAGCTCGCCTCGGGAGACATCATCAAGGTCTCTGAAGTCGTTCGTGACCTCACTCGACGCGACCAAGATCGCGGTCTTTCCGCTGGTGAGAAGCGCATGTTGGCGAAGGCGCGCCAAATCCTCATCTCCGAACTCGCGCTTGCGAAAAAGACGAACGAGCAGGGAGCTTCGGACATTCTCGATGGCATTCTCGGCATCGTTCGCCCCGTAAGCGACGAGTAATGACCGAGCGGGCCGTGCCCGTGCGCGCTGCCGTCATTGTGGTGGCAGCCGGCAGCGGAACCCGACTGGGTATGGCTACTCCCAAAGCCTTTGTCGAGGTGGGTGGTCGCACGTTGCTTCAACGCGCTGTCGAGTCAGCTGCCGGGGCAAAAACCATTTCTCGCGTCGTTGCCGTGGTGCCGCGCGAACTTGTCGAGCGTGCAACTCTCATCTTGACGGAGTGCCTGGGCGCGCAGTCCGAGTGGAACGTAGTCGTAGGAGCCGATTCCCGGTTTCGCTCCGTTGCCCACGGTCTCGAGTCGCTGAGTCCGGATTTTGACGTGGTGCTCGTTCACGATGCGGCTCGTGCTCTCGCCCCGTCGGCGGTCTTTGATGACGTTGTGAACGCTGTCGTCGCCTCGGGTGACGGGGTTGTGGCAAGTTTGCCGGTTGTCGATACGGTCAACTTCATCGACAGTTCCGGAATGGTCACGCGGCCGGTGGATCGCACCACGCTCGCCATCATGCAGACCCCACAGGGCTTTCCACGTGCAGATTTTGCCGAGGCATACGTTCGGGCCGATCAGCCGGACTACACCGACGATGCGGCCGTCTTCACTGCGGCGGGGTTCGTTGTGCGCACCGTGGCGGGCGATAGCGCATCCTTCAAGATCACCACTCCCGATGATTTGGTTCGCGCCGAGTCGGTCGTCACCGCGGCGAACGCCTTTGGCGTTACGGGCGTCATTGGTGCGGATGCGCAGCTTCGCGTCGGCACGGGCGTCGACACGCACGCGTTCACTGACGATCCTAAGGTTCCGCTGACTCTCGCCGGACTCTCGTGGCCCGGCGAACGCGGCCTCTCGGGTCACAGCGATGGCGATGCGGTGGCTCACGCGGTGTGTGATGCGTTGCTCGCAGCCGCAGGACTCGGCGACATCGGCGGAGTGTTCGGCACAGACGACCCCCGGTTTGCTGGTGCGTCGGGCGACGTGTTTGTCACCCACGCGGTGCACCTCGTGCGTGAGGCGGGCTATGAACCCGTCAACGTGAGCGTGCAGATTGTCGGTAATCGCCCGCGACTCGCTGCGCGCCGTGGCGAGGCAGAATCGGTTTTGAGCTCATGGGTGGGTGCTCCCGTTTCCGTTTCGGCCACGACCACCGATGGACTCGGGTTCACCGGTCGCGGCGAGGGTGTGGCGGCGATTGCTACGGCACTCATTCGCGCACGACCCCGCCGGTAGACTTGGGCGCGTGACCATCCGCCTGTTCGACTCGAAGTCAGCGCAACTTCGCGACTTTGTGCCTCTCGTAGCGGGCAAAGTCGGCATGTACGTCTGCGGACCGACCGTGCAGTCGAGCCCGCACATCGGTCATCTGCGCAGCGCCCTGGTCTACGACCAGTTGCGTCGCTGGTTGACTCACGAAGGTTACGCCGTGACGCTCGTGCGCAACGTCACGGACATCGACGACAAGGTGCTCGAGAACGCGCGGACAGCCGGTGTTGAGGAGTGGTGGGCGCTTGCCTATCGCATGGAGCGCGAGTTCAACGAGGCGTATGCCGCGCTGCGCATCCAGCCGCCGACGTATGAACCTCGTGCCACCGCGAGCATTCCCGACATGATTGAGCTCATCCGCCTGTTGATGAAGCGCGGGCACGCCTATGCGGTCCCAGGCTCGAACGGCGACGTGTACTTCGATACGGCGAGTTGGCCGACGTATGGCGAATTGACCAACCAAACCGTCATGGTGATGCCCCAAGTTGAACAGCTCGACGGGGGAGAGCCCGGAAAACGCGATCCGCGCGACTTCGCGCTCTGGAAGTCGCACAAGCCTGGTGAACCTGACTCGGCCTCGTGGGACACATCATGGGGTCGCGGGCGACCAGGCTGGCACATCGAATGTTCGGCAATGTCAACGAAATACCTCGGAACCACATTTGACATTCACGGCGGCGGGCTCGACCTTCGTTTTCCACATCATGAGAACGAGCTCGCGCAATCTGCGGCTGCCGGATACGACTTCGCGCAGATTTGGTTACACAACGGTCTTGTCGCCGTGGGTGACCAAAAAATGAGCAAGTCTCTGGGTAACTCGCTCTACGCAGCCGATTTATTGTCGGCGGCGCGTCCGATTGTCGTGCGCTACTTTCTGGGTTCGGCCCACTATCGCTCGCAACTGGAGTTCCACCCGAAGGCGCTCACGGAGGCCAAGTCCGCCTTCGAACGCATCGAAGGTTTTCTCTCCCGAGCGACGCGCAACGCGGGTGGACTGAAGCCCGGCAAGGTGCCACAGGATTTTCGTGATGCGATGAACGACGACATGAGTATTCCGCAGGCGCTCGGTGTTGTGCATGACACGGTTCGAGCGGGCAACGCCGCCTTCGATGCCGGCGATGACAAGCTCGCAAAAACACACGCCAAGTCGACGTTGGCGATGCTCGACGTGTTGGGGCTCAACCCGTTCTCGAGCGAGTGGAAGGGCGCCAGCGAAGCGAGTGCGTCGACGCGGGCCGCTCTCGAATCACTCGTTGAGCGCATGCTCGAGGCGCGCACTCACGCACGCGCACAAAAAGATTTCGCAACCAGCGACCGCATCCGCGACGACTTCGCGTCGGCGGGAATCATCGTGGAAGACACCCCGCAGGGTGTGCATTGGAGTATTGATGGCGAATAAGCCACGTCCGGGAGCAGTTCGCAAGACACGCAAGGGACCCTCAGTGGGTACCGGCGGTCACGGTCGGAAGGGCCTCGAGGGCAAGGGTCCCACGCCCAAGGCGGAAGACCGTGAGTATCACGTTGCCCACAAGCGCAAGAAGGCCGCCGAACGTTTGGCGACTCTGAAAGGCGACAAGGGAGGCGACCGCGCAGGTTCAGATCGCGGGCGCTCGCAAAGTCGCCGTGCCAAGAGCGATGACACCGAAGTCGTGACGGGGCGCAATTCGGTGCTCGAGGCGTTACGAGCGAAGATTCCTGCGGGTGCGCTGTACATTGCCACGCGAATCGAGGTCGACGACCGAGTCAAAGAGATCCTGTCGCTTGCAACGCATCGTGGAATTCCGGTGCTCGAAGTGATGCGGCCCGAGCTCGACCGACTCGCGGGGTTTGACGGAGTGCATCAGGGCGTGGCCCTGAAGGTTCCCGCATACGAATACGCGCATCCGGATGACCTGCTCGAGATTGCCGAGAAGTCGGGTTCCCCCGCGCTCATCGTCGCGCTCGACGGCATCACGGACCCACGCAACCTCGGCGCCATCATCCGCTCAACGGCTGCGTTTGGTGGTCACGGCGTCATCGTTCCCCAACGTCGTTCGGTGGGCGTGACCGCAGCGGCGTGGAAGACATCCGCGGGAGCCGCCGCGCGCTGCCCGGTAGCCATGGCCTCAAACCTCGTGAGCACGATCAAGTCTTATAAAGACCAGGGTGTTTTCGTGATTGGCCTCGATGGCGACGGCACAACCGCACTCCCGGGGCTTGCGCTCTCTGACCAACCGCTCCTGATGGTCGTCGGTAGCGAAGGCAAGGGACTTTCGCGTCTCGTCACGGAAGTATGTGACGCGATTGTTTCGATTCCCATTTCCGCTGCGACGGAATCACTCAACGCGGGAATCGCGGCGAGCGTTGTTTTGTACGAGGTATCCCGACTTCGTTCAGTCGCCGATTAGGCAATTCCCAGAATCCCCCGGCTACTATCGAGGGACGCTTTTTCGCGCGGGAGACCGCGCGAGCACTACACCCCCAATGAGGAGTTATCACCATGAGCAACGTTTCCGGACCCCGTCCGTCGAAAAACCAGCGACGTGATGAAGCGCGTCAGCGCGCGCGCGAATTTCGCGTTCAACAGGCCCGCTCCGACCGCCGTCGAAAGTTCTTCACGCAGGGTGGCATCGTGCTGGGCATTTTGGTCATCGCTGGCCTGGTTGGTCTGTCCATCTACAGCGCACAACCGAAGCCGGTTGTGTGGCCGGAAAACATGGCCACCGATGGAATTGTGCTCAACCAGGGCATGATTGCCGAGACGTCGGCGGCGCTCGCTGATGGCGCACTGCCGCTCGAGCCCACCGAAGACCCAAACCTCCTCAACATCACGATTTACCAGGACTACCTCTGCCCGGTTTGTGGTCAGTTTGACGCTGCGAACGGACAGACGCTTGCGGAGCTCGTGAACACGGGTGCCGCCAAATTGTCGATTCACCCCATTTCGATCTTGAACTCCAAGTCGGCCGGAACGAAGTACTCGACTCGCGCCGCCAACGCGTCGGCCTGTGTTGCGACGCATTCGCCGGATTCGTTCTGGGCCTTCAACCAGTTGCTGTTTGCAAACCAGCCTGCTGAAGGCAGCCCTGGTTTGAGTGACGACGAGCTTGCCAAGTTTGCAAACGACGCCAGCGTCAAGAATCCGGACCTCATCGCGGACTGTATTAAGAAGGGCACTTACTCCGGCTGGGTGGATGCGCAGACCAAGCGTGCCCTCTCGGGACCGCTGCCCAACACCGATGTGCCCAACGTGACCGGAACGCCCACCGTGATTGTCAACGGCGTTCAGTACACGGGTTCCGTGAGTGACAGCGCCGCTTTCCTCGGATTCATTACGCAGATTGCCGGCGCGACCTACTCCGATAGCGGCAGCGCCACGCCCACGCCCGCACCGTAGAAACTGACGCGCGCGTCTCAACGCACTCGAACCCCCGCCTCGTTCACGCGAAGCGGGGGTTCGTTCGTTGGGTACACTTGGTGTCGTCTTGCGCGTCGCGCGCGCGGGCAGGCCGGCTTGGCGCAATTGGTAGCGCACCGCTCTTGTAAAGCGGGGGTTGTGGGTTCGAGTCCCATAGCCGGCCCCATTGAATAGGCTCACATTATGGCGAGCCACGAATTGACCGACGAGCACCGCGCGCTCCTCGATTTCGAACGCGAATGGCCGATAGGCCGAGCCGGTAAGGATGAAGCGATTCGCACTCAGTTTTCGCTCTCTCCGGCACGGTATTATCAGGTGCTGGGCTTCGTCATCGAGACGGAGTCGGCACTGAAATACGACCCGTTGCTCGTCAAGAGTCTGTTGCGGGCTCGCGAGGATCGTGTACAGACTCGTGACCACCGCATCACGCCACCAACCGGAAGCTAATTTTTGTCATGAAGACGCCTGCGAGTGAAGACCGTTTCGACAACCTGCCCGACGACTTGGCTCGTGTGGGTGCGCACCGCGCCCCCAAGAGTTCGCGAAGTGGCTTGATCGGATTCGCCTGGTCGGCGCTTGCCACATTCGTCCTGGTTTCCGTGGCCATGTTCACTTTGGTTTTCGTCACGGGCACCATCACGCTCGACGGGATTCTTCCGGTCGCATCGGCGACCCCATCGGCGACCTCGACGAAGAGCGTTAAGGCCACGATCGATCCCAGCGTCATGGTCAACGTGATTAACGCCAGTGGCGTCGACGGTGCGGCGACGCGCATTGCCGACCAGCTCACGTCAGATGGCGTTCTCATTGGTACCAAGTCCAATTCTTCTGATGTCGTTGAGAAGACCATGGTCTACTACGGCGACCCGGCCGTGGAAGGTGCCGCGAAGGGTGTGGCCCGCGCCCTCGGTGCTGGTGCCGAAACGGAGCGCACCCCCGCATATGCCGGAGCGGCAGCCAAGATCACTGTCGTCGTGGGAAGCTCCTACTTCCAAACCTCGGCTCCCGTCGCGCCGGCTGAGCCGACGGAAACGCCCAACTAAGGTCAGCTTCCGCTCGGATCCGTACGCCGAGCTGCGACTCACGCCGGGCCTCGCGACGAATTGTTAGCAATTCGCGACATTTATTTGGCATTTTCCCCTCTCACCTCACGCGACTCCGCCGGTAATATCAGGCAACGGTTCGCGCGTCCCGCGTTTGCCGGTTGGAACAACGCAATGGGAGATTCACACATGGCGACTGGAACCGTTAAGTGGTTCAACGCGGAAAAGGGCTACGGCTTCATCACCGTGGACGGCGACGGACAAGATGTTTTCGTGCATTATTCGGCAATCGACATGAACGGCTACAAGGTTCTCGAAGAGGGCCAGAAGGTTGTGTTTGAGGTCGGAACCGGGGCCAAAGGACCGCAAGCGGAATCCGTAAAACTGGCATAGCTCATTCCCGCTCGCGGGGCGCTTTTCGTGCACCTCACGCAACTCAATGATGAGCGGCGTTAGTCTGTGCAGGTGACCCGCACTAGATTTGCCGCACCGCTCCTCATCGCGACCGTAAGCGGGCTACTGCTCGCCGGGTGTAGCGGGCCTCAACCAGTGCCCACTCCCAGTTACACGCCCACGTTCACCCCGCCCCCGGCCACCGTGGTTGCGCCCCTGCGAGGAACGACGGTGCCAGCCGACACCCTGTTAAACCCATCGCTCGCGGCGAAAGTTGACAACCACGAAGAGGCTCGACCCCAGTACGGTCTGGGCCACGCAGACATCGTGTTCGAAGAACTTGTTGAGGGCGGGCTGACGAGATATGTCGCATTCTGGCAGTCGGACATCCCCGCCCAAATTGGACCCGTGCGTTCAATTCGCCCAATGGACCCCGACATCATCACACCATTCGGCGGCATTGTCACCTATTCGGGTGGACAGCAACGCTTCGTCGAGATGATGCTCGACACCCCAATCTTGAACATCATCGATGGAAGCGAGGCCGCCGAGGGACTGCTGTACCGCACGGATGACAAGGATGCCCCGCACAACGTCGGTGTCGCCGCACAGACCGTGGTGTCGCAACACATGGACATGGGGCGCGCACCTCAGATGTTTGCCTACTCGTCGTCTGTCGCGACCTCGTCGGCGATGCGCGACGGAACACCCGGCTCGAGCATCAACGTCACGTTCAGTGACGAGCGCTATCCGACCTGGACTTTTGACCCCGGTGCGAACGGCTACCTGCGCTTCCAAGAGGGTTCCGTGGCCGACATGACCGACGAGGGCGGCCAAATCACGGCCACCAACGTTGTCGTCATGATGGTCGGCATCGATTGGGAATACAGCCCCGTGCCTCGCACGATCATGGTCGATTCCGGTGAAGCCTGGGTCTCGACCGGAGGCAAGACGATTCACGGAACGTGGGCTAAGGATGCGCGTGAGTCGCGCATCCGCCTCATCGACGACTTTGGCATGACGATCCGCCTCGCTCCGGGCAATACGTGGATTGAGATGCCACCGCGCGAAGACGGTTCCGTCACCATCAACCCCTAGGGCGCACAACGCCTGCCAAAACCGTGACTGAGTTTGCACTCTCAGGTCGAGACTGCCAATATTGGATTAGCACTCATACAGGTTGAGTGCTAATTATTCGGTTTACGAATTATGGTCCTAGGAGGGCTAAACACAACCATGGCAAAGATGATTGCGTTTAACGAAGAGGCACGTCGTGGCCTCGAGCGTGGATTGAACATCCTCGCTGACACCGTCAAGGTAACGCTCGGCCCGCGTGGTCGCAACGTCGTGTTGGAGAAGAAGTGGGGCGCACCCACCATCACAAACGACGGTGTGTCGATCGCGAAGGAAATTGACCTCGAAGACCCCTACGAGCGCATTGGCGCCGAGCTGGTCAAGGAAGTTGCAAAGAAGACGGATGACGTTGCCGGTGACGGCACGACCACCGCGACCGTTCTTGCCCAGGCGCTCGTGCGCGAGGGTCTGCGAAACGTCGCCGCCGGGGCTGACCCGATTGCGCTTCGTCGCGGAATTGAAAAGGCCGTTGACGCCGTCTCGGCTCAACTGCAGAAGAACGCCAAAGAGGTCGAGACCAAGGAAGAGATTGCCGCGACGGCGTCGATTTCGGCCGCTGACCCTCAGATTGGTGCCATCATCGCCGAGGCCATCGACAAGGTGGGCAAAGAGGGCGTCGTGACGGTCGAGGAGTCGAACACCTTCGGCACTGAGCTCGAACTCACCGAGGGTATGCGCTTCGACAAGGGTTACCTGTCCGCGTACTTTGTGACCGACCCCGAGCGTCAAGAAGCGGTCTTTGAAGACCCCTACATCTTGATCGTGAACTCGAAGGTGTCGAGCATCAAGGACCTCATCCCGGTTATCGAGAAGGTTGCCCAGACGGGCAAGCAGCTTCTGATCATCGCGGAAGACGTCGAGGGCGAAGCTCTCGCCACCCTCGTGGTCAACAAGATCCGTGGCATCTTCAAGTCGGTTGCGGTCAAGGCCCCCGGCTTCGGAGACCGCCGTAAGGCCATGCTGCAGGACATCGCCATCCTCACGGGCGGACAGGTCATCTCGGAAGAGGTCGGGCTCAAGCTCGACGCTGTTGGCCTCGAACTCCTCGGTAGCGCTCGCAAGGTCGTTATCACCAAGGATGAGACGACCATCGTCGAGGGCGCTGGCGACCCCGAGCAGATCGCGGGCCGCGTTGCCCAGATTCGCCAGGAGATCAACAACACCGACAGCGACTACGACCGCGAGAAGCTCCAGGAGCGTCTCGCCAAGCTCGCCGGTGGCGTCGCCGTCATCAAGGCTGGTGCGGCAACGGAGGTTGAGCTCAAGGAGCGCAAGCACCGCATTGAAGACGCCGTTCGTAACGCAAAGGCTGCCGTCGAAGAGGGCATCGTCCCCGGCGGTGGAGTTGCGCTGATTCAGGCCGGTTCTGTGCTCGACACGCTCAAGCTCAAGGGTGATGAGGCGACGGGCGTGAACATCGTTCGCGTCGCTATCGAAGCTCCGCTTCGCCAGATTGCACTCAACGCGGGTCACGAGCCCGGTGTTGTCGTCGACAAGGTTCGCTCGCTCCCCAACGGTCACGGCCTCAACGCCGCGACGGACGAGTACGGCGACCTCGTGGCGCAGGGAATCATCGACCCGGCCAAGGTGACGCGCTCGGCGCTGCAGAACGCCGCGTCAATCGCCGGACTGTTCCTCACCACCGAGGCAGTCGTCGCCGAGAAGCCCGAGAAGCACGCGGCACCCATGGGTGACCCGGGCGCCGGAATGGACTTCTAGGTCGCACCCCGAACACAAATCAGCTGTGGTCCCTCCCGTATTCGGGTGGGACCACAGCTGTTTCGCGCCAGCGATGGGGGAGTCGCTGGGCGAGCCGGCGGCCGCTTGGGAAGCGACTAGACGGAGAAAAGTCGGGTGGTCGCCAACTCAATTTCGGCATAGTGGCGCGCTGCCGTTGCCAACGTTGTGCTCAAGACAGAGAGGCTTTCCTCGACGCGCAGTTGGGTCTGATGCCATGAGTCAACGGTGGTTTGGAAGGCAGTCGCGGCTGGGCCCGACCAGGACGCCTGGAGATCGGCCAACTGCGACCGCAAGGTCGACACTTCAGCCTGGATTCGATGAACGGATGCCTGCACTGTCGATGTGGCGTGCGCAACGGCCTCGCTATCGACCCGAAACTGTGTCATGTCCAGAGGTTACGTTGACAATTGTCAGCTTCGTGCGCCGTCGGCAGCACCGGTGGTTGACGACCTCAGACTTCCGCGCTGTGCACAACAGGAAGTGTCACGCTGAATGTTGCCCCGCCACCCGGGGTTTCGGTCACATCGATGGTGCCGTGATGGGCGGCCACGATGGAGGACACAATCGCGAGACCCAGACCCGAACCACCCGTTTCTCGAGTGCGTGAAGAGTCGGCCCGCCAGAAACGCTCAAAAATCTTCTGACGAATCTGCGGGGGGATCCCGTCGCCGTGGTCGACGATTGAAATCGTCGCGAACGTGGCCGCGCCGGAGGGGCCAGCAGGGCCCACGGATCCAGCTGATTTTGCCACTGTTGCAGACTTTGCCGATGATGAAGACTTTGCCGATCGCGGTGCTTTTGTTGGTTTTGCGGTTGTGTCGAGTGCTGCGGCGTCGGAGCTCAGCACAATTTCGAGCGGCGATGCCGGCGGGGTGAAGCGAAGTGCGTTGCCGACAAGGTTCGTCATGACCTGGCGAATCTTGTCTTCGCTGGCGTGAATGTGGAGCCCTGTCGCGGCGTCAATCCCGTGCGACGTGACGACCGAAACGGTTCGTTCCGGGTCGACCGCGCGCGCATCCATTGCGGCATCGTTCGCGAGTTCGACGAGGTTCACATCACTTATCTCAAGGGGACGAGATTCATCAAGACGTGCGAGCGCGAGCAAATCCTCTACGAGAACACCCATGCGAATCGCCTCTTTTTCGATTCGCTCCATCGCCTGGGCGACGTCTTTCTTTTTTGGTAGCGCACCCATTCGATACAGTTCGGCGTATCCGCGAACTGAGACGAGCGGTGTACGAAGCTCGTGGGAGGCGTCGCCGACGAATCGTTGCATTTGGCCGAGCGCCCGGTTGCGGTCTGCGAAGGCTCGGTCGATGCGGCCGAGCATGATGTTCAGCGCCCGATTGAGTCGCCCCACTTCGGTGTTCGGTGTTGCCCCCGGAAGTCGTTGGCTGAAGTCGCCGTCTGCGATGGCGGCGGCGGTCTGTTCGACTTCACGAAGCGGAGCAAAGGTCGTCGTGACCAAGAATCGCGTCAGTAGAGCGCCCACAATCACGACGCCGATATCGAAGCCCAGAAAAATGGACAGATAGGTCGTGAGAAGTCGATCGACGCTCATCGTCGATGCAGCCACCACGAGCGACCCGCGCAGGCCAGAGAAGTCCTGAAAGACCACCGGCGTGGCGACAGCGTGGAACGCGGCGCGACCGTCGTTGCTCTTGAGAACGAAGATGTTCCCGTTAGTTGCACTGGTGTCTTGTTCGGTCCAGGTCGTGGAGAGATGGGGAAGCAATCCCGATGACTTCTCTGACCAGTTGCGTGCAATTAATGTGCCGTCTGACGAATACAGAGCGTAGAAGTAGTCGCTGGGTGCTGTGGAGTTGCTTGCACCCTTACTCGAATCGTCGAGCAGTCTCGCGAGGTCAACCGCGACTGCCGATATTTGGCTGTCGAGCTGGCCGATTAACGCTGGTTTCAGCATCGCCATCGTGCCAATTCCTGACACCAGCAATCCGACGGTTAGCAGGAGAACCGTGACGGCCGTGATTTTCGTGCGCAGGGAAATCGCATCGAGGCGACTCTGCAACGCGAGGGACATAGAACTACTTTGCCACCCGGAGCATGTATCCGAAGCCACGTTTGGTCTGAATCAATGGCTCGCTGGAGTGTTGGTCGAGCTTGCGGCGCAGATACGAGACGTATGACTCGACGATGCCGGCATCCCCATTGAAGTCGTATTCCCAGACGTGGTCGAGAATTTGCGCCTTGGAGAGAACACGGTTTGGGTTTTGCATGAGGTAGCGCAAGAGCTTGAATTCTGTGGGGCTCAGTTCTACAGCGACGTCGCTGATGCGGACTTCGTGTGTGTCCTGATCCATGACGATTTCACCCACGCGCATGACCGATTCCTCTTCGGCCACCGCGGTGCGACGCAGAATCGCTTTGATGCGCGCGACGATTTCATCGAGACTGAATGGCTTCGTCACGTAGTCGTCGCCACCGACGGTGAGGCCGGTGATTTTGTCTTGCGTGTCATCCTTCGCCGTGAGGAAGAGGATGGGGGACGTGTAGCCCGCTTCACGAAGACGTTTCGTCACCGAGAACCCGTTCATGTCGGGGAGCATGACGTCGAGGATGATGAGGTCGGGTTCGTTCGCGAGAACGGCCGAGATGGCAGCCGCGCCGTTTCCGACGGCCTGCACGCGGAACCCGGCGAATCGCAGACTCGTGGTGAGCAAGTCGCGAATGTTGGGTTCGTCGTCAACAATGAGAATCTTTGGACCTTCCATGCCCCCGACGATACTGCGTGTTTCCTGAACGTAGTCTGGGAGTGAGCAAAGTCTTGCTGAAGTTTTGATTAGAGAGTGTGCGCGTCCACAATCTCGTAGGCATAGCCCTGTTCGGTCAAGAAGCGTTGACGGTTGGCTGCGTAATCCTGATCAATCGTGTCGCGGGCGACGAGCGTGTAAAAGGTAGCCGTGCGCTTTGATTTCTTCGGCCGAAGCAGGCGACCAAGCCGTTGTGCCTCCTCTTGCCGAGACCCAAACGCGCCTGACACCTGAATCGCCACACTTGCCTCGGGAAGGTCGATCGAGAAGTTGGCCACCTTGCTCACGACAAGCACGCGAATCTCGCCCGAGCGGAACGCGTTGAATAACCTTTCGCGATCATCCACTGGTGTCGCCCCGGTGATTTCGGGCACGTTGAGCGCCTCGCCCAGAATGGCGAGCTGGTCCAGGTACTGGCCAATCACGAGAATCTGATCGTCGGGATGCGCGGCAATCAACTGCTTCACGACACTCAGCTTTTCGGGGCTCGACGCGGCCATGCGGTAGCGGTCGGCGTCACTCGCGGCGGCGTATCGCAAGCGCTCGTCTTGCGTGAGGTCGATGCGTACCTCTTTGCACACGGCGGGGGATATGAAGCCCTGCGCCTCAATCTCTTTCCATGGCGCGTCGAATCGCTTGGGTCCAATCAGGCTGAAGACGTCGGACTCTCGACCGTCCTCTCGCACCAGTGTTGCGGTCAGGCCTAGGCGCCGACGCGCCTGCAATTCGGCCGTGAGCTTGAAAACCGGAGCCGGTAGCAGGTGTACCTCGTCGTAGATGACGAGTCCCCAATCTTTCGCGTCGAGAAGCGAAAGGTGTGCGAACTCACCACCGCGCTTGGCCGTCAAGATCTGGTACGTCGCGATGGTGACGGGTTTGATTTCTTTCGACTGTCCGGAGTATTCGCCGATGTCATCCGCGGTAAGGCTGGTGCGCGCCAGCAATTCGTCACGCCACTGCCGAGCCGAGACCGTGTTGGTGACCAAGATGAGCGTGTCGGTGTTGGTGCGCGCCATCGTGGCCGCCCCGACGAGCGTTTTGCCCGCCCCACACGGCAGCACAATCACGCCCGAGCCGCCTGACAAGAAGTTATCCACTGCCTTTTCTTGGTAATGACGCAGTGACCAGCCCTCGGTGTTCAGATTGATATCGAATGGTGCACCCGGACGAAAACCAGCGCGATCCTCGGCGGGCCAGCCGAGCTTGAGCAGCTCTTGCTTCAACTGCCCGCGCGCCCACGGCACAACGTCGTAGCCCCCGTCGGGGCGAGCGGTGAGCAATTCCGAGGTCTTCTTCGATTTGGCCACCTCGGCGAGTACCGCTGGGTCGGTACCTCGCAGCAGTAGGCCACCTTCGACGTCACGTTCAATGGTCAGACGCCCGTAGCGGTTCATCGTTTCGGCGATGTCGAGAGACACGGTTGCGGGCACGGCAAACTTCGAGAAGCGTTCGAGCGTGGCGAGAATTTCATCCGCCGAATGGCCGGCAGCTCGTGCGTTCCAGAGCCCGAGTTTGGTGATGCGGTAGGTGTGCACGTGTTCGGGTGCGCGCTCTAACTCGGCAAAAACCGCGAGCTCGTGTCGCGCATCCGATGCATCAGGGTGTGCCACCTCGAGCAAGACCGTGCGATCGCTCTGAACAATGAGTGGTCCGTCGGGCATAGTTTTCTTACGCTACCCCAGCCGTGAGTGTGACGATGCTCGCCATCGGAAGCGTGCGTTCGACGTCTGTTGCGGTGTCTCGGGCGCGCAGACGACCGTTTGCCACCGACAGAGGAACGACCGTCATTGACTTGTTCGATCCGTCGGGCATGCCAAACGTGAGCTGAAGAATTGCCTTCTCGCGAATAGCCAACGACACCTGTCGCTCGCGCCATGCCGCACCGTCATCGAGGGTGGTGATGTTTCCCGTAACGGCGGCTCCGTCAGAGATCACCCGATCAACCAGCGTGTGCGTGGCTGGCATGGGTAGCGGCTTTGAAACGACGGGCAACTTGGCCAACGTTGGACGGGCAAGGATCGTCCCGGTTTCGTCTTCAAGCACCGCGGGGTGTTTTTCGGCGAGTAGCAAATCAAGCGTCGATAGCGCGTCCCGACGAGTTGTTGCCGTGGTGTCGGAGTCGCGGTCCCAGGCGAGTGCGGCCAAGGCGGAATCGGCGAGCAGGAGCTCGAGTAACGCGGTGTCGCGACACGTGACAACAGCGCAGCCGCCCCACTCGCGAACGCGAATCGCTCCAAATCTCGAGCCGGCTTCTTCCACGAGATAGCGCACAGGCTGCGGAAGCGGCGCGGCAGAGATCTCTTCGAGTCGGCTGAGCATGACCTCCGTGGTGAGCCCCTGAGTGAGGGCGTGTGTGACTCGCGAGCTGGTGAGCCGAAACGTGGATGCGAGTCCCGAATGTTCGACCTCGCAGAGGCGACGCAGAAGGTCATCTGCCGCAGGATTGAGAAGTCCAGGTGCGACAATCGTGAGGTCGTTCTGGATGTAGACGACATCGACGGTCTCTGGCAACGATGCGTTTGCTCGCGTGGTCAGGGTGTCGGCATCTGCGTGAAGAACGACCTCGGCAAGTGGAAGACGTGAGGTCGACGAGATGAGCCCGAGGTGTGACGCCTGTCGAATGGCGGTCGATACGAGCTCGAGAATCCATTCGGACTCAATTGGATAGAGCCACCGCACGAATTCACTGAGCGATTCGCCCCAGGATTCGCGTGCCGCGAGAATCTCAATCACTCGCCCGTCGAGCGATTCGCGCCACGCGAGCGCGAGCGTCACCCACCGTTGGGCGGGGTTGGCGAGACGCCACGCATCGAACTCGGGGCCGGCCATATACCAACCATCGAGAAGTTGGATGAGGCGCCCATGCGCCGCGAATCCGAGGGCATCACCCAGGCTCAGGCCGGTGTGCTCAATGTTGAGTCCGAGACGAACGGAGTCGGCCGCCGCCAGGTTGCCCGACGCGAGTCGACGGACCGGCGCGACGGCAATGGACTGCGCGAGGTCATCGATGGCCGTTGTGAGAAGGAGGCCTCGTTCGATTCCCGCTCGATCACGCTCGGACGCGTCGCGTGTTTCGGGGACGATGTTCTCACCCGGCGCTCTGTCGCCCGAGGACAGATTCCATTTCTTCACCACGGAACGCGCGGCAAGCGTCACTTCGTCGAGTAACAGCAAGTCTCCACTCGACGATTGCGTGACGAGTGCCAAATCGTGCACCAGAGTGTCGTTGGACTCCACCTGGCCTGTCGCGAGTGAGATGAGTGTGTCACGGGGCACGCGTGCGAGAGCATCCGTCACGCTCTCGTGCTCGAGCAGTGTGTCAGCCATATCGAAGAAGTCTCGAATGTGGGCACCCGCGACCTTACGCTGAGTCGCCAAAGATATGAGTTGCTCACGAGAGCGGAGTTTCAGGTCGCGCGCGAGGCGGAGCGAAGAGTCAGACACCGTCTTTCCTAACGTGCCGTGCCGGCGGACTGGCGACGGCGACGAACAACGTTGATGACGAAAAGGGCGAGGAACAGGGCGAATCCGAGTGGCAGACCGACCAGCGGCAGTGTCACGACGATGAGCCACACGGGACCGGCACCCGTTAGATGCATTACCCCCGTGACAACAACGATTGCGAGAAAACAGAGCACCGACAGACCGATACACGCCGCGGTCATCATGACCAGGATGCGTTCCGCTCGGGAAGGTTCGTACGTGTCGTCAGCCATCCCTCCAGAATACGCGTACCGAGGGGGTGTCTCTTGACGCGGGTAGACTCAACGAACCACCGATTCATCTCAAGGAGCATCATGCCCAGCGGCAAAGTCAAGTTCTACGACGACGAGAAGGGCTTCGGCTTCATCTCTTCCGATGAGGGCGACGAGGTCTTCTTGCACGCGAGTGCACTTCCCGAGGGCGTGCGCGTTCGTCCTGGCACACGGCTGGAATTCGGCATCGCCGACGGCAAACGTGGGCCCCAGGCTCTTTCCGTGCGCGTTCTCGAGTCACCGACTCCGCTGAGCAAGATGAACCGCAAGGGTGCAGATGACATGGCGGTCATCGTTGAAGACCTGGTTAAGCTCCTCGACAGCATCGGAAACGGTTTGCGCCGAGGTCGATACCCGGAAGGCGCACAGGGCGCCAAGGTCGCAGCACTGCTTCGTCGCGTTGCCGACGATCTCGACAGCTAGGAAGAAAAATGACTGTCGAAACGGATGCGCTGCAGGCCCTTGCCATGAGCGCGTTACTCGAAATCACGCCGGCCACCACCGTGGGAGCATTTCGTGATCGGGTCGAAGGCGACGAGGGTGTCGTGACCCTCACCTTTCACAGCACGATGGCCGGCTATCCCGGTTGGGTGTGGACGGTGGCGATTGCCACGATCGAGGGCGAGGCGCCGACAGTGCTTGAGCTGGAATTGCTTCCCGATGATGGGTCGCTAATTGCGCCCGAGTGGGTGCCGTGGTCACAGCGACTTGCGGAGTACAAAGAAGCTGCACGTCTTGCTCGCGAGGCCGGCGAACTGACCGAAGACGACGAGCCGGTCATCGTTCCCGATGACGAAGACTTTGACGGCGATCTTGGGCTTGCGGCCCTGGACGAGTCAGAAGAAGACGACGATGAGTCGGACGACGAAGACTCGGACGAAGATGAGGACGACTCAGACGACGAAGACGACGAAGACGACGTGGATGACCGCGACTAGTCGCTAGAGCTGTTCGACCACCGCATCGATGCACGCCGTGAGGGCGCGCACATCATCCGGCTCGATGGCGGTAAAGGTCGCCACGCGAATCTGATTTCGACCGAGCTTTCGGTAGGGCTCAGTGTCGACGACGCCATGGGCGCGCAATGCCTTCGAGACGGCCGCCGCATCGACGTCATCCGAGAAGTCAATGGTGACGACGACCTGAGACCGGTGATCCGGATTCGCCACAAACGGTGTGGCGTAATCGCGTGTGGCCGCCCAGTCGTAAAGCACACCCGACGACTCACGAGTGCGCGCGTCGGCCCAGGCGAGGCCGCCGTTGTCGTTCATCCATTGCACCTGGTTTTCGAGGAGCAACAGGGTGCTGATGGCGGGGGTGTTGAGCGTCTGCTCCAGCCGGCTGTTGTCGACCGCATTCTTGAGGCTCAGGAATTCCGGAATCCAGCGGTCGCTTGCAGCGATGCGCTCAACGCGCTCGATGGCTGCCGGCGAAAACAGTGCGAACCACAGCCCGCCATCGGAGGCGAAATTCTTCTGAGGAGCGAAGTAATACACGTCGGTTTCGGTGACGTCGAAATCGATGCCACCCGCCGCACTCGTCGCGTCGACCACCGTCAATGCGCCAGGGTCAGCGTGTACCCGCCGAACGGGAGCCATGACACCCGTCGAGGTTTCATTGTGTGGCCACGCGTACACGTCAATGCCCTCGGTCGCGACGGGTTCGCTGCGCGAACCGGCCGGCGCGTCGATGACGTGCGGGGCAACAAGAAACGGAGTCGTTGCGGCGGTGGCAAACTTCTGGCCAAACTCACCGAACACGAGGTTTTGTGCACGGGTTTCGATGAGCGAGAAGGCGGCGGCGTCCCAGAATGCGGTTGAACCGCCGTTGCCGAGAAGCACTTCGTATCCGTCGGGAAGCCGAAACAAGTCAGACAGGCCGTGACGTACGCGCGCAACGAGGTTTTTGACGGGCGCTTGACGATGTGATGTGCCCAAGAGTTCGGCACCAGCACCCGAAAGATAGGCAACTTGCTCTGACCGCACCTTCGATGGGCCGCAGCCGAATCGTCCGTCACGTGGAAGCAGGTCAGCGGGAATCGAAATGTCGGCCATAACTCCGAATTCTACCCGTGCCATTTTTGCTCGTTCGTCGTGCCGGTAATGTGGAAACGGCGGGAGCGCACGCGAGAACTGTCATTGAGGGCGAGACAATGCACGATCTGATTGACACCACAGAGATGTACCTGCGCACGATTCTCGAGCTTGAAGAAGAGAACATCGTGCCCATGCGCGCACGCATTTCTGAACGCCTCGAACACACCGGGCCGACGGTGTCGCAGACAGTGGCACGCATGGAGCGAGACGGCCTCGTCGTCGTTGCGGATGATCGGCGACTCGAACTCACGCCAGAGGGGCGGCACAAGGCCGTCGTTGTGATGCGAAAGCATCGATTGGCAGAGCGACTTCTTCGGGACATCATCGGCTTGGAGTGGGAGTACGTGCACGAAGAAGCGTGCCGGTGGGAGCACGTGATGAGTGATCACGTCGAGCGCAAGATTTTGGATTTGCTGGCCGACCCGTCCGAATCCCCCTATGGAAACCCCATTCCGGGTCTGTCTGAGTTTGGGTTGCGCGACACCGGGCTCTTTGCGGACGGACTCGTTACGGCCGACACCGCGGGCAGAAATGAACCGCTGATTGGTGTCTTGAGACGCATCGCCGAGCCGGTGCAGCACGACCCGCACACGCTGCGATCGCTGCTCGATGCGGGGGTGATTCCCGGTGCCCGCTTGTCGGTAATTGTGCAGGATGACCAGCTTGAGCTGAACGTGGAGGCAACTGCCAGCAAGGTGACGGTGTCACTAGATGTTGGGTCACATTTGTTCCTGGACCCCGATATCTCGTAGTTTTCATGTGATTCCGGTGTGAGCGACACGCCGACCTCGATGTGACGTGAGCCACTGTGACGGGTACCATGAGGGAGGTTCTCGGCTACCACATGGTCGAAAATCCTCATGACAGAGGCGTTCCAACACCCGCCCCTCTGTTCGAGAAATCGACGCAAACAGTGCATCGCGGCGGGGTAAGCAACCTAGCTTGTTGGAGCGCCGGAGAGAAATCTTTTGGCAGATTTAGGTAAGAACACCGGTCCTGGCGAGTATCGCCTCTCGCGAGCAGGACGAAAGCTTTATTCATCGCGGGCCGAACGCTCTCGAGTTCGCAAGAGCACGACACAGCGCCTGTCCCGCAACGCAACGAACGTGGTTGACGCCGCTGTCACGTCCATCAACGATGTGGTCGACGTCGCCGTGACAAAATCGGCCCGGTCGATCTCTCGACCGCGTGCTGCACGGCCATACACACCCGCCGAACCGCGGTCGATTCGTCGCCGTCTGGCCACTGTTGGTGTGTCTGCCATGGCCTTTGGCCTGGTTGGCACCTTCGCGCTGCCCGCCTACGCGCTGACGCCCGGCACGATTGAGTCGGAGTACGGTCAGGCTCTGGCTACCCAGTCAATTTCGGCGCACCGTGCGCAGACCGATGCGTCGCGCCCGACATCCGTCTCGATTGCGGAGATCGCGGCAGACAACGTCGTTCGACCCGTTTACAACGGTCCGAGCGTTCGTGACTACCTCGAGAATCCGCCTTACCCCAATTTCGACCTGGCGCAGGTCTTCGAGGTCGCGAAGCAGTACATCGGCACTCCGTACTTGGCGTACGGCGCGTCGCCCGCTGGTTTTGACTGCTCCGGCTTCACTCAGTTCGTCTACGCGCAGTTCGGCATCCCCCTCGTGCACCTCGCGTCGGCGCAGATGAATGCGGGAACGATTATTTCCGAGGCGGATGCGGTGCCCGGCGACCTCGTCTGGATGCCCGGCCACATCGGGTTCTGGGCTGGCCCGGGAATGATGCTCGACTCGCCCACCGAGGGCAAGTCGATTGGTATTCGACCGATTTGGTCTGACTACTACGTCGTTTTCCGCGTGGGCATCAACTAGTCACCTGTTCGTCACTTTTCGGTTACCCCATTCGGCGCGCCGATTCGAACGCTTCTCGACAATCGGGCGTAAGTTTCTTCACAAGAACTTCTGCCGTTCCTGCACGCCACGCAGGAAAGCTCGAAGGAGGCGCGATGCAAACTTTGGTTCTCAACGCGGGGTACGAACCGCTCGCCGTTGTGTCGTTTAGGCGAGCGCTGATGCTCGTGCTGAATGACAAGGCATCGGTGATCAAGATCGACCCCGACCATCCGATACAAACGGTCACTGCAACGTTTGATCGCCCCAGCGTGATTGTGCTGCGCCGCTACGTACGAGTTCCGTATGTGCGGCGCATTCCTGTTTCTCGACGAGGCGTGTTGCGTCGCGATGGATATCGGTGCGCGTATTGTCCGGCGCCGGCGACAACCATCGACCACGTTGTGCCTCGGTCACGCGGCGGTCAAGACTCGTGGGAGAACTTGGTTGCCTGCTGCCTCAGGTGCAATAACGCCAAAGGCGATCGTCTGCTGCGTGATCTCGGCTGGTCGTTGCGGTCGTCGCCTCGCATGCCGAGCGGTCCGGCGTGGTTTGCGATGGGGATTGAGCGACGGATGGCCGATTGGGACGACTTCTTGGCCGCCGCCTAGCCAGAGAGCTCGCGACCTAGCGAACCCGGCCACTGCGACTCGACCAGCGACCGTGGGCGTAATCGACCACGATGGGAACCCCGAAACAGTCGCTCAAGTTGTCAGATGTCAGAACCTCGGTCGCCGTTCCGCTCGCGATGATTGTGCCTCGGCGCATGAGTGCCGCGTGCGTCGTGGTCGTGGGAAGTTCCTCGAGGTGATGGGTGATCATGACACTGGTCAGCTGAGGATTCTCGGAGGTCATCTCGTCGATGGTGTCGAGCACCTGTTCCCGTGCGGCGAGGTCGAGGCCCGCCGCGGGCTCGTCGAACAGGGCTAGTTCGGGTTTCGTGAGGGTCGCTCGCGCGAGCAGCGTGCGACCGAGCTCTCCTTGAGAGAGCGCACGCCACGAGGTGCCGGCGGAGGCGAGCAGACCGAATTTCTCGAGTTGGGCATCCGCCGCAGCCGTCTGCTCGACCGTCGGTTGCCACCGCATGGGCGTTTCGAGCGTGTTGGTGAACCCGGTGAGCACAATGTCGCGAGCGGTCATTGGCCAGTCCATGCGGTGATGTGTGGTGACGTAACCAATGAGTTCGCGAATCTCACTGACGGCGACGTTGCCGACTTGGCGGCCGAGGATTGTGGCCGTGCCACGCACGGGGAGGGTGGACGTGGCGCAGACGGCCAGCAGCGTTGACTTGCCGGCACCATTTGGACCGATGACTGCCCAGTGTTCCCCGCGCTCGACCGTAAACGAGACATCGTCGAGGGTGGGCTTGCCGCTGCGAAGGATGGTCACGTGGTCGAGATTGATGGCCTGATTAGTCACGAGAGCAATTCTGCCAGCTCGCGGGATGTATCCATTGCCAGCCAATACGGCAGGTATGTGGCGGATAAAAGGGTCTTCGATATTGTCAATGGATACATTTCTAGATTAGGGTCGAAGCAATCGGTACGCGCGAAAGGACGGTGAGCATGAGCCAGACCGAGCCGGTTTTTGCCGTCGTCACGATTGACGGCCCCGAGCGCAATCTGTTGAACCCCGATGTCATGGCTGCCGTTGGTGCCGACCTGCGTGCGGCCGACGCCGACACCAGTGTGGACGGCATCATCGTGACGGGCGCCGGAGATCACTTCTGCGGAGGACTCGACCTGGCGAGCATCCGTGCCGGCGGTGACCCGGTGGAATTTGCTCGCTCGCTCGCGACACTCCTCAAGATTTTTCCTCGACTCACCAAGCCCGTTGTGGCCGTCGTGAACGGCGACGCCGTGGCGTCGGGTGGATCCATCGTCGCCGCGTGTGACTACGGCGTGGCCGCTCCGCACGCGAAGATCGGCAGCTACGAAGTCGCGGTGGGTGTGTGGCCGATGGTCGCGCAGGTTCCCATGATCAAACGACTCGGCGCGAAACTTGCGATGGAGAACATCGGCTGCGGCGAACCTTTCACCGCTGCGCGCGCAC
The DNA here is from genome assembly GCA_947454495.1 of Actinomycetota bacterium. Taxonomy (GTDB): domain Bacteria; phylum Actinomycetota; class Actinomycetes; order Actinomycetales; family Microbacteriaceae; genus RFQD01. The sequence goes on from CANGKD010000007.1 coordinate 23,552, forward strand.
TCGAGGTGGGTCTCGTCAACCGAATCGAACCTGCGGATGCTCTTCGCGCGACCGCGGAAGAGTGGCTCACACTGGCCGCACGTGGTGGGGCATCCAATGCGGGACGCGTCGCGTTTTATGAACTCGCTGAAATGACCTACGACGACGGACTGGATGCGGCGCTCGACAAATTCGCCGCACAGTTCACGAAGTAACCGACCGAATTTTTTCGAACAAAGAAACGCACAGGGACACACGACATGGCACTCATCAGACTCGCGCAGATCGACGAACTCGAGGGCACACCCCGAGAGGTTGCCGAGTCGGGCCAGGCGCAGTACGGCAAGGTGCTCGAAACCTGGAAAGCGATCATGAACAAGCCCGACATGTTCGCCACCTACCTGCCGTTCCTGCGAACTGTTGCCGGCCCGGGCGTGATGGATGCGCAACTCAAAGACGCGTGTGCCCTCTACGTGGGCTTCCTCAACCACTGTCGTTACACCGTGAGCCACCGTGTCACGTCGGCCGCGGCCAAGGGCGTGAGCGACGAGCAAATGCGTGACATCGTCAACGCCGAGTGGACGGAGATGCCCGAAAACTGGCGCGCGGCACTCGAACTCACGCGTGAATTGACGCTCAACCCGCAGAACGAAACCTTTGGGGACTTGCCTCAGGCCGCCCAACCAGAGACGCTTGCCGAAGTGAAGAAACACTTCACCGACGTGGAAGTTCTCGAACTCGCGATGACGATTGCCATGTGGAATGCGCTCGCGCGCTTTCACCGCGTGATGGATTTTGACCTCGATATGCCCGAAGCCCCTGAAGGAGTGAAACCAGAATGAGTACAGCAACCCGTGGAACCATGTCGGTCGACTGGGAACAGCGCGTCGACTTTGATGTCTTGCGCGAGGCGCGCCTCGCAAAGCTGCGTGCGCAGCTCGAAAAGTCGGACTTGGGCGCTCTGCTCGCGTTCGACTTCGGCAACATTCGCTACATGACCGGAACTCACATCGGCACGTGGGCGATGGACAAGCTCATTCGCTTCGCGCTCATCACGCGCAACAGCGACCCCATCATCTGGGACTTCGGCTCGGCCGCCAAGCACCACACTCTGCTGAACCCGTGGCTGAACCAGACGCACATGGAGAATGACGCCGACCCGCACGCGCCGCACCACGGTGCCACGCGTCCGCGCGCCGAGCACGGCTCGCGCGCCGGAATCTCGACGCTGCGCGGAGCCTTCCCTCCGGGCGCAGAAATCGCCGAGGGCGTCGCCGCCAAGATCAAGCGTGAGCTGGAGAAGTTCGGAGTTGCGAACGAGCCGCTCGGTGTTGACGTGCTTGAGTTGCCCATCCTATTCGCCCTGCAAAAAGAGGGCATCGCGGTCGTCGACGGCCAGCAGGTTTTCCTGGAGGCGCGTCGCATCAAGACCCCCGAAGAGATCACGTTGCTCACCACCGCGGCATCGATGGTGGACGCGGCGTACGAGAACCTCTACGAGTTTCTCAAGCCCGGCGTGAAGGAGAACGAGGCCGTCGGTCTCGTTGCGAAGACGCTGTACGACCTCGGATCCGAGTACGTCGAGGGTGTCAACGCAATTTCGGGTGAGCGCTGCTCGCCCCACCCGCACGTGTTCTCCGACCGACTGATTCGCCCGGGTGACCCGGCGTTCTTCGACATCTTGCACAGCTTCAACGGTTACCGCACGTGCTACTACCGTACGTTCGCGGTGGGCTCGGCAAGCCCGGCCCAGGTCGATGCCTACAAGCGCGCGCGCGAGTACATGGACCTCGCGATTGCGCTTGTGAAGCCCGGAGCAACGACGGCCGATATCTGTGCCGTCTGGCCCGCTGCCGAAGAGTTTGGCTTCGCCGACGAAGAGGCCGCATTCGCCCTGCAGTACGGTCACGGCGTCGGTCTCTCCATCTGGGAAAAGCCGATCTTCTCGCGCCTCGTTTCGTTCGAGCACCCCGAGACGCTCGAAGAGGGCATGGTGTTTGCGCTCGAGACCTACTGGCCGTCGGCCGACGGTATCGGTGCCGCGCGCATCGAGGAAGAGGTTGTCGTCACGGCCACCGGTTGCGAGGTCATCACCAAGTTCCCGGCCGAGACGCTCATGGTCGCTGGCGGTCAGCGCTACTACTCGGTCAACGGCCCGCTCAACAACGTGCGCAGCTCGCAATCACACCTCAACACGCCGGAAGGCCGTGGCGAGACTCTGCCAAAGAAGTAACCCGAACACACCACAGCAGAAGAACGGCCCCTCACACGCGAGGGGCCGTTCTTTGCGTCGGTTGCGTTGTGGCGTCGAGACCGTTACAACGGGCCCGCGAAACGTCGGCTGCTCAGCCCGCGTGCACGACCGATTTTGCGAGGATGTCCGCGTACCCGCGAATCATGAGCTCGGCGTTTGACAGATCCTGTGTGAGTTCGCCTCGCTCGATGCGCTCGGCAATCGAGAGGATCATCTCGTTGACGGGAGTCGCCACGCCGGATTCGCGTTGCTTGCTCACGATGTAGCCGCTGAATGCGTCGAGTTCTGCACGACGACCCTTTTCCCAGTCCTGAAGCACCGCGACGCGTGTGTCGGGGCGAGAGAACGACTCGAGAATCGTCTCGAGCAGATCGACGGCGTACTGGTCACTGTTCGGAACCTGGTCGGCCGTCTTGCCCAACACCGGAATCATGGTCACGCCGAGGCCGATGGCCACGTGGTACGCCTCGCGTGCGGCGGCGTCCATGACGGGTCGCATTCCCTCGACGACGGCGGCCGTGAGTAGCGGAACGTTGAGAATGGCCGACGGCAGCATTTCGGGAATGTTGGCAATGAGCTTCATCCACTTGGCGTCACGAATGTTGCCGGGGATCTCGACGTGGCCCGCGTGGGAGAGGGCGTCGGCGGCGGCCTGAACTGCGGGCGTGACCGTGCCATCGAGAGAGCCGACGGCAAGCCACGTCTCGTCGGGGCCGTACTGGCGAGTTACGACGCCGGGCTCAAACATGTTGGCCGCGATACCCAGCACGGCACCCACCGAGCGCTTCTCCCCGACGATGTCGGCGACGGCGTCGATGGTCATGCCGTTCTGAAGGCCGACGACGATGGACTCGTCGTGCAACACCGGTTTGATGAGCTCGGTGACCCAGCGCGTGTCATAGGTCTTGACCGATGTGAAGACGATGTCGAACGGTGTGCGCAGTTCAGCCACCTGGCACAGGTGGTACGCGGTGATGGGCGTGTTCTGTGTTTCGTTGGGCAGGTGCACGGTGAGCCCGTTCGCACGCATGGCCTCAACGTGAGCGGGCCACTGTTCGATAAAGGTCACGTCGAGTCCGGCGCGAACCATGTCGGCACCGATCGAAGCTCCGTTGGCGCCCGTGCCCAGCACGGCAATTTTGGCGTTGGTCATCGTTGTCCTTACACACGGGTGGTTTGCGTTGCCACTCAGATTGAGGCAGGCGTTCGTTCTCACTGTACAGAAGGGATGAGCGCTCAGGCTAGTCAGATCAAGGGATTGACGGGCGTAAGGTTGCGATTGTTAACTAGCAACGAACACTTCGCCCTCACCCCGAAAGTCATTTCATGCGCGCACTCTCCGACCTCAACATCGCCGTGCTCGGCACCGGCGCGAACGGCGCGGGTATCGGGGCTGACCTCGTCAACGCTGGTCTGCGCGTGACGTGGATAGAGCAGTGGCCCGACAACGTGAGCGCCATTCGGGCGAACGGCGTGCGCGTCGAGTTCGGGCAGCTCGAGCAGGGTGGGCGGGTCGAGGTGGCGCATCCGCGAATTCTTCACCTGTGCGAGGCGGCGACGTTGCGCGAGAAGTTTGACGCGGTGGTGTTGCTCGTGAAGGCCTATGACACTCGATGGGCGTGTGAGCTGATCAAGCCGTATGTGGCCGACGACGGTTTTGTCATCGGAGTGCAAAACGGCATGTCGGGTGACGACATTGTCGACGTGATGGGGGAGTCGCGGGCACTGGCCGCGGTGATCGAAATCACGGCCGCGATGTACACCCCGGGCGTCGTCGAGCGTCATTCCGATCGCGATCGTTCGTGGTTCGCGGTGGGTGCGCCCACGCCGGCCGCTCGTCACCACGTCGACACCGCCGCCGCGATTCTTGCCCACGCGGGCGTTGTCGAGATTACCGACGACATTCGGTCGGCGAAGTGGATGAAGCTTGCCCTCAACGCGGCCGAACTCGTTCCCTCGGCCATCATGGACCTCTCGATTGCCGATGCCGCGAGTACCGACCGCCTGCGCGAGGTGATGCTCATCACCGGCAACGAAGCGGTCGCGGCGACGTTGGCTGACGGATGTCGGGTGCGCGCGATTTTCGGCATGGATGGAGATGTGGCCTCGAACCCCGACACGTTTGTCGAGACGGTCCTCGATGAACTCGTCGCGAACTACATTCTCAGCTTTTCGCGGTCGACGATTCTGCAGGACTGGATGAAGCACCGCCACAGTGAGGTGAACGAGATCAACGGCACCGTCGTGCGCCTGCTCGAGTCGGCAGGGCAGCGAGCACCGGCGAACGAGGCCGTCGTTGAGTTCGCGCTCGATATCGAACACGGTCGGCGCGAGCGAGGCATCCACAATCTCGAACCGCTGATTGCGCGAATGACGGAACTTGGCGCGGTGCTCGCGTTCGCTTAGTCGGATTTGTCGAACTCGTGCGCGAACACCTCGGGGTGCCGATCGAGTTCGATGCGCGTGCGGCGGATGTGTCCGTGCAGGATGCTCTCGGCCTCGTCGCTGTCGCGACGCTTGATTGCCTCGAGCAATAACTCGTGTTCGAGGTGGGTGACCTCAATGCCCCCGCTGCGAACGAGTTTCATAAACACGCGCCGATACGGCTGGGTGGTGTTCCACAGCTTTTCGATGAGGTCGGTGAGACTGTTGGTCTCGACGCGCGAGTAGGTGATCCAGTGAAACTCTCGGTCATACCGCATGAACGTCTCGAGGTCGGGCGCCTGCTTCATGAGCTCAACTAGCTCGCCCGCACGCGCAATGTCGGCGTCAGTGAGTGCGCCGAGGTTGTAGCGCAGAAGAAGTGGCTCAAGTCGTTCGCGGATTTGGTAGTGCTCCGAGCACTCGTCTTGCGTAAGGCTCGACACCCAGGCACCCGAGTTCGACACCATGTTGACCAAGCCATCGGTGACCAGGATGCGCAACGCCTCACGAACGGGAATGCGACTGGCGCCGAACTGCTCAGCGAGTTCCTCTTGTCGAATGCGCTCGCCGGGAGACAGCTCGCCCGAAAGAATCGCCCGGCGAAGTTCGTCGGCGATGCGCGTGCTGAGCACGTTGGTGGGCGGGGTGTTCGTCATCGTCATGGAGCGTGTCATTTCGAAGGATGCGCGGGATGCCACAACTTTACCGGCGCGTCTTTCTCGTACGCCTTGCCCTGCGGAAAGCTCACCAACTCAAACTGCATGCCCCAGGGGCTCAAGAAGTACACCCAGCGCTGGCCCTCGCTGAACGAGCTGCTCGCGGTCGGTTCGCCGAGCACGCGAATGCCTTTCTCGTGGAGGTAGGCGAGCGCGGCATCCATATCGTCGACGTAGAACGCGATGTGGTGGCCGCCGACGTCACTGTTTCGCGGCGGGGTCTCGGTCTGGTCGGGCGCCTCAAACTCGAATACCTCGAAGTTCGGTCCGAAATGACAGCGGTAAAAGCGGAGTTCTTTGAGCACGCTGCGCGGATCGATATTGAGATGCTCTGCAAACCAGTCGTCCTCGCGCTTCCATGGACCGAGTTTGTAGACGAAATCGCACCCGATCACGTTGACGAAGAAGTCGTGCGCCGCTTCGATATCCGGCACCGTGAATCCAATGTGTTCTGCGCCGCGAAGTCCGGGAATGCCTGCACTCATATTTTTCGCCTCCTGAATTGCCCACGCCCTTCACCAACTGGCGGATGTATCCATTATGGACAGTTTGAAGCCAATATCAAGCGCAAAGAGGCAAAAAAGAGTTGGCATTGGATACATTCATCGCATATGCTCATCCCAGAATCTTCTGCGATACCGAGAAACATAAGGAGCGCATCACATGCCTCGCATCACGCCACTCGAACCCGGCTCGCCGTGGGTCAAGCTCGAAACCACAGACGCCGACTACAAGGCGGCCGACCCGAAGCTGCTCGCCAACCTGTTGGGGCAGATGCACCTCGTGCGTGCCTTCGAAGAGGCCGTGCTCGAACTCGCCGGTGAAGGCCTCGTGCACGGCCCCGCCCACTCGAGCATCGGTCAAGAGGGTGGCGCGGTTGGGTCGACCGTCGCGCTGCGCCCGACCGACGCCGTGAACGGCACGCACCGCGGACACCACCAGTTCTTGGGCAAGGCCCTCGCTTTCGTGAACCCCAAGGGCATGAACCTGACCAAGCTGGTCAACGCGGATACGCAACACATGCTTCAGCGCACCCTCGCCGAGATCCTCGGACTCGCCCAGGGTTACTCGGGCGGCCGCGGTGGTTCGATGCACCTCCAGTGGCTCGACGCCGGCGCCCTCGGCACGAACGCCATCGTCGGTGGTGGAGTTCCGCTGGCCGCCGGTAACGCGTGGTCGCAGAAGCACGCCAAGACGACCGACATTTCGGTGACCTACTTTGGTGACGGCGCCACAAACATCGGCTCGGTCCTCGAGACGATGAACCTCGCGGCCGCGTGGGATCTTCCGCTGTGCTTCTTTATTGAGAACAACATGTACGCGGTGTCGACGCACGTGAGTGAAGTCACGAACGAGACCCGCCTGTCAGCTCGTGCACTCGGCTTCAACTTCCCGTCGTGGCAGGTCGATGGCATGGATCCGCTCGCCGTTCACCTTGCGATGGAGCAGGCCAGCGAGTACATGCGTTCGGGCAAGGGTCCGGCTCTGGTCGAGGCCGAGGTCTACCGCTTCTTCCACCAGAACGGCCCCTACCCCGGAAGTGCCTTCGGCTACCGTCCGAAAGACGAAGAAGCCGAGTGGATTGCTCGTGACCCGCTCACCCGCGTC
>CANGKD010000008.1 GCA_947454495.1 Actinomycetota bacterium
AGCATCGCGTACGCCATCGCGTCGGCTCGTGAGAATGCTCGTCGCGCGCGGGAGGTCGTCTCGACGGAATTGTGGGAGTGCCTCAACACCAACAACGCGCGCATGCCGCGCAAAGTTGCCGGTGACAAGACCCACGAATTTTTCCGTTGGGTTCGTGAGCGCGCCGCATTAGCCATTGGCATCGTCGACTCGGCGACGAGTCACGATGAGGCGTGGCAGTTCTTCACACTTGGTCGAGCAATTGAGCGCGCCGACATGACGGCTCGTCTCCTTGCCACCCGGTCACTCACCGAGGCGAGCGGCCCGAGTTGGACGACCATCCTGAGGTCGTGTGGCGCGTACGAGGCCTACTTGCGCACCTACCGGGGCGTTCCGAGCACGAAAAACGCCGCCGAGTTCTTGCTCACTGACCGACTCTTCCCCCGTTCGATCTTGTACAGCGTGACGCGCGCCGAAGAGTGTTTGCGCGAGATAGATCCCCGTCTCGGTCGCGCGGGAGTCAACGATGCCGCGCAACGGCTTCTCGGGCAGATCCGCTCCGAGTTCGAGTTTCGCCCGGTCATTGAACTGCTGGATGCGCTGCCGGAACACATGGAAGAGGTTCAGGCCGTGTGCTCGGCCGCCAGCGACGCGATTCGCCAGCGGTACTTTCCCACGAGTGCCGTTCCGGTGTGGATTGGAGAGACATCATGAGTCGACTCCGGGTCATTCACCGCACCGGTTTCACCTACCAACTTCCCGCGCAGGCCAGTTACAACGAGGCGCGCATGTTGCCGGCTCACTCGGGTGACCAGTTTGTGCTCTCGACAAACCTCGACATCAGCCCGCCGGCGATTCAGCACTCTTACATTGACTATTGGGGTACGCGCGTCAGCACGTTCGAGGTGCTCACCCCGCACACGGAGTTGTCCGTCACGGCGACGTCGCTCGTCGAGGTTCGCCCCTCGGATGCGCCGGCCCCCGATGCGTCTTGGCAAGATTTGGCCGCGCTCGCCGAGACGTCGGTGCATTTTGTGGAACACCTTCGACCCACGCGCCTTACCGCGGCGCACGATGATGTCGTCAGCATGGCGCTGGCTGCCCAGGCGACGGGCGCGAATCCGCACGAGACGGCCCTCCTCATTGCTCGAGCGGTGCACGATCGCATCGAGTATCAACGCGGGGTGACCGGTGTGCACTCGACGGCAGCGGATGCGTGGACCGCAGGAAAGGGCGTGTGCCAGGACTTCGCTCACGTCGCCATCGGAGCGTTGCGATCGCTCGGCATTCCCGCCCGCTATGTGTCGGGCTACTTGCACCCGAAACCACAAGCCGAGATCGGAGAGACCGTCGCCGGCGAGTCTCATGCGTGGGTCGAGTGGTACGCGGGCACGTGGTTCGGATTCGATCCCACGAATATGCTCGAAATAGGAGAACGACACGTTTTGGTCGCCCGCGGTCGCGACTATACGGATGTTTCTCCCTTACGTGGCGTGTACGCCGGGCCGAGCGCGTCGAGTATCTTTGTGCGGGTTGAGATAACTCGCGAGGCGTAGTCTGCCCGACGACACACGAGAACGAGGGGAGTTCCGGATGGCATCGTGGACAGACGCAGAATTTGATCTCGACTTCGCGCTGCGTTCTGGCCACGAACTCCCGGCGGGCGTGCAAGTTGAGTTCATGGCTGATCCCGACTCGATCGAAGTGGGCACGGCAGAGAGCGACTTCGATTTTCTCGATGGTCGTTGGGTAGATGTTCGAGCGACCCCGGACATTTCTCGGCTTTTTCCCGAGACGGTGATCTCCATCGAGAATGCCGAAATCAACTCTCGGGGCGCCGTGCGCTTGGCAGACGGCACTCGAATCTCCAGCATGCTGTTCAACACTCGTCCGGGTGATTGGGATGTCGTGGATCGAAGCCTGGTTTCGTCAATACCGGGAAAACGTTCGAGCGTTGTCCAGGGCGCATCCGGGTTTGGGCACTGGCTCATCCAACGCGTGGGTCGATTGATGACGGCGCACGATTTTGCCCCCACCACACGCTTGATTTCGGCGGCCCTGCCGCATTCGGGTGACGACTTCTATCGACGTTCGGGATATGACCCGGAGAAAGTTCGCCGACTGGGCCGACAGTTCCGCAAGTCATGGATAGTTGACCGCGTGTATCTTCCGTCGTACGCGGGTGTCAACGGTGGGCGCGTCGCGGACGCGCGACGGTTCAAACGCGACATGGCGCGGCTGCTCGCCGATGTCGACCTCACGTCGGGGATGCCCGCGTACCCCGAACGCGTCTTTCTGGGTAGGCGAAGCGAGTCGTCGACTCGGGAGGGAATCCGAAACGGACTCGAGGTCGAACAGGTCTTCCTCGATCACGGATACGAGTTCATCGATCCCGCGAGTCTGCCGTTCGACGAACAGGTGCGGCTCATCCGCTCGGCAAAGGTCATTGCCGGTGAGGGCGGAAGTTTTGCTCAAAACGCCATGTACGGTGCACCTGGACTGACCGTGGTCGTGGTCAACGCAAATAATGGCCCCAACAAGTCGCCCTACACTCCTGGTCGAAAGACCTATGGCCGCATGGCCACCGATGCGCTCGGGCTGCACTACCGTCGCATCAACGCGTCGGAGCACGCACGCCACCCGGGTTGGATCGCTGACCCGGATATCGTGCGTCGCGCCCTCGCGTCGATGCCGATTCCCTAACAACACGTACCTTCTCTGCGCCAACCACATTGGCGGCGCAGCATGATGGGTAAACTGTTCGAGTGTCAATTCGTGCCGTCGTTCACATTGGTCCGATAAAGACCGGGTCGACGGCCCTCGCCGCGTATTTCACGCGCGCATCGGGTCGGGGCCTTTTGCCGGCAGACATCGTCTACCCCATGGGGGACTTATGGTTTGGTCGAACGGCGACGGGAGCCATGCGTCAGTGCCCCGAAATCGCCAGACTGCTGCCCAACGGTGACGGGTCATATCGGTTCGCGACTCCGGGAGTCGAAGATGCCGTGTCGAACGTGGCCAATACGCTGCGACAGCTTCCGGGCAAGGGCGATAAGACCGCCGTATTCATTGCTGAAACGGTGACGGATAATCGTCCAACAGAACTCATTCAAGATCTCTTCACCTCGCGCTTTGACGAGGTCGTGTTCATCATGGTTGTTCGTCGCCAAGACAAAGCCGCGGCCTCCGAGCTCGCTCAAGATATCAAGACGCCAAACCTCTTTCGCGTAAATCTCGATCCTCGCGTTCGACAGCCGCTTTACGGGATGCCCTTTGGCGAGTTCAACCACTTGAGGAATTACGAGCGCTGGATCTCCGGCCCCGACAATTATTCGCTGGTCGTGATTCCGTATCTCGAGGGTGAGCATGGCTCGCTCACCTCCATCGAGCGATTCCACGCTGCCGCGGGACTGTCAAAACCCGTTGACCTGACGGGTGTCGAGGGTCAGCGAATCCACCCCACCTTCTCGCGGGATGGGTTGATGGCAATCGTGAGACTCAAGAAACGCATTCAGCGCTGGGGGTGGATCCCGGGCGTGAGGGATGCCTCACTCAAAAAGATTCAAGAGGTGACGAGGGTCTATCTTCAAGCCGCGAACCAAAACGGCATTGAACCGAGCGGGAAGCGATTCAAACCTTTTGAATTCACGCGCGACGAGTCGCGCTGGGTACTCGAGCAGTTTGATGAGAGCAATCGCGAGCTCATCGCTCGAGTCGACAAGGGCCAGTTTGTTGACGCCTGGAACAAGTGGGAGAAGGCACTAGACCTATGACCCTGAACCAAGATCGGGCGGCGGTCACCCTCGTCGAACCCAAGATTGACCCGTCGACCCGCAAGCTCGTTGTCGACGTCACTGCCGTGTCGGGTCAGGCCTTCTTCACCGGCGTGCAACGGATGGTGCGCGAGTTCTGCGAAACCCATCAGTCAGACGTGCTTCTCGTTCGTTTCGACGCCAAATTTGGTGTATTTCGCACAATTCCCCGATTGGGCCGACTCCGCTACCGGTCTGTCGAAGGATGGCGAGGACGCCTCCGACTTCGACTCAAGAAGTGGTATTGGAATGCGAGTCGCGAGTTTCGTGAGCAGGGCACAAAGCGCAGTTGGATGCCGAAGTTCGTGAGAAATGCTGCGCGCGCGTTCTACGAACGGTTTCTCTCTGACACCGAGCTCGAAAAAGCCAAGGCTCTGCAACGTCGCCCCGTGTGGGAACCCGCGCCCCATCAAACGTTCTTTCTGCTCGACATCCCCGTTTCGCAGGCCCACATTTCGGCGCTCATTGATCTTGTCGCGACACGTGTCGTGCGAAGTGTCGTCTATTTGCACGACCTTTTTCCGCTCAGCCATAAGCAGCTATTTGACGCCAAGCACCACGCCGGCGTTCGCGCCCGTCACCTGCGTTATCTCGACCTTGTCACAAGCGTGGACGAGGTGGTCTGTAATTCGGCGTTTACGAAGTCGCAGTATGAACGTTTTACGTCCTTGATTGAGGACCCGATTGTTCAGCAGGTCAAGGTCGTTTATCCGCCGTGGCCTCAATTCATCGAGCGTTCCGACGATTCCTCCGAGGAACTCACGGACGTCTTCGGCGACGCCGACGTGCGCATTGTGGCCGTTGGTGCGTTGGATCGACGCAAGAACCTCGTTGTGCTCGTGGCGGCTCTGAACGAGCTCGTCTCACGCGGAATCAATGCGCGTCTCGTTCTTGTCTCGGGTGCGACGGCCCAAATGGACCCCAACTTCCGGGCTGAAATGCTGTCGCTTGACGACGACGTGCGCGAGCGGGTCATCGTACTGCGGCAAGTCTCCGACAATCGTCTCGTCGAGGTCTACGACGCGGCAACGGTTGTCGCAGTGCCCAGCCTGGCGGAAGGCTTTGGGCTACCCGTGGTCGAGGGCCTGCGTCGGGGCAAAATCGTCGTTGCCGCACACACGACGGCACTTACCGAGTTAGCGGAAACCCTCCCGGTGCGACTCGTCGACCCGCACGATGCCCCTGCCTGGGCGACGGCGATTGCCGAGTCGTCACTCGTCACCTCGGCCACGCCCATGGACGCGCCACCGGCATTTCCCCGCGATTGGTCCGATTTTCGTACTCGTCTCTTTGGCGACTCGGTCGAGAAGGGCAGCTAGCACAGAGCCCCTGCCGGCTCGTGCCTGCACGAGACGGAACCGTGCCGTTAGAGCGCTTCTTGTCCGGTGGCGCTTTCGTCGATGAGCGCCAATGATGCGGTGAAGAACGCCAGATCTTCCCAGTATTGGGCGAGCGTCATGCATGACCGCGCGGTGAGGACAAGCAGGAGCACGAGAAGCGTTCCACGCTCGGGGAGGTCGCCGGCGCTGGCCATGTCCTGAATGGTGATCGTCGCGACACCCGCGACAGCCACGGCACCCGCGACCAAGATAGGCCAGCCGATTCGCAGGCGAACCATCGGACGGTTAATGATGGTGAACATCCGCTCAGCACTCTGCGAGAGTCTCTGCCCAGCTCGTTCCCGGGCGCGTTCGACGGCCCGCGCTCCTTCTTCTTCCGAATTTTGGAGACGTCGTGCGGTCAGCATGGCCTCGCGACGTGCTCGCCGTTCCTCCTTCGTCAATGCCCGCCCGCGGGGTTTGTTGCCGGATGTCGGCTCAGCCGTGGCGGGGAGCTGTCCCACATCGTCGCGATCTTCCTCATCGCTCAGCAGGTTCTCGTTCTGCTCTTCGCCGTCGTTCTCGCCGGCGTCATGGAGTGCGGTGAAGCTCTTCACCATGCGCCGGAAATACCAGATGAGGAATCCGGCGAAGACGATCAACACGGCGCCAGAAAAGGGGTGTCCGAGAGCGACCAAGGCGATGACGAGAGTGAGAAGTGAGTACACGCCCGGATCCGCACGAAAGAGCGATTCCAGCGCACGTCGGCGGGAGCCGAGGAGCGCCGTCGGTTTGCCCACCGATTCGGGGCCGAATGTCTCTGCCGCAATCTCGTCTTCGCCCAATTTGACGAGTACCCGCCCGTTGTGGCGATCGAGCAGGACAGATTGGATCTGTTGCAGGTAACCAACCAAGGTCACCCCGAGAAACACGTAGACAAACAGGTCCCATGAGTCCTGAGCCTTGACCCACCCTGAGGCGGATTTCAACCACGGGAACGTGGAAAACCACCACGCGTGGAAGTCCGCTGTAATGAGCGCAAAGCCAAATATCAGCGAGACAGTGACGGTGGCAGCAATGAACCCACGAGTCCGTAATTGCGTTCGGAACAATCGTCGCAGCGTGCGAAGTTGGTTCACGCTAGCGCGCCCGTCTTTCCATGATCCACGCGACGAGGAGCTCCGTGTTGCGGGTGACGGGGGCCGTGCCGTCGAGGTTGACCTCCGGAGAAAGCGGGGGCTCGTATGCCTGACCAGCACCGGTCATTTGAGAGTCTGCCGTCGTCGCGGCGCGTGCGTAGAGTCCCTTGGGGTCACGCTCCTGGCACACCTCGAGAGGCGTGTCGACAAACACCTCGGCAAAGTCGGCATGCGCGAAAAGCTCGCGGGCGGCGGCACGGTCGGCGCGGAACGGAGACACGAGCGACACGATCACGATGAGCCCGGCATCCATCATCAACTGTGCCGTTCGCGCCACGCGGCGCACGTTTTCGCGCCGATCTTCGGGGCTAAAGCCCAGGTCTTCGCTAAGCGTTTGCCGTACCGTGTCGCCGTCGAGCACGTACGAACGGATTCCGCGCTCAAACAGGGACTTTTCCACTTCGTCGGCAATCGTGCTCTTGCCCGACCCGGGCAAACCGGTCAGCCAGAGCACGCCCGCACGAACGCCGTTGAGCGACTCACGGGCCTTGCGGGTAACGGTAAACGCATGACGCGTGACGTCGGATTCGCGCTGAAGTGGGTGCACGGCCATGCCGGCCGCCAGCGTGCGCCCGCTGAGTCGGTCGCACAGGATGAAACCGCCGGTGTGGCGTGAAAACGCATACGAATCGAGCAGAAGCGGACGGTCCGTCGTAATCTCAACTCGACCAATGTCATTGGCTCGGAGGCTCTGTGTGGGGATCTCTTCGCCGGCGTCAAGGTCGAGCGCGAACCGCACCTGATCCACGCGCGCCGGAACCTCGAGTGGTCCCACGCGCAAGACATACGATGCGGCGGGATTAAGTGGCTCGTCATCGAGCCAGACCACGTCGGCGAGGTGTGCGCGACTGACGGGGAGTTCCTCGTCGCCAGAGCTCGTGACGAAGATGTCTCCGCGCCCGATGTCGGTCTCGCGATCGAGTTCAAGCGCAACGGATGCGCCCGATTGCGCAGTCGCCGTCGAACTCTCGCCCGCCAAGACCAGATCGCGCACGACGGCAGTTGCACCAGACGGCCAGATAGAGACGGTGTCGCCCGCGCAGATGCTGCCGCTCGCAATACGACCGGCGTACCAGCGACGTTCGTTGTCGCGCAACACGGTCTGCACCGGAATCCTAAGCGGCGCTCTCGACTTGTCGGTGTTCGTTCGAAGAGCCGTTCCGGCAACGAGCGACGAGAGGAGAGAGTCGGGGCCGGTGACGTTGTCGCCCCGTAATCCCGAAACGGCCACGTAGGCGACGTGCGGTAAATCACTCAGACGGCGTTCGAGCTCACTGCGCACTTCGGCGATCCGAGTGTCGGGATCATCGACGGCATCAATCTTGTTGATCGCGACAACGTACGATTGCACGCCCATGAGTCGACACACGGCAGCGTGACGCAGGGTCTGACGACGAATGCCACGCACCGCATCCACCACCAGCAAAGCGACGTCGGCGAGGGATGCCGCCACGGCCATGTTTCTCGTGTATTGCTCGTGCCCCGGTGAATCGGCAAGTAACGCCCGGCGACCCTCGGGGAGACGCACGTACCGGTACGCCACATCAATCGTGATTCCCTGCTCGCGTTCCGATTCGAGTCCGTCGGTGAGGCGACTGTAGTCGAGCGTGCCGTCGGGGAGTTCGGCCGCGCGGGCCTCATCCGTGTGGATGCTTCCCGTTTCGGCGAGCAGACGTCCGATGAGTGTGCTCTTGCCGTCGTCAACTGCCCCGCAGACGACGATGCGCGCAAGTCCGAGTTCACTCACGGCCGGAGTCGATACGTTTTCGTCCGGCATTAGAAGTACCCCTCGGTCTTCTTGCGTTCCATCGACGAAGCTCCCACGCCGTCAATGAGTCGACCCGCGCGTTCGCTCGTGGTCGCGACTTCGAGCTCGGCGATGATGTCGTCGACGGACGTCGCTTCGGATTCCTCGCCCGCGGACAACGGATAGCACCCGAGAGTGCGGAATCGCACGCGGCGAACAACGGGTTGCTCATCGGGTTCGAAGATGAAGCGGTCGTCATCGATGGCAACTGGTTTTCCCTGTCGAAGAACCGTGGGAAGCGCTTGCGTGAAATAAAGCGGAACCACATCGAGTTTTTCGCGTTGGATGTAGCGCCAGACGTCGAGTTCGGTCCAGTTAGACAATGGGAAGGCGCGCATCGTCTGCCCGCCGACGAGGGCAGAGTTGACCGTGGTCCAAAACTCGGGACGCTGTGCGCTGGGTTCCCAGGTGTGACCCGCTCCCCGCAAGCTAAACATGCGTTCCTTTGCCCGCGAGCGCTCCTCGTCTCGGCGAGCGCCACCGAGCGCCACGTCGAACTCACCCGTATCCAGTGCCTGTCGCAGGGCGACTGTCTTCATGATGCGCGTGTACTCGTCGGTGCCGTGCGTGAACGGCGTGATCGCGTTGCCGAGTCCATCGGGGTTCGTATGCACGCGAAGATCCAGGTCTAACCGTCGGGCCGTTTCGTCGCGAAAACGAATCATCTCGCGAAACTTCCACGTCGTGTCGATATGCAGAACCGGCATCGGGATGCGCGCGGGAGCAAACGCCTTGGCGGCGAGGTGAAGCAGCACGGTCGAGTCTTTACCGATGCTGTAAAGAATTACCGGGGTGCGAAACGCCCCGGCGGCCTCGCGAATGACCCACATCGCCTCGGCTTCGAGCGCGTCGAGATCTGCGTCGTGGGGGGACATGTCTCTATCGTATTGCCGAAAAAGCCCCGGGAAATGAGGTTCGTTACTGAAGCTGGTCGTGAATGCCGAGCACGGTTTGTGCCGTGGCGCGCCAGGAAAATGCGTGCGCACGGAGCACACCGGAGTGGATGAGTGAATCGCGATGCTCGAGAGCGACGTCGAGAGCCTCGTTCAGCACGTGCGCGGCCGCCCGTATCGAGCTCGGATTCGAGCGATCGCACCCCACGATCGAGGCAATCACACCCGCGCCCGCTACAACCTCACTCAGCGCGGCATCGTCGGACACCACGACGGGTGTGCCCAGGCGCATTGCTTCCACGACGGGTAGCCCGAATCCCTCGGCCTGACTTGGCAATACGAGAGCACGGGCTTGTTGAATCAGGGCCGCGACTGCGATGTCGTGCAGGGCACCGGTGACAACGACACGCGACGAATCAACGCGGGCCTGAACCATCAGTGCTCGAAGGTCGACCCCGCCCCACCCCTGAGCTCCCACGATGACCAAATCCAGGTCAGTCCTCAGGCCGATGGCTTGAATGAGCACGTCGAGCCCTTTTCGGGGCTCGATCGTTCCCACAAAAATGACATACGGTCGCCCACTCACTCCACACGCCTCGAGTAGTTCGCGTGCGTCTACGCTCGAAACAGGTTCCAGGCTCGCCGCGCCGCCGGCAACGTGGATTCGCGAACTCACATCCACTGATGCGAACTCGGTGACCAGACTCCGCTTCACCGCCTGCGTCGGAACCACAATGGCATCGGCGTCCCGCACTGCGCGGGTAATCATGCGTTGGTGCCAGGTCGCTCCGTGTGGTGTCAGGGTCTGCGGGTGTGTGAACGGCACGGTGTCGTGCACCGTGACAACTAATGGATGCGCGCCTCGCGGCGGCGCCAACACACTGGTCGCGTGAAAGGTGAAGGCCTGTGCGCGATGCGGGTCGTCCCGAGCAGCGCTTGGTGAGGTTGCGCCGCCGATGTGGGCGCCGAACCCGGCTCGCACACCTCCCGCCCAGGCACGAGCCGCGAGGGGCCGAAGGCGTTCCCACACCTGGGTACGCGTGATGTCGGGCCGAGGACGGAGCTCGTCGGCTGACTGATTCTCGGCGTGGGCAATGCTCTCGAGCGCGGTGACGAGTTCACGCGTATATCGCGCGATTCCGCCGGGCGAGCGGGCCGGAGGTTCAAATCCAATAACGAGCGAACGTGCCAGTGATTCGTTGGTCATCGCTCCTCCTCGCTGAATAGAGGCACTCGCCTCAATAAACTGACCGTATCGTGTCGACTAATCCCCACAGCAACCACGACGCAGTTGATGGTCAACTCGTGCGCCGTCGAATTCGTGTTGCCGTCATGATGCTCACTCTGGCGTCGGGGCGAATGGGTGGCACCGAGGTCTACGCAGAAAACCTCGTGGCGAATTTGCGGGCGCTCAACGACGATCGGTTCGACATCACCGTTGTCCGCGCCGAGCAACGGCATACCGCGTCGAGTGGACAGCCGGTGTCCACCTCGAGTCCCGTGATTGGGCGCACTGACACCAGGTCCGAGCATTTTCGTGACGTGACGGTCCCGTTCCTCACCGCCGGCGTGACACACGGACAAAAGTTGCTCGCGTGGTTGGGCGCGCTGACCCGACGGCGTCGGGTTTGGAGCTTTATCGAACGGGCCGCCGGGGGGCCTGTCGACATCGCCTTCTATCCGTTTACCGCCGTTCAGCCCCAGCCACCCACCTCGACCAAGCCGGTCGTCGTCGTGCACGATCTGCAACATCTCGACATGCCGAGTGCGTTCACGGTCGCGCAACGCTGGTATCGGCGACTCGCCTATGAACTCCCCGGAGCCCGGGCGAGTGCGATTGTGACCGTCAGCGACTTCACATCCGCGTCGGTCATTGAACATCTCCGTGTGTCGCGAGAAAAGATCCACCGGGTTTACCCGGGCATCGATACCGACCTTTTTCGCCCGGGCCAGCGCACGGTGCCGGCCGACCCGGTCTTGTATTACCCAGCGCGGGGGTTGCCGCACAAAAATCACGCGCGCCTGTTTCGAGCCGTTGAACGAGTACGTCAGGCACACCCAAATCTGACGCTGATTCTTTCCGGGTCCGACGAAAGCTCCCTTCACCCGTTACCCGATTTCGTTGTGCACGTGGGAAACATCACCCCGACCGAGATTCGAGATTTGTATCGCGGCGTGACCGCGGTTGTCTTTCCGTCGCTCTATGAGGGATTCGGATTCCCGCCGCTGGAGGCACTGGCCACGGGCACGCCGGTTGTCGCCTCACGAGCGGGGGCTTTGCCTGAGGTGCTTGCCGAGAGCGCGATTCTTGTTGATCAACACAGCGTCGAGAGTATTGCTGCAGGAATCGAACTCGCTCTTACCCAGAGAATCCCATCCGGAGGCACTGGCACACCTCACGCATCGTCGACGTCACACGACCCCAACGCGGCTCGTGCGCCACAGAGCGTCGCGGCTTTCACGTGGTCAAAGACCGCCGAGGACGTCTTGAGCGTGCTCGCGGAACTGTCGGCAACGAACCGCCCGGACGCGAGCGAAGTCGAATGAGCGAGTTGACGGGATGAGGGTACTCGTCACGGGAGCGGCTGGCTTCGTCGGAAGCCACGTCGTAGCGGGCCTGGTCTCACGAGGTCATGACGTGTGGGGTATCGATGCGTTCCGATCGCCCGACGTGCGCCAACGCAAACGCCGCAATCTCGAGCTCGCCCACGCCTCGGGGGAGTGGCTTTTTGAACACCGTGAGGTGGGCAGTCTCACGGCGAGCGAGATGCAGGGTGTTGATACCGTGATCCACATCGCGGGACAGGCCGATCTGCGCGCATCATGGGACGATTTCGACGGTCAACTTTTCGACAATCTCGGTGAGACGAATAGGCTCGCGCGAATCGTCGGCGAGGCACGCATTCCCCGCCTAATCTTCGCCAGCAGTTCCGCCGTCTATGGTGAGGCGCTGGAGTATCCCGTGCGCGAGACCGCTTCACCGCATCCGCGCAGCCCCTACGGAGTGACAAAGCTCGCGGGGGAAAGCCTGCTCGAAGCACACGCAGCGGCCTCGCACTTTGACGTTGTCGCCTTACGACTTTTCACCGTGTACGGGCCGGGTCAGCGAGACGACATGGCGATTGCCCAACTCATCGACGCGGCGCTGAATGGCGGTGCTTTCACACAGTTTGGCGACGGCACGACGGTGCGTGACTTCACTTTTGTGGCGGACGTTGTGGCCGCATTTATTGCCAGTGTGGAACGACCGGTGCCACCCGGTTTGACGTGCCTCAACATCGGAAGCGTGGATGAAATCTCGCTCCGTGACCTTGTCAAACTCGTTGAGACCGTGACGGGCAACCCGATAGACGTGCGTGTCAGGCCGGCCCAGAGGGGTGATGTGACGCGCACCTGTGCCGACGCACGCGAGGCGCGGCGCGTCCTTGAGTGGGCACCACGGGTATCACTCGCGGAAGGCATCGCGTGGCAGGTCGCGTTCGCTCGAGACCCGAGTGCGATGACATGGGCGGCACGCGCTCCATTGACCTAAGGGATGAGTGACACCGGGGGCCGAACAACCTTAGAACGACCGCTCACCCCGGCAAAGGCCGCGAGCGCCGCTGTGCGAGAACCCGCCAAATCGATGACAGGGTCGGGATAGTCAGTATCTGCGTCGTAAGCCCCGAGGTAGCGTTCGCGATAGCGCCGATCGGGGTCAAATTTCTCCGCCTGAAGGAGCGGATTGAACACCCGAAAGTACGGCGCCGCATCGGCGCCGCATCCGGCGACCCATTGCCAGCTCGCGGCGTTATTCGCGGGGTCGGCGTCGACAAGCGTGTCCCAAAACCAGGCCTCACCACTACGCCAGTCGAGCAACAAGTTCTTCACCAAAAAGCTCGCGGTCACCATGCGCACCCGGTTGTGCATGTAACCGGTTTGCCAGAGTTCACGCATGCCCGCGTCGACCAGCGGCACTCCCGTCGTGCCGTGCTGCCATCGTTCGAGACGTCCGTCCGTCGCATCGCTCCATTCAAAGTGGTCAAATCGACTGTCGAAATTCTGCGTCGCGAGGTCGGGCCAATGGAAGAGCAGGTGATAGCTGAACTCGCGCCACCCAACCTCGGCCTTGAACCGCCGGATGCCCTCGATGAGATCATCGCCCCCTGCGATCATGGCGGCCGCCGAAATCTTGCCCACTTCATGGAAAATTTGGAACGGCGAAATTTCGCCAAAGCGCAGGTGCGGCGAGAGCTCGCTTGTGTTGTTATCGCCGGGAAAATCACGACCCGTTGCGTAACGACTCAGTCGGGCGTCGAGAAAATAGGCAAGCTTTTCGTGGGCCGCCGCTTCTCCGGTGCGCCAACGCAGACCAAGTCCAATTGACCAATCCGGGTTTGTGGGCAGGAGGCGCCAGTCGGCAAGTTCGTCGCTGGCCACGTGACCAGGCTCTAGTCCGAGGAGCTCTGTTGGCGCATCAAGCGGTGCGCGCAGGGGTTCGGGGCTACTCAGGCACGTCTTCCAAAACGGCGTGAAAACCGTATAAGGATTTCCGGCACCGGTACGAATCGTCCACGGTTCGTGGAGCAGGTTCGCCTGAAAACTGTGTGCCGCGACGCCAGCGGCCACCGCGTACGACTTGATTTCGGCGTCCAGTGCGCGTTCCGCGCCACCGTAACGACGATTCCAAAAGATTGCGTCGGCATCGGTCTCTCGCATGAGAGAGCGCACCTGATCGAACGCACTGCCGCGCCTCAAGACGAGCGTGCCGCCCAGCCGGGTCACGCGCGCAGCTAATGAAGTCAGGCTGTGGTGAAGCCACCACTTCGTCGCGCCACCGAGTGGCCGAATTCCCGTCGATTCCTCGTCGAGTATGTAGGTGAGCACCACGCGCCCGCCTGTGGACGTGGCATGTTCTATCGCCGCGTTCAACGCAGGATTGTCGGCTAGCCGAAGGTCATCACGAAACCACACAATCGCTGTGCCCATGGCCATCCCTTCGTCGACGTCTGGTCGTCGCGTGGTTCCACACTAGCCACGTGGCCACACATGAGTGAGGGCCCGCCGAAGCCGGCGGGCCCTCCCCCTGTTACACCAAGAGTGTCAGCAATCACATTCACAACCGCCACAGCAAACGGTTGCTTGTCCGACTTTATAACGGATTGATAACGGGCCACAAGGGGCGCGCAAAAAAACATTTCGTTTGCCATGGCGCGTTCGACCCGTTCGACCCGTTCAGCGCGACTAGAAGACGTCGGGACTCGGCGCGCTTGCGAAAAGGACCGTCACGTCAGGGTGCGCATCAAATCGGTAGCCCTCGCCCCGCACGGTGCGAACAATGTCCTCGAATCTCCCGAGCTTTGATCGCAAACGGCGCACATGAACGTCGATTGTTCGATCGTTCGGAATGTCAATGTCATCGGCTCGCCAGAGCGACCGGATTATTTCGGCCCGTGAAATCGTCTGGCCCTTATGCGTGACCAGATATTGCAAAAGTTCAAACTCTTTGAAGGTAAGCGGCGCAACCTCATCGTCAATCACCACGCGCTTTCGAGACACGTCCACTACGACACCCGCGAGGTCATTCTCATCGTCGTCGCTCGTGCGGTGTCGGGCGACAGCGCTGGGTTCCTGGAGGGCCAGGCGCACGACATCGACGCTGCGACCACCCGAGCCGACCGGAGCAAGCGCGACCGCGGCGTAGGTCTCGGCGCCGGGTGCCATCGATGCCGCCAAGTTTTTCAGCGCCGTGACGATTTGTGAGAGGTCGATGCCGTTCTCCGCCGCGGCGGCCTCATCGATACCGACATAGAGCGCAAACCCGCGAGCCTTGGTGTCGCGCGGCACGGCCTTCACGACAGGGCGGGGGGTCTCGTCGGGTACGGGAACAAGTTTGGTTACAGCCATGATGATGAATCCTTCGTCTGGATGTGCGGAACCACCGGTCGAGACGGCTTGTGTGCCCTCAATCGACGCTGGGTACGTTCCGTCACGAGTGAATGTGTGAGTCGGAACAGAATTAGCAACAGCACATTCGACAACACATCGTGTTTTCGTCGCGCATCATCATCGCGACGTTTCCCCTCACCTCAACGGTGGACTCAGGGCGAACACGGTTTGTCATGACAAAAGGGTAGCGCATGCGTCAATATGCGCCGAACAGTCGATCACCGGCGTCACCGAGACCGGGAACGATGTATCCCCGGTCGTTCAGCCCCTCGTCAATGACGGCAGCGAAAAGTCGGTACGACCCGGGCAGCCGCGCAAACGCGGACTCGACGGCACGTACTCCCTCGGGTGAGGCAACGAGACAGGCGCAGGTGACGTCGCGCGCGCCGCGCTCGGCCAGATGTTCGAGCGTCATGATGAGCGAACCACCGGTGGCCAGCATCGGATCCATCACGATGACCTGCCGGCCCGTGAGATCGGCTGGCATGCGATCCATGTACACGTGCGGAATCAGCGTCGATTCGTCGCGTTTTGTCCCGAAAAAACCAACCTCGCTGACCGGCACGAGTTGGAGAAAACTGTCGAGCATCGCGAGTCCGGCCCGCAGAATGGGCACCAAGAGGGGTCCAGGAGGGCTGATCCCGTCGCCCGTGGTCTCGGCAACGGGCGTCGTGACTGTCCGCGACGTTGTCGACAGCGAGGCACACGCACTTACGCCAACGAGTGTTGCCAGTGAGGCCACGGCGTGCCGAAACAGCCACGGCGGTGACGCAATGTCACGCAGAAGTGCCAGGTTGTGTGCCACGAGTGGATGCTCGACAACCGTCACGCTCATGGCTTCACCCTACGCGCTGTGACCTAGCCGTAGCCTTGTGACATGACCGCCGGCGACCCTCACCATCGGGAACTCATGCATCAATGCATTGAGGATGCGCGACTCGCGACCGCGACCGGCGACGTCCCCGTCGCCGCACTCGTCATCGACGCCCGGGGCACAGTGATCGGTACTGCGCGCAACGAGCGCGAACTGACGGGTGACCCAACTGCGCATGCCGAAGTGCTCGCGATTCGCCGGGCAGCGGCAACGCGTGGCGAGTGGCGGCTCGATGACTGCACCCTGGTGGTCACACTCGAGCCGTGCGTGATGTGTGCCGGCGCAATCGTGGCGGCGCGTATCCCCATCGTTGTGTTTGGCGCGTGGGACGACAAGGCCGGCGCCGCGGGCTCGCTCATGGACCTGTTACGCGACCGACGGTTGAACCACCGTGTCGAAGTTTTCGGCGGTGTCGAGGAGTCGGACTGCGCGCAACTACTGCGTGAGTTCTTTGCCGACGCGCGCAACGAGTCAGGAGGCGCGACCGACTGACTAGTCGAGCCCCCGCACCACAATCGACTCGGTCGATGGTGGCGTGCTGCGGGTTGGGCGAACGACGTCGGGCTCGATGTAGATGACTCTCGCGACCGGAACGGCCTCCCGAATTGCGACTTCAAGATCGTCAATCACGCGCGCGACGTCAGCGAGTTTGGCCGTGGGTACGAAGCCGACCTTGGCCGCGATGAGAAGCTCATCCGGACCGAGGTAGAGCGACTTCATGTGGATGAGTGCCGTGACATTCGGTGACGCGTTGATGATGCGCGCGATCGACTCCGTGTCTTCGGGTCGCGCGCCCTCGCCGACGAGCAGTGATTTCGTTTCGATTCCGAGAATCACGGCCACAGCGATGAGGAGAGCTCCAATGAGCAACGTACCGACGGCGTCGAAGACACCGTTGCCCGTGATCACGGTGAGGCCAATGCCGACAAAGGCAAATACGAGACCGAGGAGTGCGGCCAGGTCTTCGAGCAGAACAACCGGCAATTCGGGCGCCTTCGCGCGACGCACAAACTGTACCCACGTCGCGGTACCTCGGAGGGGGTTCGACTCTTTGACGGCGGTTCGCAGACTCAGCGACTCGAGCACAATCGAAACGGTGAGCACGAGCATCGGAAGCCACCAGAGCTCGAGGGCGTGGGGGTGCTGAAGCTTGTCGATGCCTTCGTAGATCGAAAAAACGCCACCGATCGTAAACAAGATGATCGACACGATGAACGCATAAAAGTAGCGTTCGCGCCCGTATCCGAACGGATGCGCGGGGGTCGCTGCTCGCTTCGCGCGTTTGCCACCCACGAGCAGCAAGATTTGGTTGCCCGAATCGGCCAGCGAGTGCACCCCCTCAGCCAACATCGAGACGGCGCCCGAGAAGCCCCAGGCGACGAACTTTGTCGCGGCGATTCCGAGATTTGCCAAGAGGGCAGCAACAATCGCCCGGGTTCCGCCGTGTGAGCTCATGGCTCGATTCTAGGATGGTCACATGACCACGCCCCGAGTTGTGCTGCCCCCGATTGCCCTGGTGGGCGCGGGTTCCATGGGTCGGGCAATCCTGTCCGGACTTCTCTCCCCGCACGTTGAGGTGACGGGTGGAGTGCGCGTGACGAATCGCAACGTTGAGCGCGCGCACGATTTCGATGCCGAAGACCGAGTCACGGCCTTTACGACGGGTGGCAATCCCGAGGCCAATCGGGAGGCGGTTGCGGGCGCATCCATCGTCGTCATTGGTGTGAAGCCTGCCATGGTCGCCGAGGTTCTCGACGAGATCGCGGATGCGCTGGACCCGTCTGCGCTCGTGATCAGCGTCGCGGCCGGCATCACAACACGGGCTATGGAAGCGCACCTGCCGGGTGGACACGCGGTAATTCGGACCATGCCGAACACTCCCGCCACCGTCGGGCGGGCGGTCACCGGAATCGCCGGCGGCACGAGAGTCACGCCGGAAAACCTCGATCTCGCGGTTCGTCTCTTCGAGACCGTGGGCGACGTGCTCGTCGTCGAGGAAAGCCAGATCGATGCCTTGGGCTCGGTCTCGGGCTCGGGCCCGGCCTATCTCTTCTATTTCATCGAGCAATTCGTGCGGGTGGCCGAAGAGCAGGGCTTTACCCGCGCACAGGCCGACCTCATGGTTCGCGGCACGTTTCGCGGTGCGATTGAGTTGCTCGACGCCTCGGGCGAAACTCCTGCGGAACTTCGTCGTCGCGTGACGAGCCCGGGCGGCTCGACCGAACGCGCGATTGCCGTTTTCGATGACGCGAATCTGTACGGAATTTTCGTCGCTGCCACCAACGCCGCCATTGCTCGACAGCGGGAGATGGGTCAGGCCTAACTCACGACCGCGTCGGGTCACCTCAGCGTTACTGTTGTGCCCATGACCGACATTTTTGATGTCTTGAGTGACGAGACGCGGCGGCGAATTCTCGAGCTCTTGCTCGAACGCGCGGACTCGACGAATTCCGCCGCACTTGCCTCTGCGGCCTCGAATCCGATGACCGCTGAGGCAAGTGTGTCCGACATTGTCGTCGCCACCGGTTTGCCCCAGCCCACCGTCTCGAAGCAACTCAAAGTGTTGCGTGATGCCCACCTCGTCACCGTGCGTGAGGTCGGCCAACACCGCCTCTACCGACTCAGTTCGGCGCCATTGCAGGCGGCTGCAGCATGGCTGACGCCCTTTCTGGGGCGACGCTCCGCGGCACCGCCGGCCCTCATGCGTGGAGCCCGCAACGTGGGAATCGCGATGGCCGACCTGCTCGGAAAAGCGCCGTGGAGATAATCCGCTAGACTCACACAAGGCTTTTTCGAGTCTGTCTCTTCAGGGCAATCCGCCCGTTCCGTTTCATCCTGTGAGGTTTTCGTGGGTTCCGTCATCAAGAAGCGCCGCAAGCGCATGGCGAAAAAGAAGCACCGCAAGTTGCTTCGTAAAACTCGTCACCAGCGTCGTAACAAGAAGTAGTTTTCACCCCGGCCGCGTGAGCAGCCTGGAGGGAAACGTCTAAGCGCCATTCGTTACGGATGGCGCTTCTTGTTTGCGTTCAATCAGATAATTCACGCGCACGTAGACTATTCACATGCCGAAATCCGCCATGCACCCAACCCGGGAAAAGCTCCTCATGACCATGGTGGAGATGCTGGACGGACCAGACCCGGAGCACGTTACCGTCGAAGACGTACTCAACGCATCCGGCGTTTCACGCGGTTCGCTGTACCACCATTTTGAGGACTTTGAAGAGCTCTATGAAACGGGGTTGGCGTACCGAATCACGCAGTGGGTGAACGAGTCGGCCGACGCGATGGATCGCGTCTTCGCCAACGCCACCTCGCGGGAAGATATGCGCGCGGGCGTTCGTGCCATCACCGCGGCTTCACAGGGACCCGACCGCCGACTTAATCGTCTCGAGCGCGCCCGTGCCTTCGGTCTCGCGGGATTCAACCCGCGTTTCCAGGCCGTTCTCGGTGTTGAACAGGCACGCATGACAGATGCCCTGCGCGGACTGATCGAGCGCGCTCAGGCTAAGGGCTGGGTCGACCCGAAGGTTGATCCCATGGCGGCCGCGGTTTTTATTCAGGCCTACACGCTCGGCCGCGTGGTAGACGACATTAGTCCCGTGAAAATCGACCCCGACAAGTGGACCGCGCTCATCGACGAAGTTGTTGACCACTTCATTTTTGGTGACACTGCGGGAGCGTAGCCGTGTCGGTGCGCACGCTCACGCTTGTCGGACGCCAGGGATGCCACCTGTGTGATGACGCCAGAGACGTGATCACGTCCGTTCTGACACAACTCGATGCAAACCCGAGCGACTTCGCACTCGTCGAAGTTGATGTTGATTCTGACGAAGATGCCCTCCGCACCTATTCCGAACAAATCCCGGTGCTGCTTATTGATGGCAAGGTGCACAACTTCTGGCGCATAGACCGGGATCGACTGCTCGCCGCACTTTCTTGACGCAGGGCAAATACCCTGTACCATGAAGTCCAGATTGCGGCCGTGGTTGGGGGATTAGGGCCGCAATCGCCTTTGCTGCCTCGCGCAGAAAAACCGTCCGGGCTCGTGATGAGCCCGGACGGTTTTTGCGGTTGTCGGTCTCGTCGGGAGACCGGCGCCGACTTACTTGCCGGCGAGAATCTTCTTCTTGAGTGCGGTGAACTCGGTCTGCGTGATAGCGCCCGACTTCAAAAGATCGTTTGCCTTGGCGATTTCATCGGTGTGGCTCGTGCCGGCAACATTGCGGATGTAGTCCTCTTGCTGCTTTTGGGCCGAGGCAATCATTGCCTGACGGCGCTTGGCCATACCTCCACCGCGAACGATGAGGTAAATCAGTGCGCCGAGCCACCAGGTGACAATCAGCAGAATGATCCACAGTGCCTTGGCGCCACCACTGAGGTCGTGGTCGCTGAACAGGTCCGTCACGATGTTGATGAGGATCATGAAGTAGGCGATGAACAGGAAGATGAGGACAAAGTCCCAGAGGAAATCAAGAATATGCATGAGCAAGATTCTACCCCGTGCCTAGAAAAATGGTCGCGCGCGGACGCAAGCAGGTTGCCGGCGAGTCTTTAGGATGAACGCATGACAACTCCTGACCCTCAGAAGATCACGATGTACGGTGCTGCATGGTGTGGCGACTGCCGCCGTTCCAAGGCGTTCCTCGACGGACACGAAGTCGACTACGAGTATGTCGACCTCGAGGCCCACCCCGAAGCCGCCGACGTCGCACAGGCGATTGCCGGGCGCAAGAACATCCCTGTTATTTCGTTTCCAGACGGAACGTTCGCTGTCGAGCCGTCCGACGCCGACCTGCGCACGAAACTGCAGGAGCTCGGCGCCCTCTAACTCGCTCTACGGAGCCAGTCGATTGGGCCCGCGGAAGAGGTAGGTGACCTCGCGCAGGTTCGGTTGGTGCAGCAACAGCATCATGACTCGTTGCAGACCCATACCGAATCCGCCGTGCGGGGGCACTCCGTAGCGGAAGAAATCAAGGTAGAACGACAGCTCTTCGGGATCCAGACCCTTCTCGCGCGCCTGGGCTTCAAGAATGTCGACGCGGTGCTCGCGCTGCGCTCCGGTTGTGATTTCGGTGCCGCGCCAGATGAGGTCGTAGCTGTTTGTGATGGTCGCATCACCCTCGCGACGCATGTGGTAAAACGGGCGAATCGATGCGGCGTAGTCGGTGAGAAACACGAATTCGTGCCCGAACTTTTCGGCAACATACGCGGCAATCTGGCGCTCGCCCTCGGGGTCCATGTCATCATCGGCGCGCGGAACCTCGTACCCGCGCTCGGCCACGATGCGCTTTGCCTCCGCGAGCGGGATGCGGGGGAACGGGATTGTCGGCACGACGACGTCCACGTCGAAGAGTTCTTTGATCTCATCGCCGTGCTTTTCTTTCACGGCTGTGATGGCGGCCACGAGAAGCTCTTCTTGCATGCGCATGACATCTTCGTGGCTGTCAATCCAGCTGATCTCGGCGTCAACTGAGATGAACTCGGTTGCGTGGCGTGAGGTGAACGAGGGGTCGGCGCGAAACACCGGACCGATTTCAAAAATCTTGCCGAATCCAGCGGACTGTGCCATTTGCTTGAAGAACTGGGGGCTCTGAGCAAGGTACGCCTTCGTCTCGAAGTACTCGAGCTCGAACAATTCGGCGTTCGATTCGGATGCGCTGGCCATGAGCTTGGGTGTGTGCAATTCGATGAATCCATGCTCGATCCAGTACGTGCGCATGGTGTGCTCGAGGGTGGTTTCGACTCGGAAGATGAGGTTGTTGCGCGGATGACGCAGATCAAGGAAGCGCCAGTCCATGCGCTTGTCGATTCCGGAATCTGCGGCGATGGGGGTTTCGGCAATGGCCGTCGTTTCGACCTCGAGCGTGTCGATCTTGATTTCGAGCCCGCCGAGCTTGACGCGCTCATCCAATTTCAGTTCACCCGTGACCCGAATGTGCGTTCCGGCGGCCAGAGCGCTGATCACGTCGGCGAGCGGGTCGACGTCTTCCGGGCGAGGATGCACGAGCTGGGCTGCTCCGGATTCATCGCGGAGCACGATGAACTGCACCTTCTTCTGGTCGCGCACGGTGTCGACCCAGCCGGCAACGGTCACCGACCCTTCGGGTGTGCGGGAGAGGTCGGAAATCAGCGTGCGGGCAGTCATAGCGACCAAGTTTACTCAAGGCTGCAGTCGGGAAATCCCCAGCAGCGCCATCCGTAGACTTGAGACCATGGTCGCCCGTCAAATCCACCTTGTGCGTCACGGAGAGGTATTCAATCCCGACCGCGTGCTGTACGGGCGAATTCCCGGATTTGGGCTGTCCGAAAAAGGTGCGCGCATGGCGACACTTGCCGCCACGAACCTGCACGAACGCAACCGCACGTTTTCCAAGCTCATCGCCTCACCGCTTCAGCGCACGAGGGAGTCGGCGGAACCGGTTGCACTGGCTCTCGGCCTCGAAATTCACATCGACGAACGCATCATTGAACCCACGAATGCGTTTGAAGGTCAACACATGCGGGGGCCCGGCGCCGCATGGCGTCAGCCACGATTTTGGAAGTTCTTGCGAAACCCGTGGCGCCCGAGTTGGGGCGAGCCGTATCGAGCCATCGTCGAGCGGATGATGGCGGCCATTGTCGAGGCCGGCATGTCGGTTGACGACGGGGATGTCGTGTTGGTCAGTCATCAGTTGCCCATCTGGATGGTGAACCGACACC
Organism: Actinomycetota bacterium; assembly: GCA_947454495.1. Taxonomy (GTDB): domain Bacteria; phylum Actinomycetota; class Actinomycetes; order Actinomycetales; family Microbacteriaceae; genus RFQD01. Next base: position 22,511 of record CANGKD010000008.1, read on the forward strand.
TTTCGGGCAAATCGTTGGCCCACTTCCCGGGAAATCGCGAATGCTCACTGTCGAGCATCACGACCCTTGAATGGCTCAACCCACATGATCCGTCTCTCGGCCTCCACATGGTGGGGTACGTGGAACCCGCCGCCGAGCTCGCGGGTGACTCGATTGATGTGGGGGCGGTCTAATGCCGGTGGTGACGATGCGGAGAATGAGTGCGGTCTCGACGGTGCTCGCGTTACTGGCGACGCTGACTCTGACGTCGTGTGCCAGTGACCCCTTGGCGGAGCAGTATCGAGCGGGCTCGGGTAAGAACTACATCGCCGGGGATGGTTCGATTACCGAGATCGTGCCCGAGAACCGTGGTGAACCGGTCGTGTTTTCTGGAACGGATGAGGCGGGCAACGCTGTTGATTCCGCCAATTTCGTGGGGAACGTCACTGTCGTCAACTTTTGGTACGCGGGGTGCGCACCGTGTCGAGCCGAGGCGCCCCTCCTCATGACTGCCTTCGAGAAAACGTCGCCGTCGGGAACAGTATTCGTGGGCGTGAATGTTCGTGACCAGGCGCAGACGGTAGCCACATTCAACACACAATTCGGGGTGACTTACCCGAGCATTATTGATACGCAGGGCGGCGCCCAACTTTCCTTTGCCACGAACGTGCCACCGAACGCGGTGCCGACGACACTAGTGCTCGATCGCCAGGGACGTGTGGCCGCGCGCATCCTCGGAGCGCTCTCGGACGCCTCGATTCTCTCCACGCTCATCAACGACATCTCAGCCGAAGCGCCGTAGATGGGCAACATCGTTTACGGCGGTGACCTGTGGATTGCCATGCTCGTCGCGCTCGCCGCAGGGTTCGTGTCGTTCGCATCGCCGTGTGTGTTGCCGCTGGTTCCCGGTTACCTCGGCTACGTCGGCGGTTTTGCCGGCACGGCGGCTCAGCCTGCGAACCGCGGCCGGCTCGTTGTGGGTGCCGTGCTCTTTGTCGTAGGTTTCACTGCGGTTTTTGTGACGTTTGGCGTGCTGTTCGGTGCGGCCGGCGCGGTGATTCGCCCGTGGCTCGATCCCATCACGCGCATCCTTGGGGTCGGCGTCATCGTGCTTGGCCTGGTCTTTGTTGGGCTCTTTTCGCGTTTCCAGCGCACGGCGAAACTTCCCATACGGCCGGCAACGGGTCTCATCGGAGCACCTCTGCTCGGGGTTGTCTTTGGTTTGGGCTGGACTCCCTGCATTGGTCCGACGCTGGCGGCCGTTTTCGCCCTGAGTCTCGACGGTGCATCTCCCGCGCGTGGCGGGGTTCTCGCGTTGACCTACTGTGTGGGACTCGGCCTCCCGTTCATCGTTGTGGCACTGGGTTTTTCGTGGGCAACGCGCACTCTGAGCGTGTTGCGCCGAAACATCCGTGCCATCAATATCGCCGGCGGTGTGATTCTCATCATTATCGGCGTACTCATGGTTACGGGACTGTGGTCGGTTTGGATGGCCGAACTTCAAGCCATGATTGGGTCATATGTCCCCGCAATCTGAGACCGTGACCAACCCGCGCTTATCGCCGGTTGGTTGGCTGCGCTGGTTCTGGCGACAACTCACCAGCATGCGCACCGCGCTGTTGCTATTGCTGCTCCTGGCCATCGCAGCCATACCTGGTTCGCTCGTTCCGCAGCGGTCATCCGACCCCAACGGTGTCACGCAGTACTTTGCCGACAACAAGGATCTCGCACCTGTTCTCGACAAGCTTCAGCTTTTCGACGTTTATTCGTCGGCGTGGTTTTCGGCAATCTATCTCCTGTTGTTTGTGTCGCTCATTGGGTGCGTCGTGCCTCGTGTGGCCTATCACTGGAACGCATTGCGCAGCGCACCTCCCCGAACGCCGTCGAATTTTTCCCGCCTCCCGGCAAGTGAGTCGTTCGACACGAACACCGACCCCGCAATCTCCATCGACCGTGCTCGAGCACTACTCCGCCGCCAGGGCTACCGGATTGCACGATATGACTCGAAAACTCGTCTGACGCTGTCGGCCGAGCGTGGATACGCGCGCGAGACGGGCAACCTCGTGTTCCACAGCGCTCTCGTGGGCGTGCTTGTGGCCGTGGGGCTCGGTGGCGGCGCGGGGTTTGCCGGTCAGCGCGTGATTTACGAAGGACAGGCGTTCGCGAACACGCTGCTCGCCTATGACTCGTTCAACCCGGGCCGGTTCTTCAGCCCATCCGAGCTCACGCCCTACACGGTTCGCCTCGACTCATTCACCACCGTTTACGAGGAGAAGAACCCCAACGCCATCGGCCAACCGACCGACTACACGGCCAAAGTGACGGTGCAGCTGAAAGATCAGGCGCCCGAGGCGAAGGTCATCAAGGTCAACGAGCCGCTGCGCTACGGCAACACGGACATCTACCTGCTCGGCAACGGGTACGCGCCCCAGGTAACGGTGCGCAATCCGGCCGGCGAGGTCATTTTTACGGACACAATTCCGTTCTTGCCGCAAGACAAGAACCTCACCTCTGTCGGCGTCGTCAAATTGCCGGATGGGCTCAGCGACCAGCTCGGCCTGGTCGGCTTCTTCTATCCGACGGTGAGTAAGGGTCACTCGGGCGCGTTTTTCTCGATGTATCCCGATCTGATCGATCCCGTGCTCACCTTTAACGTCTGGAAGGGCGACCTCGGACTCAACGAAGGCGTACCGCGCTCGGTTTACTCACTTGATACGTCGAAGATGACCAAACTCACGGGACAAAAAACTGATTTGGCATCGCTCGAGCTGAAACCGGGCGACACCGTGGATCTTCCCGAGGGTCTCGGCACTGTCACGTTCGATGGAGTCAAACGATTTGTCTCGCTCGACATTCACAATGATCCGGCTCAGGGGTGGGTGCTGTTCTTCGCGCTCCTGGCCCTCGGCTCGCTTCTGTTCTCACTCTTCATCCCGCGTCGACGGGTGTGGATCGCCGTGACCGGGTCGAAGGTCGAAGTGGGTGCCCTCGCGCGCGGGGACGATCCGACGCTTGACGCACGAGTCGCAGAGCTCGTGACGGCATTGCGAACCGAATTAGGAACTTAGGATTACCCCCATGACCGATACCTTCTCGCAGTTCTCCGTGCTGTCGTTGTACTCGGCTATGGGGCTTTACGCGGTTGCGTTCATCCTGTTCACACTTGACCTGTCCGGGCTGGCTTCTGCCAAGGCACGCCTCGCACGAATCGGACTGAGCATCACCTGGCTGGGCTTCGCGCTGCAGATCGTCGCAACGGTTCTTCGCGGCATCGCAGCGAGTCGCGTGCCGTGGGCCAACATGTACGAGTTTGCGATGACCGGAACTTTGATGATCATGTCGGTGTTTTTGATCGTCAATTTGAAATGGGATATTCGCTACCTCGGCGCGTTCATCACCGGGCTTGTCCTGCTCCTGTTGGGGATCTCTGCCACCCGCTACTACGTCGAAGTGGTTCCGCTGCCGCCGGCACTCCAGTCGTACTGGCTCGTGATTCACGTCTTCGTTGCCACGCTAGCCACGGGATTTTTTGCCCTGGGGTTCGCTCTGTCACTGGCACAGCTGCTGCAGGAGCGCCGCGAGCGTGCCACCACAGACAAGCAAGCGAGCCGCTGGGCCTGGTTGAGCCGTCTGCCCAACTCGGTGACACTCGAAAACTTCGCGTACCGGCTCATCATTGTGGGCTTCGTGCTCTGGACCTTCACCCTTATTGCCGGCGCGGTCTGGGCCGAAAAAGCCTGGGGCCGCTACTGGGGCTGGGATGTGAAAGAGGTGTGGACCTTCATCATCTGGACCATCTACGCCGGTTACCTGCACGCGCGTTCGACACGTGGGTGGCGAGGATCTCGGTCCGCCACGCTCGCCATGATTGGCTTCGGCGCCGTCATCTTTAACTTCACCGTGGTCAACATCTTCTTCAAGGGCCTTCACGCCTATAGCGGACTGTCGTAGGGCCCGTCGCTATAGCAGGGCGTGCACGCGGGTGAGTCGTTCGCGCCACCACGCGGTGCGCTCGGGAGACGCCGCGTGACGGGCGAGCAACTCGTCGCTCACCTGTGGGCGCACGACGTCGATGACGCCGTCGTGCGGGAGGAGCGGGGCATCCGTGACGTCATCAATGAGGAGCGCCGCGGTGCCGAGCCCACAGTCAAACTCGAGGTTGGGCAGCCGGGCCGCGAGATGTGCGCCCATCGCGATGCCCACCGACGACTCCAGGGCGCTCGAGACGACGGCCGGCAATCCGGCCTCGCGCACAATCTGCAGAGCACGGGAAATGCCACCGAGCGGTTGAACCTTGATGACGAGAATGTCGGCGGCGCCGGCGCGGGCCACCTCGAGTGGGTCGGTCTCACGGCGCACACTCTCATCGGCCGCGATGGGAATTCCCATGTAGCGCGTGCGCTCACGAAGTTGAACGAGTTCGTGGATGCTCGCGCACGGCTGTTCGACGTACTCGAGGTCGAACTCCGCGAGCGCATGCAGCGCGTGTTCGGCTTCGTCTATGTTCCACGTGCCGTTTGCATCGACCCGGATGCGACCCTCGGCGCCGATGAGGCGGCGTACCTCGCGAACGCGGTCCACGTCCTCGGCCAGCGTGGTCTCGGGGCCGCCAACCTTGATCTTCACTGTGCGCGCGCCGGCGAAACGACTCAGGATTTCGGCGACGCGGTCGGGACGCACCGCGGGCATCGTCGCGTTGACGCGAACCGAGCCGGTACCCGTCACCACATCGTCGGCGCGTGACCAACCGAATTCGATGGCCGCGCGCAACCATGACGCGCACTCGGCGTCGGAGTAGTCGTCAAACGGGCTGAACTCGGTCCAGCCCTGCTCGCCCCGCAAGATCATCGACTCGCGAACGGCAATTCCCCGAAACGGTGTGACCAAGCGCAGGGCGACCACGTGTGAGTTATCGAGTAAATCCTGAAGAGTCGGAGTCACCCCGCCAGTTTGCCCTACGCGCGTAGGCTAAACGCATGACTGCTCAGGTGAGTGCGATTTTCAATCCCGACGTGTGGGCCACGGTGCCCGGCTTTGAGGCGCTCACCGACGTGACGTATCACCACTCGCTCGACGGTCGCATCGCACGTGTTGCGTTCGATCGTCCCGAGGTGCGTAACGCTTTTCGCCCGCACACCGTGGACGAGCTCTACCGTGCGCTCGACGACGCGCGACAGAACGCAAAGATCGGAGTCGTTCTCGTCACGGGTAATGGCCCGAGTGAAAAAGACGGCGGTTGGGCGTTCTCTTCGGGAGGTGACCAGCGCATCCGGGGTCGGGCCGGCTACGAATACGCCGATGGCTCGACACCACAAGGCACCGCTTCTGCGGGTGCGGGGCGGCTCCACATCCTCGAAGTGC
>CANGKD010000009.1 GCA_947454495.1 Actinomycetota bacterium
GGTGCCGTCGGGTTGAAGATCAAGAGGTTGTGGTAGTCACCGAAACTCACCGTCTCGGTGCCACCCTCGTTGTCAAACTTTGCGACGGATGCGTCGACCGCCGTCGTCAGATGCGCGAGTGCATCCGCGCCACTAGCAGTACCCAGCGGTGAACAACCGACCAGGGCAAGAACGACGAGTGACGCGGCAGCGAGGCCGGAGGCAAGACGAAAACGCATGCCACGAGCCTAAGCCGATTTCGCGGTTGCTACGTTCCGGGCAAGAAACCGGGCGCAACGCGTGCCACAATCGCGTATCCGGTGAACGACACGATGTCGAGAATCCAGTGGGCAATGACTAGCGGCATGACACGCCCCCAACGTTGGTAGGCGAGTCCGAACACCACGCCCATGATGGCGTTACCCACGAAGGGCCCAAAGCCCTGATACAGGTGGTAACTGCCGCGCACGAGGGCGCTCACCGTGATGATGAGCCACGGACGCGCACCGAGGTTGCGCATCTTGGCGAAGAGAAACGCAACAACGATGATCTCTTCTTCGAGCGCTGCCTTCAGTGCGGCCAGAACCAAGATCGGCGTTGTCCACCAATACGTATTGAGGGCCGTCGGCACGATGGTGACCGTTAATCCCAGCGCGTTTCCGAGCAGGTAGAGGCCAATTCCCGGTATGCCAATGACCGTGGCCAGTCCGACGCCCTTCCCGACGTCGCGAACGGGCTGGCGAAAATCGAGTCCAATCTCGCGGAACGGATTGCGCCCAGGTTGCCAGAGCAAGTAAACGGCGAGTGCCACGGGGAAAAGTGCAAAGCCAATCCCGAGCAGTTGGTAAACCAGGTCAAAAATCTGGTCCGACGCGAGGGGCTGGTTTATTGTCGCGGTTTGCTTGTTCAACGCTTCGGTCGCCGCGAGTCGACGCAAAAGGGTCACGATCGAATAGACCGCGGATGCGCCGAGCGAGAGCCCGAAAACGATGACGAGCTCGTACCAGTTGCGGCAGCGGCTCTGGCGTGAAGTCCATTCCAAAAGCGTGTCAGTCACGCGCGAAAGCATAGCTTTGTTGGGCGAAAGCCCACGGATTGCGCAGACTAAGGTGACGAACTCGTAACAAATCGTGACTCGACCGTGAGGATTCGCCTCGCGCGTTCTAGGCTGACGAGTACTTCGCCATATTGCTGCACAACGGTGAGATGGCGGTCACAGCACTACACACAAGGAGGAATCGTGAAGATTTCACGTATTGGAGTGGGCATTGTTGCCCTCGCCGCTGCCACCTCGCTCGTCTTGAGCGGATGCGCCGGCGGAACCTCGGGTGGTGGCAACAGCGAGATCGTTTCAACGAACGGCTCCGAGCCCCAGAACCCGCTCATCCCGACCAACACCAACGAAACTGGTGGCGGCAAGATCATCGATTCGATCTTCGCTGGTCTCGTCTACTACGACGCAGCGGGCGCCCCGGTCAACGAGGTTGCCGAGTCAATCACGACCGACGACAACCAGACCTACACAATCAAGCTTCAGAGCGGTTGGAAGTTCACCAACGGTGAAGACGTCACCGCCGACTCGTTCGTCAACGCATGGCAGTACGGCGCTCTGCTCAGCAACGCTCAACTGAACAGCTATTTCTTTGATGTCATCGAGGGCTTCAGCTACGACGAAGACAGTGAACTCACCGGCCTCACCGTCGTTGACCCGCTGACCTTCACCGTCAAGCTGTCGAGCCCGCAGTCGGACTTCCCGCTGCGCCTCGGCTACACCGCGTTCTTCCCGCTTCCTCAGGCCTTCTTCGATGACCCGGTGGCATTTGGTGAGAACCCGGTCGGCAATGGACCCTACAAGCTCGCCGCCGAGGGCGCATGGCAGCACGATGTTGCCATTGACCTGGTGACGAACCCCGACTACAAGGGTGGCCGCAAGCCCGCCAACGGCGGACTCAAGATCGTCTTCTACGCAACCGAAGACGCCGCCTACGCTGACCTGCTCAGCGACAACGTCGACGTGATTGACGGTATCCCGAGCTCTGCTCTGGCCACCTACAAGACTGACCTCGGCGACCGTGCCGTTGACCAGGCTGCAGCAATCTTCCAGTCCTTCACGATTCCTGAGTCGTTGGAGCACTTCTCCGGCGAAGAGGGTGACCTGCGTCGTCAGGCCATCTCGATGGCAATCAACCGCACAGAAATTACCGACGTGATCTTCGAGGGAACCCGCGAGCCTGCTCGCGACTTCACCTCGCCGGTCATCGACGGCTGGTCGGCTGACCTGCCCGGATCCGAGGTTCTTGACTTCAACGCCGAGCAGGCCAAGAAGCTGTGGGCCGAGGCCGACGCCATCGCCCCGTGGACCGGTTCGTTCCAGATCGCCTACAACGCAGATGGTGGACACCAGGCATGGGTTGACGCTGTCACCAACAGCATCAAGAACACGCTCGGAATCGACGCATCGGGTGCCCCGTACGCAACCTTCAAGGAACTGCGCACGGCCGTAACCGACCGCACCATCACGACGGCGTTCCGCACGGGATGGCAGGCTGACTACCCGGCTCTCGCCAACTTCCTCGAGCCGATCTACCAGACCAACGCTGGTGCGAATGACGGTGACTACTCGAACCCCGAGGTTGACGCACTGTTCCAGAAGGGCAACGAGGCCACCTCGCTTGCCGACGCCAACAAGGCGTTCCAGGACGCTCAGGTGATCCTGCTCAAGGAACTGCCCGCAGTGCCGCTGTGGTACGGCGCCGTCAGCGGTGGATACTCGACTCTCGTCCAGAACGTTCAGTTCGGATGGAACTCGGTGCCGCTGTACTACCAAATCACGAAGGCTGCGAAGTAATTCACAACTAAGTGACGAGGAGGGACCAGCGTCGTTTTCACGGCGCTGGTCCCTCCTTCTTTTTCTCACCAACACGTATAGGCTGACGTTCGTGCTCGGATACACCATTCGCCGAATTCTTCAGGCGATTCCCGTCTTCTTCGGCACGACTCTGCTTATTTATTTCATGGTCTTCGCCATGCCCGGAGATCCCATCGTGGCGCTCTTCGGTGATCACGGTGTGAACGAGGCTGTTGCCGAGCAACTGCGGGTGCGATACCACCTCGATCAGCCGTTCATCGTGCAGTACCTCATCTACATTGGCGGCGTGTTCCAGGGCGACTTTGGCACGTCGTTCTCGGGTCAGCCGGTCTCCGAGATTCTCGCGACGACGTTCCCCGTCACTATCCGACTTGCTCTGCTCTCGCTTCTCATCGAAATGGTGTTCGGTATTTCTATCGGCCTCATCTCGGGGCTTCGCAAGGGCAAGCTCTTCGACGCGAGTGCCCTCGTGGTCAGCCTCATTCTGCTGTCGCTGCCCATCTTTGTCATCGCGTTCGTTGCCCAATTCGTCATTGCGCTCAAACTCGGCTGGGCACGAGCCACGGTGAGTGGCGGAGCTCCGTGGGAGGAGCTCATCCTGCCGGCGTTCGTGCTGGCAACCGTGAGTGTGGCGTACATCATTCGACTCACGCGCGCCTCGGTGATTGAAACCGGCCAACAGGACTTCGTGCGCACCGCGTATTCGAAGGGCCTGTCACGTCGCCGAGTCATTGGCGTGCACATCCTGCGTAATTCACTCATTCCGGTTGTGACTTTTCTTGCCGTCGATTTCGGGGTTCTTCTCGTGGGGGCGACCGTGACCGAGGGCATCTTCAATGTTCCCGGCGTGGGCCGCACGCTTTATCAGGCCATCATTCGCGGCGAAGGTCCGACCGTCGTCTCGTTCGTTACGGTCATGGTGCTCATTTATCTCGTCGTCAACCTCGTCGTGGATCTGCTCTACGCGGCACTAGACCCGAGGATTCGCTATGGCAAATAACAAGAAGTCACCCGACCACTACGTGGCGCCATTTGACGAGACCCCCGTCGACGTCATCGACGCCGTTCGCGTTGACGATAAAGTCAGCAACCTGTGGCTGGATGCGTGGCGCGACATGCGCAAACGCCCCATGTTCTACATCTCGGGTGTGCTCATCCTGCTCGTCATCGTGGTTGCGCTGTTCCCGACTCTGTTCACGCAGGTGGCCCCGGACATGGATTGCCAGCTCTCGAACAGCAATGGTGCGCCCGAACCCGGGCACATCTTGGGCTACACCAAGCAGGGCTGCGACATCTTCAGCCGCATCGTGCACGGCACCTCGACGTCTCTGTCGGTTGGTGTCATCGTGGTCGTTTTGACCACGGTGCTCGGCATTATTTTCGGGGCCATCGCCGGCTTCTACGGCAAGTGGATTGACGCGGCGCTCTCACGTGTCGGCGACATCTTCTTTGCGATCCCCTACATCCTGGCCGCCGTGGTCGTCATGTCGGTGTTCTCGGCGTATCGCAACGTGTGGATCATTTCGCTCGCCATCGGAATCTTCGCGTGGCCCTCAACCGCGCGCGTTCTCCGCGCCGAGATTTTGCGCGTGAAAAACTCTGATTTTGTCATGGCCGCGACGGCAATTGGTGTGAGTCGGTTCCGCATTCTGATTCGTCACGTCATGCCTAACTCGCTCGCCCCGGTCATCGTCGTGACGACGATTTCGTTGGCCGCGGCGATTGTGGCCGAAGCCACCCTGTCGTTCCTCGGTGTCGGTCTTCCCACGACATTCATGTCCTGGGGAAATGACATCAGCCAAGCCCAGAGTGACCTTCGCACGGCGCCGCAAGCATTGATTTACCCCTCGATTGCCCTGTCGATTACGGTGCTCGCCTTCATCATGATGGGTGAGGTCATTCGTGACGCACTCGATCCGCGAGAGCGAGCCACCCGATGAACGATTCCAAAACTCCGCTGCTGCGCATCGAAGACCTCTCGGTCGGATTCCAGGTTGCCGGCGGCGAGATCATTCCCGCGGTCAAGAAGCTGAACCTCGAGCTCATGCCCGGTGAGACGCTGGCCATCGTGGGGGAGTCGGGCTCGGGTAAGTCCACTACCGCGCACGCGATCATTAACCTTCTGCCAGGCACGGGTCGAATCACCGGTGGGCGAATCATGTTTGACGGACAAGATCTCGCGCAGGCGTCGGAGGCCGAACTCGAGGCCGTGCGCGGAAAAAACATCGGGTTCGTGCCGCAAGACCCGATGTCGAACCTCAACCCCGTGTGGTCGGTCGGCTTCCAGGTCGAAGAGACGATTCGTGCAAATGGCCTCGCCAAGACGAAGCAAGACGTTCGCGCCAAGTCAATCGAAGTGCTCGCGCAGGCGGGCCTCACCGACGCAGCCTCGCGCATGAAGCAGTTCCCCCACCAGTTCTCCGGTGGCATGAGGCAGCGCGTACTCATCGGTATCGGCCTTGCTGCTAACCCGCGCCTGCTCATCGCGGACGAGCCGACGTCGGCACTCGACGTGACTGTTCAGCGGGGCATCCTCGATCACTTGCAAGAGCGCACGGCGAACCAGGACACGGCGGTCATTCTGATCACGCACGACCTGGGGCTCGCGGCCGAGCGCGCCGAGCGGCTCGTTGTCATGTATCGGGGTCAGGTCGTGGAATCGGGGCCGAGCCGAGAGATTCTCGAGAACCCGCAACATCCCTACACGAAGCGACTGGTTCAGGCCGCACCGAGTCTTTCCTCGCGCCGACTCGTGTCGGGTCGCGCGAGTGTCAAGGTGTCGTCCATGTCAACCAAGCAGATTGCGGATGCCGATTCGGCAATCGAGGTGAAAGATCTCACCAAGGTGTTTGCGATTCGTTCGGGCGCGTTCCGGTCGACTCCGCTGACCGCTGTCGACCAGGTGTCATTCACCGTGCCGCGCGGAACAACGACCGCACTGGTTGGCGAATCGGGATCGGGCAAGTCGACGGTCGCGAAAATGTTGCTTGGGCTCGAGAAACCGACGTCTGGCTCCATCGTCATTGATGGTCAAGAGGTCGACCTCTTGGGCAAGACCGACATGAAGTCCTTGCGTCGCCGCATGCAACCCGTGTTCCAAGACCCATACGGATCGCTCGATCCGCTCCGAAGCATCACGGCAACGATTGCCGAGCCTCTCGTCACACACAAGGTAGGTACGCGGGCGGAGCGTCAGGCTCGAGTTCTCGAGTTGCTCGATCAGGTTTCACTCCCGAGATCGATTGCCGGCCGTTATCCCGGCGAACTTTCCGGTGGTCAGCGCCAGCGTGTCGCGGTCGCCCGCGCACTCGCATTGCGCCCGGACATCGTCATTCTTGACGAGGCTGTGTCCGCCCTCGACGTGCTCGTGCAGGCGCAAATTCTTGAACTTCTCAACGATTTGCAGTCGGAATATGGGCTGACGTACCTCTTCATCACGCATGACCTCGCGGTGGTTCGACTCATTGCCGACCGTGTCTGTGTCATGAACAAGGGGCGAATCGTTGAGGCGGCCACCACTCAAGAAGTCTTCGATCACCCGCGCGAGGAATATACTCAGAAGTTGCTTGATGCGATTCCAGGCGCCACTGTGAAATTCGGCGCATAGCGGTTAATCTCGCGTCAACGCCCCATCACCTGCATCCAACGTCGGATGTGCTTTCCACATCCGAACAAAAAGAGGTATCTGTCATGGCGAAAGCCTTCCGCACTGACCTGCGCAACGTCGCAATCGTCGCCCACGTTGACCACGGCAAGACGACGCTCGTCGATGCCATGCTCAAGCAAACCAACTCGTTCGACGCGCACTTCAGTGCCGACGATCGCATGATGGACTCGAACGACCTCGAACGCGAAAAGGGCATCACGATTCTCGCGAAGAACACGGCCGTCGAGTACTCGGGTGTTCACGCAACGAATGGCCCCATCACGATTAACGTGATTGACACCCCGGGTCACGCCGACTTCGGTGGCGAGGTCGAGCGCGGAATCTCGATGGTCGATGGCGTCGTGCTGCTCGTCGACGCGAGTGAGGGCCCCCTGCCTCAGACGCGCTTCGTGTTGCGCAAGGCGCTGGAGGCGAGCCTACCCGTCATTTTGCTCGTCAACAAGACCGACCGTCCTGATGCCCGAATCGACGAGGTGGTGGGCGAAAGCCAAGACCTGCTTCTCGGACTCGCGAGTGACCTGCACGAAGATTTCCCCGATCTCGATCTGGATGCCGTACTCAACGTCCCCGTCGTCTACGCGTCCGGCCGCGCCGGTGCGGCCAGCCACAACAAGCCCGAAAACGGTTCGTTGCCCGACAACGACGACCTCGAGCCCCTGTTTGAGGCGATTCTCGAGCACATCCCGGCCCCGCACTATGACGATGAGCACCCGCTGCAGGCGCACGTGACGAACCTCGATGCGTCGCCGTTCCTCGGTCGACTCGCCCTGCTGCGCGTGTTCAACGGAAACCTCAAAAAGGGTCAGACGGTGGCGTGGGTCAAGCACGACGGCACCGTGTCGAGCGTGCGCATCACCGAATTGCTGAAGACGCGGGCACTCGAGCGGTTCCCTGCCGAGTCAGCTGGACCCGGCGACATCGTTGCCATTGCGGGTATCGAAGACATCACCATTGGTGAAACAATCGCCGACCCCGAAGACGTGCGTCCGTTGCCCGCCATCACGGTTGACGAACCCGCCATTTCGATGACGATTGGTACCAACACGTCGCCGCTGGTCGGCAAGGTCAAGGGCCACAAGCTCACGGCTCGAATGGTCAAAGACCGTCTCGACCGCGAACTCATCGGAAACGTGTCTCTGCGCGTTGTAGACATTGGTCGTCCCGACGTGTGGGAGGTGCAGGGTCGCGGTGAACTCGCGCTGGCCATCCTCGTCGAAAATATGCGTCGCGAAGGATTCGAGCTCACCGTCGGCAAGCCTCAGGTCGTCACCAAGAAGGTCAACGGCAAGACACACGAACCGTTTGAGCACATGACGATTGACACGCCAGAGGAGCACCTCGGCGCCATCACGCAGCTCATGGCGGCGCGCAAGGGTCGCATGGAAGGTATGGTCAATCACGGCACGGGATGGGTGCGCATGGAATTCATTGTTCCGTCGCGTGGCCTCATCGGATTCCGCACCGAGTTCTTGACCATTACGCGTGGTACGGGAATCGCTAACGCGATTTCGCACGGCTACGACGAATGGGCCGGGCAGATCATCACCCGCTCCAACGGTTCGATTGTGGCCGATCGCTCCGGCGTCGTGACTCCGTTTGCCATCATCGGTCTTCAAGAGCGCATGAGCTTCTTTGTGAACCCGACCGAAGAGGTCTACGAAGGCATGGTCATTGGCGAGAACTCGCGCAATGATGACATGGATGTGAACATCACGAAAGAGAAGAAGCTGACCAACATGCGTCAGTCGACGTCTGACACCTTCGAATCGATGACTCCGTCGCGCCAGCTGTCACTTGAGGAATGTCTTGAGTTTGCTCGTGAAGACGAGTGCGTTGAGGTGACGCCCGAAAAGGTGCGCATTCGCAAGGTTGTGCTCGACATGACCGAACGCGCCCGTGCGACAAGTCGCCTGAAGAAGCAAGACCAGGCGTAATCAACGTTTCGCGCCAGAAACGTGATTTCTCACGTTTGGTAAAGATTCGCCCACGCCCCTTTTTTGGTGCGAATTCGGGGGAGTAACTTCCACCTATCAGGACCAATCCTGATTAATGGGAGGGAATCGTCATGAACGCACGAAACGTATTGGCCGCGACGTCGGTAGTCGCGGTGAGCCTTGGGCTGACATTGGGCTTGTCAGCTTGCGCAAACCCATTGCAAGCGGTGAGTGATCAGGTTGCCGAGAATCTCGTTGAAGGCGCGGTCGAAAGTCAGACCGACGTCGACGTTGAGATCGATGGAGGCACAATCCCGGCGTCGTGGCCGACGGACGTTCCTACTCCGACCGGCAAAATCGTCACCGTCTTCTGCGGCGACGGAATGGGGTGTTCGGGGTCCTTCGAAGTCGCAGACGCCAAGGGCGAATTCGACACCTTCGTGGCGGCACTCCTTGGTCGCGGGTTCACCCAGAGTATGGACCTGTCGTCCGAAGGTAACTACCTCGGGGTGTTCGAAAATGCCACGACGAGTGTCACGGTCTCGACGGCAACGGACGGTTCGTCGAGCACCGGCAACGTGCTGGTGATAATCGCGACTCCGAAGAGCTAGTTGTGCGCGACGGCGCCCACACGCGTCGTGGGTGTCGTCGTCACGCCGGGAAGCTTGCGCGTCGACATGCGCAGGAACGCCGTCAGCGTGGCGGCGATGTAGAGCGCCCAGATGACTATCTCGAACCAGGTCATTTCGGGCCTGAATCCAATCGTGCCTCGAAGAAGTGATCCGTACCAACTGTCCGCAGGAATGGCTCTCGACACATCGAAAGCCACATTTTCTCCACCGGGGAGCAGTCCGACTTCTTGCAGCTCGTGCACCCCGTAGGCCAAGACTCCACCCGCAAGAATGATGAGGAACGAACCTGACCACGTGAAGAAAGCCTTGAGATTGAGGCGCACCATTCCGCGGTAGATCGCGAAACCCAAGCCGGCGGCAACCACGAGTCCGATGAGCGCGCCGAGCAAGGGGAGTGCCGACTGTCCGGCGGCTTGAGCAGCGGCCCAGAGGAACAGCGCGGTTTCGACGCCTTCCCGGCCCACGGAAACAAAAGCGATCACCATCAATCCGAGTGCCCCACCCGCAAGCGTCTTTTCGATGCCCGCCTCGAGGCTGCCGCGCATGCTGCGGGCCGTCTTGGCCATCCAAAACACCATCCACGTGACGAGCCCACAGGCGATGATGGAGAGTAATCCTGCCGTCAGTTCGAACACGGCGTCTGGCAACCCGGTCATTTGCGCGAGGGCGAAGCCAATCAACAGCGACAACGCCACGGCGAGACCGACGCCGGCCCAAATGGGGCGAATTGCATCCCGCCGATTCATTCGAACGACATAGGCAATAAGAATGCCCACTACAAGAGAAGCCTCGAGTCCCTCGCGCAGTGCGATGAAGAGATTTGCCAGCATGTCGAAAACTCTTTCGTGTACGAATGGTTAGGTAAGGATTACCTTAGTAAACCTACACCACGGTCTCCAGGTCTCTCAACGCGGGCGGGTAGTCTTAGCCGCGTGCTTCCCATTGTGTTGACCATTGTTGCCATCGTTTTCAGCGCAGTCGTCGGTGCTGTGACGACCGTGATTCATCAGTCTCACGTGACCGTCGCCGATAGTGACCTGCCCTGGGGGCTGGTTCTTTCGCTGGCCGTCGTCGTGGCATGGCTCATCGGGCTTCTGTTGCTGGGTATCTCGCGTTGGGGGCTCATGCTCAGCGGACTCACCCTCCTCGGCGCTGTGTATCTTCTCAGTCAACGCGGACCCGGCGGGTCTGTGCTCGTACCCGATTCCTGGGTGGGCAACGCGTGGATTGTTGGTGTCCCACTGGTCACAGTGGTGATCATCTTCTGGCCGCGCATCCCGCGTCGCCGTCCGCGTGACGTGAGCGCGCAAAGCTAAACTAGAGGCCGATTCGATTTACCTTTCAAGGAGCTCCCCGTGACCTACGTCATCGCCCTGCCGTGTGTAGATGTCAAAGACCGCGCGTGCATCGACGAGTGCCCGGTTGACTGCATCTACGAGGGCGACCGCATGCTCTACATCCACCCCGATGAGTGCGTGGATTGCGGTGCGTGCGAACCGGTGTGCCCCGTCGAGGCCATCTACTACGAAGATGACCTTCCTGAGAAGTGGGCCGACTACTACAAGGCCAACGTCGAGTTCTTCACCGAAATCGGCTCGCCCGGTGGCGCCGCCAAGGTTGGCGTAATTGCCGGCGATCACCCGGTGGTCTCGGTTCTTCCGCCCCAGGTCGACTAGCCCGCATCGCGGCGCACGCGCGTGTTTCTGAATCTTCCGGACTACCCGTGGAATGCCATGGAACCGTTGCGTGCGCGTGCGGCGCAACACCCCCTCGGAATTGTTGATCTTTCGATTGGGTCACCGGTCGATCCCACGCCGCAGATTGTGCGCGATGCGATAACAGCGGCAACGGATGCGCACGCATACCCACTCACCACCGGTACGAGCGACCTCGCTCGAGCTATCGTCGACTGGTTCGCCCGGCGACGTGGCGTCACCGCGCTCGACGCCAGCAACGTGCTGCCCACCATCGGGTCAAAAGAGTTCGTCGCATGGCTCCCGATCATGCTGGGACTCGGACCGGACGATGTCGTCGTGCACCCACGAGCCGCTTACCCTACGTACGAAATCGGCGCCACGATGGCGGGTGCAACGGCTCTCGCCGAAGATGACCCGGCAGCCTGGCCGGCCGCCACCAAACTCGTGTGGATCAACTCCCCGGGAAACCCCGATGGTTCGGTGCGGAGTGTGGATTTCCTGCGTGCCTGCGTTCGCCGTGCGCGCGAGCTCGGTGCCGTGCTCGTGAGTGATGAGTGCTATGCCGAACTGGGCTGGGAGGCGCCGTGGGATTCGACGCGCATCCCGAGCATTCTCGATGACGACGTGCGACAGGGGTCGTTCGATTCATTGCTGTGTGCCTATTCGCTCAGCAAGCAATCGAACATGGCCGGGTATCGGGCATCGTTTATTGCGGGATGCGCCGACCTCATCGCACCGCTGACAAACATCCGTCGCCAAGCGGGCATGATGGTGCCGCAACCGGTGCAAAATGCGATGACTGTCGCACTCGGCGACGATGCTCACGTGGCGGCGCAAAAGGAGATCTATCGTGCGCGGCGTGACCGTCTCAAACCGGCCCTCGAATCTGCGGGTTTTCGAATTGACCACAGTGAGGCCGGCCTCTACCTCTGGGCGACCGAGGGAAAAGACGCGTGGGAATCGCTCGGCACGCTAGCCGGTCTCGGCATACTTGGCGGTCCCGGACACTTCTACGGAAATCACTTCCCGAACCACATCCGACTCTCACTCACGGCTACCGATGAGCGGATAACTTCTGCCGCAGAGCGCCTACGGGGCGCTTGAGGCGATACTCTCGCGACTCCAAATACCCTTAGGCTTTACGCATGACAGACTCCGTTATTCCGGCTGCACATGGCCGCACTATTTCGGTCACCGTTGACGGAGTAACGAGCGAATTCCCGGTTTTGCGGGGCACCGATGGGCGTGACGCCGTCGACATGTCGAAGTTCACCGCATCCACCGGATTGCACGCTCTTGACTACGGATTTGTGAACACGGCGTCGACCAAGTCGGCCATCACCTACATCGACGGCGACGCCGGAATTCTGCGTTACCGCGGATACCCGATCGAACAGGTTGCGACCAGCCTGAGCTTTCTTGAGACCGCGTGGTTGCTCATTTACGGTGAGCTTCCGTCAGCGGGTGAGCTGGCCGAGTTCGAGCTCAACATCAAGCGCCACAGCCTGCTGCACGAAGACCTGAAGAACTTCTTCTCTGGATTCCCGCGCAACGCGCACCCGATGCCTGTTTTGTCGGCGGGTGTATCGGCGCTGTCGACCTATTACGAAGACTCGCTCGACCCGAAGAATCCGAAGCACATCGAGGTCGCCACGTTCCGTTTGCTGGCGAAGTTGCCGGTCATGGCGGCGTATGCGCACAAGAAGAGCATCGGACAAGCGTTCTTGTATCCCGACAACTCGCTTTCTTATGTCGAAAACTTTGTGCGCCTCACGTTTGGCAACCGTGCCGAGAGCTATGAGTTGAACCCGGTCATGGTCCGCGCGCTCGAGCGCCTGCTCATCTTGCACGAAGATCACGAACAGAACGCGTCCACATCGACTGTGCGCATCGTGGGGTCAACCGACGCCAACATGTTCGCCTCGATTTCGGCCGGCATCAATGCGCTCTTCGGCCCATTGCACGGTGGCGCAAACGAGGCCGTGCTCACCATGCTCGGTGAGATTCAGCGGTCGGGTGAATCGGTTCAGCGATACGTGGAGCGGGTCAAGAACAAAGAAGACGGCGTTCGCCTCATGGGGTTCGGCCACCGTGTCTACAAGAACTACGATCCGCGTGCGCGTTTGGTCAAAGAGAGTGCCGACGAGGTGCTCACCGCGCTTGGCATCAGCGACCCGCTTCTCGACATCGCAAAAGAGCTCGAAGAGATCGCCCTGGCTGACGACTACTTCGTCGAGCGAAAGCTTTACCCAAATGTTGATTTCTACACGGGTGTGATTTACAAGGCGATGGGATTCCCTACGCGAATGTTCACCGTGCTTTTTGCGCTCGGCCGCCTGCCCGGCTGGATCGCGCACTGGCGTGAGATGAACTCCGACCCGGCAACGCGCATCGGTCGTCCGCAACAGTTGTACACGGGCTCGCCCGAGCGCAACATCCTCTCGCGCTAAACTGGCAGGCCGGCGGACCTCTCCGCCTGGTTTCATCGTCGCGACAGCGTCGGTCACGTGTGCGAAGTGGAGGTGTGCGATGCCCAGAGAAAAGGGTGAAAAAGTTGTCGCCACCAACCGCAAGGCGCGGCATGACTACACAATCATTGACACGCTCGAGTGCGGCATCGTGCTGTGGGGCACCGAGGTGAAGTCGCTGCGTGAGGGACGCGCCTCCCTCGTCGATGGTTATGCGTTCTTTGAGGGTGGCCAGGCGTATCTCGACGCCGTTCATATTCCGGAGTATCACCAAGGGACGTGGAACAACCACGCTCCTCGACGCAAGCGCAAGCTGCTCATGCACAAGCGTGAAATCGAGAAGTGGTCAGGCAAGGTGAAAGAGGGTGGCTACACGCTCGTTCCGCTCCAGCTTTACTTCAAGGATGGCCGGGCCAAGGTTGAGCTCGCTCTTGCCAAAGGTAAGAAGGAATACGACAAGCGTCAGGCACTGCGTGAGCGTCAAGATACGCGTGAAGCTCAGCGCGCGATGCGCACCAAGAACCGGCTGGGCGACTAGCGCATCCAGCTAGCAAGACAGTTGCCGACTGCGTCTACTTGCTGAGGTCGGCTTCGATGGCGGCGATGATCGCCGGGTCGTCGGGCTTGGTGGTGGGGCGGAAACGCTTGACGGTGCCGTCACGCAACACGAGAAACTTCTCAAAATTCCACTTCACGGGTCCCGCAGCTCCACCCGCGTCTTTGACCTTGACGAGTTCTTTGTAGAGCGGGTGGCGACCGAGGCCGTTGACCTTCACCTTGTCCATCATCGGGAAGGTGACGCCCCACGTCATCGAGCAGTACTCGCCGATTTCTTCGTTTGAGCCGGGCTCCTGAAACATGAACTGGTTGCACGGAAAGCCGACAACCGTGAAGCCACGGCCCTCGTATTCGCGCTGCAATTGCTCGAGCTGCTCATACTGCGGAGTGAGGCCACACTTCGACGCCACGTTCACCACCAGAACGGTCTTACCGGCGAATTCACCGAAGGTCGTTGCGCGACCATCCAGCGTCGTGATTTTTTCTGCTTCGAGAGCGGCGCGTGTAGTCATGTTGCTAGCGTACGTCGGATTGAGTGTTGGGGAATACCTATTGTCAGCGCGCGGTTATATGCTTACGTGCGCGCCGAAAGGCGTGAATGCCCGTCGTAACTGGCGGTTTGACAAGTCAATAGCGTGTGATGGTTCGCTTCGCCACCTTCATGGGGATGATCGGTTTCGACATTGCCTGAGAGCGGGAGAGAAGCGGGCCGAGGATGCAGAGCTATCTCGTAAACGCTCTCTGCAAAATATAGGTGCCAAAGCTAAGCGCACCGACTTCGCCCTCGCTGCCTAAGCGAGCTTCGAAGTCCGTCAGACCGGGCTAGATCCCGACCCGTGTTCTGGCGTTATCTAGGGAACTAGCTGCGTTGTTGCGCCTCCGGGCAACGCGGGACTTGCACTGTGGCTGGGCTTGTCGACTTAGGTGTCTGGTGACAAAAGTCGGAGCCAAGTAGAACGTTTCCACCGACTACGCCCGTAGAAGACTCACAATCACAGCAGTGGACGGGGGTTCAATTCCCCCCATCTCCACCACGTGCGTCGACCATCACACGCTATTGACGCTCCAAAATTGAAGGGCTCCGAGGCAGATGCCTCGGAGCCCTTCGACGTGTCGTTTATCGGCGATTGCTTCGACCGCGACGGGGGCTGTTTTCAATGCGGCGGAGAATAGCGTCGAGGTGCTTCATGCGGGCGGAAAGTCGCTGGTTGACCGAGACGACGTGGAGCTGGCGGCCTGTGCGAATGATGAAGAAACCTAAAATGGCAAACGCGAGGCCCGAGCCAATTGCGATTCCGACTATGGATAGATTAAGTCCCGTCTCTGGCAGAGCACTCGAAGTCGCGGTGGCGGGCTCGTCCGGTGCCGGTGGTGAGGCGCAGTCGCTCAGTACGTCCATGCTCGTTGTGGCGAGCACGGTGGGAATAATCGATGGGTCAGATGGGTTCGTCGTGCTGATGATGTCAATCGTGACTGTTGTCCCGACGTAATATGACCACCATTCGTATGTGCCGGGCCCGCTGAGAAGTGATTGCGCAGGAACGCCGCCGGAGTTTGTTCTAAAGAATCTCGGAGCGGTCAAGGCCACGCGCGAACCGTCTGAAATGCCGTTGATGGTGAGCGTGACGGACTCACCGGGGCACAAGGTGGCCTGACTAAAGGAAATCGTGGGATCTGGTTCCGGTGCTGGCGGGGTGCACGAGCTAAGTATCTGCAGGTCGCTCGACGCGACGACGGTGACGGCAGCGGTAGGGTCGGTAGGATCTCCGAGGTTGACAATTTCAACAAGCATGTGATTCACGCCCGGTCCAAGACCCCCAACGATTTGGTCGTATGGGTACGAACCCGCAAATACACCAGGTCCGACCTGGCCGTTGAGTCTGTAGACCTCCGGATTTACGAGAGGTAGTTGGTCGGCTACCGAAGTGGCACCATCAATTGTCAGAATTACGGTCTCGCCAGGGCAAATGGTCGGTGCTGACTAAGAGATGGATGAGGTTGCGAAAGCCGCGCTTGGCACGAGTGACCCGCCCAGGGCGAGTGCTATTGCGGCGCCAACCGCTGCAAGTGTTCGAATCTTCATGAAGATCCCCCTTCGGATGAAATTGTGAGCGGGACTTCGAGACCGAAATCTTGTGAACGAACTTAGTTGCATTCGATTAGTTATTCAAGTGTTCTTCCGTGTCGATCCGACTCCCAAGGTTTGCTGCGGGTCTGGTGGATTCGTCCAGCGCGTGTGAGCACGAGGCGGGAAAGCTCAACAATGATCGAGGCCCCCCGCGATTCACGCGGAGGGCCTCGATCATTGTCTAGCCTGTGTTGGTTAGCGACCAGCCGTCGCCCGACGGGCGCGACGCGCCAGAACGACACCGCCGAGAGCGAGTGTCGCGCCACCGAGAGCCAGAGCGGCGATTTGATCGGAAGACGAACCGGTGTTCGGCAACGCTTCTGCCTCAGGGACCGGGGCGGGTGCCGCACACTCGGCCAGCACTTGAATCGACGCCGCCGATACGACTGACTGAATGTCTGATACCGATGGACCTAACGAACTCACTATTTCGTAGGTGTACGTTTCACCGACATAAGTCTGGAATGCGCCATAAGGAAAAGCCCCCGTTGATGCTGTGGGGAAGAGCGCAAAAGGCGTCGGGTTAAGTGTCGTGTAGACGGTGGCGTACTCGGGAGCGGTCAGATTTACGACGGTTCCGTCGGAGAGTCCGTTGACGGTCAATGTCACCGATTCTCCGGGGCAGATGGTCGCTTGTGACCATGAAACGCTGGAGGTAGCAAATGCCGCAGTCGGAGCAAGCATGCTGATGGCCGCGATGCTGACAATTGTGCCAACCGCGACGCGCGAGGAGATATTCATAGACAACCTTTCAAAAGTAGAACTGAATTGGACTCTGTAATTCGAATCACGTTCCCCACAGTAGTTGTATCTGGTTAGTCAATCCAGCCTGGTGTAATCGCGTGTCGGGGTGGAGCATCGACGGTGGATGGATTGGATGTATGGAGGAATTGAAATCCCGCCTTCCGCGTGCCGCGGATGCCCCCACAAACCAAAGGATTGACGAGTCCCGAGAGTAGGCTTGACCGTAATCGGACCTGTAAAAACTTCGCTTGTCCGTGACGAAAGGTAAAACCAATGGGCTACATCCGCTCAAAGGCTCTGGAGGAAACGGGATACATCATCCTCGACTCCTACGACCAGAGCAAAGACCCGCAGGAATGGCTCGACATTGAGTATGTCGACTGGAAGTCCTCGGGCGTCACCCGCTTCGCCCCCCTCACCAGCGCGTTTGGTGAGATGGAGTGCAACGGATTCTGGAATCACACGCCCCCGCGCACCGACAAAGACGGTGTCTGGGTTCAGGCGAACCTCGACAAGGCGCCGATTCTCGCCAAGCGCGCCATGGAGCCGGGTGCGAACATCGGTCGTTGCCGTGTCATTGAGCTTCAGCCAAACGAGTACTCCGACTCGCTCTATAACTTGCACCAAGACGACAACAACCGTCTGAACCCCGATGGTACGGGCTGGATTGTGCGCGGCTTCTTCAACCTCACCAACGATGAAGACTCCGTCATGATCCTGCGCGAAGACCGCTTCGACCCGTCGACCGAGGTACGCATTCCGCTTCCCGCCGGTGCGCAGATGATTCTTGACACTCAGCGCTTCTGGCACGCGGTATGGCACAACGGCGACAAGCCCCGATACTGCCTCATCACGTCGTGGGAGTCGGGCCCCGAGCTCGACGCCTACATCGAGAAGCACCACGGCAAGCCGCGCATCGATGTGAAGCCCCTCGACCCGGCGTTTGCTGCCGAGTCGGAGGCGAAGTTCATGGCACGCGTCGAGGCACGTGCCGCCGCGCTGGCCGCCAAGGGCATTGTCGACGAAGGCGTGAAAGACCCCGAAGCCTAAACGCGACGGATGCGCGTCGCGCGCACCTCGACAACGACCGGGTCGTCCCTCACGGGGCGGCCCGGTCGTGTATCACGGGTAACACACGCCGTGTCACGGCTCGCGCTGTTCTAGGCTCGAGTCATGACTGAACGCGAACTTCTCGGGCTGTGGGCCAAGGCCCGCGGGCACCTCATCTTTTCTCAACTTGCGCCGACGTTCTTGCTCATTGTGACGGCCGTCGCGCTGGGCCTCGGGCTCGACCGCGCGAACCTGTTGGTGCGTGTCGGTGTGCTGGGCATCCTGCTCGCATCGGGTGTACTGGGCGCGCTCGTGCAGTATTCCGTCGCGACTCAGGCGCTCGCAATTGCCGACGACCTCGACGAGCTCCCGACGAAATCGGCCACCTCGCGCCAGGCGATTGCCTTCGCTCCGTGGATGAATGTCGCCCGATTCGTCACGCCAACAATCTTCGTCGTGATCTTTATCGTGCTCTCGATTGCGCTACTCGTCGGTCCCGAGTTCGGCCCGCACGGCCGCATGTAGGTGCCCGTTCGTCGCAAGTGCGCTGCCGTGCCAGCAGTCGGGGTGACCGTCGATTGACGTAAACGTGCCACCGGCTTCACGCACGATGGGCATGAGGGCCGCCATGTCGTAGGGCTTGAGGTCAAATTCGCCGGCAACGTCGAGCACACCTTCGGCCACGAGCATGTACGACCACATGTCGCCATACGCGCGAGTTCGCCACACCTTACGCGAGAGTGAGACGAGCTGGGTGAGGTAGCCGGCCTGGTCCCACTGCTGGAGCGAGTTGTAGCTGATGCTCGCGTCGGCAAGGTCGCTGACGGCCGACACGTTGAGACGCCGAGGTTCGGCAATAGCTTGCATGGGTGTGGCGAGGCGCCCGTCGAGTTCATCCGGAATCGGAATGTTTGCGAGCGGATCCGCTGACTCGTCGACCCAGGCGCCGTTGCCTTTCGCCGCCCACCATCGCTTTCCCAGTGCCGGTGCGCTGACCACGCCGACCACGGGGTCGCCGTCGATCGCGAGCGAAATCAGCGTCGCCCACACCGGCACACCGCGCAAGAAATTCGACGTGCCGTCAATCGGGTCGATAATCCATTGCCGGTGAGGATGTGCGTGCGCTCCGTCACCGAGAACCACCTCGTGCTCGGCCACGCGACCCGGTTGCTCGCCGAATTCTTCGCCGAGCATGAAGTCCTCCCCGCGCTCGACGGCGAGGATGTCGATGATGGCTTGCTCGATGGCTCGATCGGCATCGGTCACTGGAGTCTTATCGGGCTTCGTCGTCACCTCGAGGTCGAGTGAGAGGTAGCGTTCACGACTAATGGCGTCGGCGGCATCCGCCAGTCGCAGGGCGAGTTGCAGGTCGTCATCGAGGGAAAAGCGCGTCGGGGTCACGCGTTCCACATTACGCTCCGCGTTGATGCGTTATCGTCCGGATCGAAGCAGAGACGGCATGCCCGAGTAAGACAACACGCCGGGTCGGGTTCGTGGCGCGCGGGTTCGCTCGCGAATCAGCAACTTCTTGAGGTCGGGCAGAAATCCGAGGTCCGGCCACTCCCGCCAGACTTCCACGAGAATCGACGGGTCTATCCTCGTGAGGCCAAACCCCATTACGTCGGCACTGGCGCCGAGCGCAACTAATCGAGCGTCGGGGCCGGCATGCGCCGGCAGTCGTGGTTGAAAGTGAGCAATGACCGCGGCCCGCGCAACGTGAGCCTTCTCAGCCGATTGTCCGAGTTGCGACATCATGGCGTTGGCCTCGACAGCGCTATCGGCGGTGAAGCAGTCTCCGGGCGTTGACGGATGCACGAGTCCGTCGTCGTGGGTCAGCGCAGCCACCGTCGCCGCCATGAGGTCCACGCGGTCAAAGACCTCGTCGCTGACGAGCGCCGCGCCGAGCACGTAGGTGCGACATGCGTGATTCAGAACAGGCTGGCCCTGGCGATCCAGCACGCGTGCCCGTTGAGTCGTGAGAACAGTCTCGAGTTCGCTGCGCGCCATGGCCACGCGCGCGGCCTGCCCAGCTGCCTCGACCGGTGTTGGTCTCCTCGCGCTGAAACGTGCGCCGAGTGCCTGAGTCAGGCCCTGTGCCGACAAAACGAGTGCTTGCGGAATCGTGAGCCGGCCGCCGGTTAGGGCGAGCCATTCCTCGGTGCCAATCTCGAATGCGTTTCTCTTCTCGACCATGCCCACTCTCCAACCCACACCGCCGTCGGTGTTGATGTGTCGAGCGCAACGCTAACCCAAAAAAGCGTCATGGGCGTCAAAACTCGTGACCCGACGACGTTTGCCTGAATTTCACGGTCACGATATCTGCTGATAATGTTGTCGAGGTTTGAAGCGCGCTTCAACCAACTGCACCTCTAGCTCAATCGGCAGAGCAACTGACTCTTAATCAGTGGGTTCAGGGTTCAAGTCCCTGGGGGTGCACCAACAGAAAATTCGGGCGGGATGAATTGCGCATCCCGCCCGAATTTTTTGGTTTTGCTGGCGGACTAGCCGACCACCTTGTTGTGGCCCGTGACGGGTTGCGCCTCGTCAAAGCCCGCGACCTTCTTCGTGAATCCTCGCGTGATGATCAACAGGTAGACCAGACCAATGCCCGCCCAGACGAGACCACCGATGAGTGCATCAATGTGAAGGTTCGCCCACAGAATGGCGGTCATCGCCACACCGATTCCCGGCAGGATGATGTATCGAAATACGTTGCTGAATCCTCGACGCTTGCCTTGACGAATGGCAAACCACGCAATGACGGACACGTTCACAAACGTGAAGGCAATCAGGGCGCCGAAGTTGATAAACGCCGCGATGACCTCGAGTGTGAGGTAGGTACCGAGCAAGCAGACGAGACCGGCAAGAATCACGTTGAACGTGGGCGTGCTGGTCTTGGGGCTCACGTAGCCGAACAACTTGCGAGGCAACACGTTGTTGCGACCCATGACCAACAGCATGCGGGCGACCGATGCTTGCGATGCAAGCAACGAGGCCACGGTAGCCGCGAATCCTGCCGCGGTGAGAACGACCTTCAACGTCTGTCCGCCGACGAGCTCACCGATGATGGGCAGCGTCGAGTTCTCGATGTACTGCGTGTCTCCACCGGGTGCGAATTCGTTGTAGTCCGGGAAGCGCGCCTGGGTGAAGTACGCAGTGATGATGAAGATTGCTCCACCGATAAGCACGGTCAGCATGATGGCGCGGGGCACGACACGGGGAGTGCGGGCCTCCTCCACGTACATGGTCACGGCGTCAAAGCCAATGAACGAGAAGCACACAATCGTTGCACCCATCAACACGGCCGCCATAGAAATGTCGCTGTGCACGAACGGTGTCATCGTGGCGAGTGTTCCCGCTCCTTCACCCTGTACGAGTTGAGCCGCCGTCATCACGACGAAGACGACCATCGCGACGATGGCAATCACCAAAAGAATGGTGTTGACGTTGGATGTGCCACGCATCGTGAAGTAGATGATCGCCGTGGAAATCACCGAAATTGCAACGACCCAAATCCAACCTGGGAAATCTGGGAAGAATGATTCCAAGTAGCTGCGCACGATGATCACGTTGACGAGGGGCAAGAGAAGGTAGTCAAGCATCGACGTCCAGCCGACCATGAAGCCGACATTGGGATGCACGGATTCTTTGACGTAGGTGTAAGCAGAGCCCGCGCTCGGGAATTCGCTCGACATCTTTCCGTAGCTGATTGCGGTGAATACCATCACAATCAGTGCCGCGAGGTAGGCCAATGGCACGACGTTGTTCGTCCCTTCGGCCACCATGCCGAAGGTGTCGAAGACCACCGTGGGAGTCATGTAACCCAGGCCGAGGGCGACGATGGCCCACATCCCCAGGTTTCGTTTGAGCGTCGCCTTCACGGGCAACGGCATGTGTGATTCAGGCATGGTCTCTCTCTTCATTGGGAGTTGTTGCGGGGCGGGATGTTGTTACCACATCCGATTGCTCAGTGCGGTGCGATGCATCGCGACCCTAGTGTCCCGGTTTCGGATGCCTCGGGTCAAGCCAGCGTTCGATTGATGGTAGCTCCCTCAAACTTCGTGTTCGTGGACGAGCGTTCATCGTTGTCGCGGTGACCTCGTCGTTAGACTTCCCCTGTGGGGGGGGGCACACGGTCACCGCTCGGGGGAGGAGTGGCTATGGCCAACGTGCTGGTGATTGCGAAGTCGTCAGAATTTGAGAACGCTGACTATCTCGACGTTCGCCCCCTGTTGGTAGAAGCCGGTGTGCGTGATTTCGAGCTCGTGGAGCTCTTCGATGTCGCGCGCCTTAGGGAGACAATTCCGCGTGCTCGTTTCATCATCATGGTCTCAGGTGTGTTGGGTGACCGTGATCTGCGTGTCGCGTTGAACGGCGAATTGAGTGACGTGTGGCACGGTGCCGTCACCGGCGACTGCTCGATCTTGATTTTCAGCCAGTTGTTGCTGGCCGGAAGCGGAGAAGGCGTCCCGGGTTTGCCGGATCAACTCCGAATTCGACCCGTCGCCCGACCCGGCACAGAGCCCAAGTCGCAAGGTCGAATCGCCGCCGCACGAACCTCGGGCGGTCATCAGTTTTCGTTGCTTCCCGAACAGGTGGACTTCGCTCGTCTGAATCAACGGGCCCTGGACTCCAGCCTTCAGGGACTCTATTGGCATTGGTGGCAGCCGGAACGCGACGAGTTGTGGAAGACGTTGGTCACGGATGCCGACAGCGATGATTCCCGACCTCTTGTATTGGAGCACCTCAAGCCCGGTGGACGCTCGCGCATCATGCTTTCCTCTATTGCGCTCGATCGAATTCGGGATGACCAGCTTCTGACGAATCTCATTCAGCTGGGTCTCGGGGGCGACTACAACGTCGGTTTGGTCGATTCGAAGCTGAGCTCGCTCTCCACCGGCATGATCATTTCGTCGTTTCGCGCTGCCGGCATGCGAGTGTTCGTTTATGACGCGCACGATGAGATTGCGATGCGACATGCCGCGGTGGCGATTGCCGGGGGCGTTCATGACGCAGTCGTGGTAACTCCCGATGTTCCGACCGAGGTCATGGCGCGACTCGATCCCCACTGCGTCGAGCTCGTCGAATCTGGGCGACTCCGTGTGCTACGCATCGCTCACGTCGACGCTGCGCAACATACAGCTCAGCTTGAGGTCGCCGAGCGCGGGTCGACCGACGGGTTCGAAGATCGACTCGCACAGGCCCGATGGGTGCTCTCTCGTGGGCTCATTGGTCAGAGCATCTTTGACACGGCGAAAGTGCTCGGCGCGTTTCTCGATCTGGAACCCACGATCTTCCAGGGCCAAGACTGGTCGGCTCTGACCTCCGATTTACTCGAGCGAGTCAGACCCAACGGCAGCTTTGAAGGACCTGCGGTTCCGACCGCCGCGTTCGTGTTCGTTGCGTCGGTGATCCTGGGCGAGTCACGGGACATCGACTTGCGCCTTGCGGTGACCTCAAGCACCGAGTGGCTCGTGAGTGCGCTTGCCGGTGAGAGTACCTCCAATGTTGCTCGAAGCGCTGTCTACCTCGTCAGGGCGCAGCAGCGCGGACTCGCCGTGCCAGACGCTCTCCGACCAGATGCACTCGCGCGGCACATCGTCGGGTCCGGCTCCCTCGAGTCGAAGGTTGGCTTCGCCGAGCGGTTGCTTCGGCCGCGCGAACGACTCAATCTCCTCCAAGTCGACATCGAACGCGACCACACTGCTCGCGCAACACGGCTCGCACTCGAGCTCATTCCCGACGTTGCGGATGGCGAACTTGCGGGGCCGGGTGGTCAAGCGGACACGCTTATGGCGCTGCTGGCCGTGCATCGGATGCTCAGTCGCTCACCGGGCATTACCGATGCTCCGCACCAGGAAGCTTCTCGCGAGATCGGTGAGGCCATTACGGGCGTGGCCGCATCGCTCGCGACGCAAACGGCAGGGCTGGGAATCCAGGGTTCGTTCCCGTTGATGGCGCGGGTTGCAATCGCGCTCGAGGACTACGCGCGCACCGTATCCGTGCCGACGCAGGCCATAGTTGGAATGGTCCGCTCGGTCCACGACTCGTCGATTGCGCGCCAGCGTTGGGATGACGCCATCGAATTCTCAATCGTGGCTCGAACTGCGGTTCAAGAATCCCGCGCACAGCAGACGAAGTTGAGTCGCACGATAACGCGACTTCGATTCCAACAGCGTTACTGGCGCTCACTCGTGCTCGTGCTCGCGGCGGTTTCTCTCGTTTCGGCGGCACTGCTCTACTTCATCGTTGAGCCAGATTTTTCGCGGTTGCCGACAGCGTGGGGCAAGCTCATCTCCAACTGGGGATTACTTTCGGGCATCGTCAGCGTGCTGATTCCACTCATCGCGTGGGCGGTTTTCGCCGGACGCTCGCGGGAGAAGCCGCCCATCGACACGTGAGAGTGAGGCTCGAGGCGTTCTAACGCGAAACATCCGAGGCTTGTACTGAACGGATGACCGTCTCGATGTGTGCGGCAATGACGTGGTCACGCAGAGCAACGGCCTCCGCGGTTGCACGAGAAGGCGCGTGTGATCCGGCTCCCCAGACGCCCGCGCCCAGGGTGGACATGGCCACACTTGCCGTCAGCTCAACAAGTTGTGAGTTGGCCATATACGACGCGCGATCGAAATTTTCCGGTGTCATCTCGGGTTGGGTCACCTGTCCAGACTTGACGTCGAGAATCAGGAGCGCCAGTCGACCCAGATTCACTTCGAAGCCCTGTGTCATTCGGGCTCGATATTCCGACTCCAATTCGACCGGATTCTCCAGTGCGAGTTCGGGGTAGTTGTGCACAACTGCCCAACCCGGGCGATCGAAGGCAAACTGCACCTGCGTGCGCATCCATGCTCGGAGTCGATCGAGTGGATTGTGTGGTGCTTCAGCCACGCCGCGTCGCATCTGCTCGACATACATGTCGTACACGACGGCAGCGGCCTCCGAGATGAGACCATTTCGTGAGCCGAAATAGTGATTAATCATGGCCATCGTGTAACCCAGTTGGCGCACCACGGCAGTGTGACTAAACCGACCAGGCCCTAGCCTGCCGAACTCCTCGATGGTCAAGTAGAGAAATCTGTCGCGTGTCGGCGGGTTTACCTCGCCACACACGCGAAGCCAGAATGTCTCATCGAGGTGCGGTTGACCCGGGGGAGCGGAGTCGAGGCGAGGTCGCGCCATGTCGAACTCCATTCGATTCTGCGAGTTTTGCATCGGTGTCGCTCACGAAAACGACCACGTAAATCATGGCATTCTCTTCGGGATTACTCCGCAAAATTAACGAACTATTTGTTAATTCTTGCTAGGGTCGAATAGGTGGGATTTCCCCACTCACATTGAAAATCCTGGACGAGGGAATGATGAAGAAAATACGCTTTTTGACAGGTGCCACGCTAATTGCGGTCGGGGCAGTTCTTGTGCCAACGGCCGCCCAGGCTGCGACTCCGTGGCCCGGCCCCATCATCAACAGCTCATACCGCTGGGACTTTGACAGTCTGGATGCCTATGGTTCGACTGATGCCGCCGACACGTACACGTCGCAGCTCTACGAAACTGGGCTATTGAAATTCACCGATGGAGGCACCATTGTCACGTCGGACGACTGGTGTTCCGACCCAATCGACGCTCCCGGGGGAGTAACCACAGACGGTGACGACACAATCATCACCTGCGCACCGTATGTCATTCCCGTGGGAGAGCCTGGTGCTGGTCTAACCGCAACGGTTGAGATCCGGATTCTCGATTCATTGAACGTTGCCCGACTCTTCTACACCGTCGAGAACACCACGGGTGCCGACATCGTCGTCCCCGATGTGTACATCAGCGTGCAGTGGGAATACAGCACGTACAACGGTGTGTCTTCCAGTGGCGTTCGTGGTGACGGGACGAACAGCATGTTGTTTGGTGATCAAGACACTTGGATCATCACGGCGGAAAGCAACGCGGAGATGCCGTCCGGCGTTGCGTGGGCTGCGGGGTGCGATACAAGTTTCACGGTGACCGGAACAGACGCCTCTGACATGGCAATCAGCACGGGCGAGGCGACAACGTTTGCTGCTGGAACGTCCACCTATTACGCAACGTTCTTGCAAATGCAGACGCCGTCGGCGAGCACGGACGATGCGATGAATGCGGCCATCAACACGCTTGGGGAGTCTATGACAGCAAGGTATTCCTCTCTGTCACCGGAGCTCTCCGTCGGTATGCCGGCCGGAATTTCGGTTGAGTTTTGGCAAGGCGCATGTGCGCCGGCCGACCCGGTTCTGCCCAACACGGGACTGAACCCTGGCGACGCGATTGCATTGGGCGTGTTGGGCGTGATGCTCATCGCGACGGGAGGCATTGCCTTCGCCCGGCGTCGCGTTCGCTCATAGTTGACGGTTCGTGACCACGTTGCCTTAAGGTAACGAGATTCGGACTGAGGTCTCGTCATCGTGGGATGACGAGACCTCAGTCGTTGTTGTGCGAAAAGTTAGTTCGCTATTTCCACGAGCACTTCATTGCGTCGCAAGAACGGTGGTGTCCACGGCGGGTCATAGCGAGCCCAACTTGGTGAACCGACGGTCGTGATGCCGTCGCGAGCGAGCACGGATACGAGTTCGGCTGCGTTCTCGTCGAACTTTCGCTGGGTCCATCGTCCGATATAGGTGCGGGCCGCCATATCGCGAGCGGGAACGGCGATTGTCGAGACCCGCGCATCCCGTGGTCGTGGAATGTCATCGACGGAGACGTCTTGTGGCAAAACGAAACTGATGACGTGAGTCTCGGATGATTGTGACTCCTGCAAAACCGGAGATGTCATCGCCATGCGCCGACCGGGGTGATTGTCGCCACTGATGTATCGAACGAGCGGACCGAACCCGATGTTGCCCGCCGTCTGGGAGCTGCCGGTCACTGTCACCTGCACGAGAACGGCGGGGTCATAGTGCCGTAACTCGTATCCGTTGCGGGTTGCCTTCACGGTGTAGGGCATTTGTTCGGTCATGCGCTCATGCTAAGCCTGCGACCTGCGCATAGCATGGCAACGTGATTCAATCTCGAATTTTCTCCCCGCGCGGACCGGTTAATCGAACCGTCACACTGAACGACTTGGCGACCCTCACGGGGTCCAAGACGGAGTGGTTCTGGCTCGACCTCGTGGCACCGACGCGCGACGAACTTGACGTGCTCGGTGCGCAACTGGGATTCAGTGCGTTGTCGATGGATGACGCCTTTTCAGGTCGCCAGCGCGCCAAGATAGAGCACTTTGATGACCACGTCTTTATCAACGCCTACGCCGTTCACTTCGATACGGATGCGGGGGAGTTGGTCAGTCATGAACTCGCGATCTTCCTCACGCGAAACGCACTCGTGACCGTGCGGGCCGACGAAGGCTTTGACATGAGCCGCGTTGAGTCGCGGTGGGCGGATTCGTCTGATTTGGCATCCGCCGGAGCATCCCATTTGCTGTGGGGGT
The DNA here is from genome assembly GCA_947454495.1 of Actinomycetota bacterium. GTDB lineage: Bacteria > Actinomycetota > Actinomycetes > Actinomycetales > Microbacteriaceae > RFQD01. Next base: position 27,181 of record CANGKD010000009.1, read on the forward strand.
TGCTCGACGTGATTGTCGACGGCTACTTCGAAACGGTCGAGTCACTCGATGTCGAAATGGAAAAGCTCGAGGAAGACGTTTTCGACGAGCAATCCTCAGCGCGCATCGGCGTGCAGAAGCGATCGTACGAACTTCGTAAGTCACTCGTGGTGTTGCGTCGATTGACGGTGCCCATGCGCGAAGTCATTAACCCGTTGATTCGCCACGACCTCAAGCTGATCAACGCTCGGATGGTGCCTTATTACCAAGACGTGTACGACCATGTGATTCGCGTGGCAGATTGGACCGAGTCGTTGCGCGACCTCGTCACGACGTTGCTCGAAACCAATCTCACCATTCAGGGCAATCGCATGAATCTCATCATGAAAAAGGTCACGAGCTGGGCGGCCATCATCGCCGTGCCCACGGCAATCACCGGGTTCTA